>JBKQOR010000039.1:0-22163 GCA_052145435.1 Rhodomicrobium sp. | reverse complement strand
TTTTTCATGACGCGCGCGGACTTCACGACCTGAGGCAGAAACATCTTGCCTGCACCGAAGAGGTCGCCCACCACGTTCATGCCGTCCATCAGGGGGCCTTCGATCACGTGCAGGGGGCGCGCCGCGGAAGCCCGTGCCTCCTCTGAATCGGCCTCGATGTAATCGGCGATTCCATGGACGAGTGCATGTTTGAGACGCTCGGCAACCGGGCGCTCGCGCCAAGCGAGATCGGGAGCCTGCTTTTTGGAGAGGCCGCCCTTGAACCGGTCCGCCGCTTCCAGCAGGCGATCGGTAGCGTCCGGGCGCCGGTTCAGCACCACATCCTCGGCGAGTTCGCGCAGCCCGGGATCGAGGTCGTCATAGACGCCAAGCTGGCCGGCATTGACGATGCCCATGTCCATGCCTGCGGCGATGGCGTGATAGAGGAAGACCGTGTGCATGGCCTGCCGGACTGGCTCGTTTCCGCGGAAGGCAAAAGAGAGGTTCGAGACGCCGCCCGACACATGGGCGTGGGGAAGTTCCGCCCGGATGCGGCGCGTGGCCTCGATGAACTCGGCGGCGTAATTGTTGTGCTCCTCGATCCCGGTTGCCACCGCGAAGACATTTGGGTCGAAGACGATATCCTCGGGCGCGAAGCCCGCTTTCCCGGTAAGCAGCCGGTAGGCGCGCTCGCAGATCGCGAATTTCCGCTGGGCGGTATCGGCCTGGCCGGTTTCGTCGAAAGCCATGACAACGGCGGCGGCGCCATAGCGCTGGACGCGGCGCGCTTGCGCGAGGAAGGCCGCCTCCCCCTCCTTCAAGCTGATCGAATTGACGATTGCTTTGCCCTGGACGCATTTGAGCCCAGCTTCGATCACGGGCCATTTCGAGGAGTCGATCATCACCGGCACGCGGGAAATATCAGGTTCCGCGGCGATGAGATGGAGGAACGTGGTCATCGCCTTTACGGAATCGAGGAGCCCCTCGTCCATGTTGACATCGAGGACATTGGCGCCGCTTTCGACCTGCTCGCGCGCGACAGCAAGCGCTGAATCATAGTCGCCCGCCTCGATCAGCTTGCGGAACTTGGCGGAGCCTGTGACGTTCGTCCGCTCGCCCACGATAATGAATTGCTGACCTGTGCCTGTCATGCCTCAAACGTTCCCATGCGCCTAAACAGCCTACCGCGCAGCTTGGTGGCCAAGGCCCCAAGTTTCAAGGAAAATCCCTTGGGCGGGAAAGAGCCCGTCACCCGTCTGGCGGAGAATCGGGGCGCGAACCGCTGCAGCAGCCGCAACGTTCCTCCTGGATGGGCGGACATGGCACGTCGCCATATGAGCAAAAGACGCAGCAGTGGCCTTTTTTGGGCTTCATTTCCAATCCGCAGCTCTTGCACTGGTAGAAATAGATGCACGCATCGGTGGGCATGGTCTCGGTAGAGCGGTGACCGCACGCCGGGCAGGTGATCGCCGATTGCAGTTGAACCATAGTCAGCATCCTTTCGCCACGCCGGGACACACTGTGAGCGCCGGGCAAGGCGCGAAGTCTCAAGCAGAATCTGATTCGAGATTAAGGCGCCTTTTTTCGCGAAGGTTGTAGGCGTCACCGTCTCGCTTCACCTCCCACCGTCTTTACCAAGGGACGAAGAAATTGGAGCGCGCGAAGTCTTCTAAGCGAAGGAAACGTTCGAAGTTCTGTGCCAACTCTTCAACCCGATTGCCGAATTTCAGCTTATCTTGCCCGTGCCGGTCAACTTTTGAGGCCCATTCGTTATTGGTGTCGCCAACCACGTTGTTGCGAACGAGCGGACCGTTTGTGTGGATGCGAAAGGCTCCTTTGTACAGCTCTTCTAAGTAAGCCTTGATATCGGAATCGAGCAAGAACGGACTTGGTGCCCCGGCAGCAACCGCTTTGCGGTGTTTGGCTTCAACGTCATCGTCCTCCATGATTGCGACGAGCAGCTCGTGATATGCCATGTAGACGGAGAAGCGACGATCGTATAAATCATGGCGCAGTTTTTCGTTGGCACATATGAGCTGCCATCGCGCAATTAGAACGCCGAGGAAGGAGAGGGCCGCCGTTAGGGCGAGTTGTAAAATCGACATTATGATCGACATCCTTAGATCATCAACGCCATTCAAAAGTTGGCGAAACTGCGCAATTCTTCTTAAAGTAATGGGGTTTGCGCCGACTCATGAAGGCCCGGCGCGGGAACCGTGTTGAACTCAATATGTTTAAGCGCGCGCAGCTTGGCAACGGTCACGAAGTCGCGGTCGTTGTGAAGGAGCGTTGTGCCGTATCGCAAGGCGATTTCTGCGATGCAGCAGTCGATAACGCTTCGGACAGTTAGCCCGCGGCGGCGCAGGTCGAAATAAAGCCGGGCTGCCGCAGCCCAGCTTTCATCGTCCATCTCAAGATAATCTTGATCGGCGAGATAGTCCGAGAGCCTCAGCCATTCCTTCTCGTCGCGTGCACCTTGTAGAAGCTCCATCTGGGTGAAGCGCGTGAGGTGATAATCGCGGCCGTCGAGCAGTTCCCTCAGCGCCTGCGTCACCACGCCTGTGCGATCCCTGAACAGCAGGACAAGAACGCTCGTATCAATCAGCATCGTAGCGCGTATGTCTCAGCGCTTTGTGATCGTAGCGGTCTTCGAGGGCGATCTTGCCGGCAAGATCGAACAAATCTTTCTTCTTCTTGACCTTGAGAAATTCCCGCAAGGCCAGATGCACGGCTTCTTTTTTCGTTTTCACGTTCGCCACCCTCATGACCTCGCCGATCAGCGCATCGTCGATATCGATATTTGTGCGCATGGTGCGATACCCTCGCTTAGATGCCTTGTGTATGATACACAAGGTGGCGCACAAAGGAAGCTCTTTTTGAGGCCAGCAGCGTTAAGCGGCGCCGAAGGTTTCAACGAGGCCGCCGCATTGCGGGCAGGCAATTCTGGATTGCAGGTGAACCATCGGTATTCGCCTGCCGCTTTGCCTGGAGCTCAAGGAGGCTGCACTCAAGACTGGCTTTGGGAGCCAATGCCGGTCCAGCGGGAAGCAAGCTTGACGTCTATCCCGAAAAGATCGAGCACGCGCCCAACGGTGTGGTTGACCATGTCCTCGAGGCTTTTGGGGCGCGCATAGAACGCGGGAACGGGCGGGTAGACGATCGCACCGGCTTCGGTGGCTGCGAGCATGCTCCGGATATGCCCAAGATGAAGCGGTGTCTCCCGCAGCAGCAAAACGAGCCGGCGCCTCTCTTTCAAAGTAACATCTGCGGCGCGGGACAAAAGGTTATCCCCTGGACAAAATGCGATCTCCGAAAGCGACTTCACCGAGCAAGGGGCAACGATCATTCCACGGGTCAGAAACGATCCGCTGGAGCACGCCGCGCCGATTTCCTGATTATCATAGACGGCGCTCGCAAGCTTTTCGACGTCCACGACTTTCAAATCGGTCTCCGCGGCGAGCGTGATGTGTGCCGAATGCGTCATGATGAGATGCGTTTCGATGCCCAGCTCCTTGAGAACCGCAAGCATACGCACGCCGTAGATCGCGCCGGACGCGCCGCTTATGCCAACGATCAGCGGGTTCGATCGCTGCTCTGCCGGCATGGGTGAGGAGCCGCTCACATTCCGGCTCCACGAGCTGCGCGGCAATCGTTTCCGGTCATCGCCGCCTCTAGGCCCATCTTCGCTCCTACACCATCGCGCAGAGTGGGATTGAGCGCGATCGGGCTGAACTTTCCGTCGAGCATGCTATGACCCAAACTGATCGGAGTAACAGTCTAAGGTTGGAAGTCCATGGCCGCAAGCCCGCTCGTTGCCTGGCTTGATGCCGCTACGGAACTTCAGGCCTTTCCGCCGCATTGCGGAACTTCGCTCGAACGGGGGCATTTAGGCCGGGAGAGGGTTTACCGGCGGATGGCAAAGCGGCTGCACACGCTTCGAAGAGGGCAGGGCAGGCCGCGAGGAGATGTGCCGATGACCCTCATTGCAACTCGTGCTCACCAGATGTTTCCCGTGCTCAACGCGGACCACATCGAGACCGCCAAGCGCTTCGCGAGCGGCCCCGCGCGGGATTTTGCACCCGGAGAGACCGTTTTCAGCGCCGGCGAGCGCAATGCTCCGGCCTGGCTCGTGCTCAAGGGCTCGATCGGCGTGGTGCGCCGCGATGGGCTCGATCGCGAGGCTGCGATCGTCAGTCTCGCCGCCGGCCAATTCTCTGGCGAGGTCAGCCAGCTCGCCGGCCGGGAGGCGCTTGCCACCGGCCGCGCAGGCGCGGAAGGCTGCACCGCGCTCCCGTTCGACGCGGCGCATGTTCGTGCGCTGATGATCGGCTCGGCCGAGGTGGGCGAGATCGTGATGCGGGCGTTCATCCTCCGCCGGGTGGGGCTTATTGAGGAGGGCGGGGCCGGGTCCGTGCTTGTGGGCACACCAGGCACGGCCGGCGTCGTCCGGCTGCAAGGCTTCCTCGGCCGCAATGGCTATCCTTACACTGTGCTCGACGCTGCCGGCGACGCGGACGGCCGCGCCGTGGTCGAGCGCTTCGGAGTGCTTCCGGGCGAGTTGCCGCTGATGTTGTGCCCGAACGGGACGGTTTTAAAGCGGCCCACGGATGCCGAAGCCGGCATGTGCCTCGGCATAACGCCCGAACTCGACCCGGAGAGGGTCTATGACGTAGCCATAATAGGCGCCGGACCTGCGGGGCTCGCCGCCGCGGTCTATGCAGCGTCCGAGGGACTTTCCGTGCTTGTGCTCGACCAGCGCGCTTTTGGCGGACAAGCGGGCGCGTCGGCGCGCATCGAGAACTATCTTGGCTTTCCGAGCGGCATCTCCGGCATGGCGCTCGCCGGCCGGGCTTTCAATCAGGCGCTGAAATTCGGCGCGGAGATCGCAATTCCCCTTGAGGTGACGCGGCTCGATTGCAACGGCTGGGACACCGGCAGTTTGCGCCTGGAGCTTACCAATGGCAGCCCGGTGCGCGCCCGGACGGTCGTAGTCGCCTCCGGTGCGCGCTACCGCCGGCTCGCGATCGAAAACCTTCCGGCTTTCGAGGGCCTGGGTATTTCCTATTGGGCTTCGCCGGTGGAAGCAAAGCTCTGCGAAGGCGAGGAAGTGGCGCTTGTGGGCGGCGGCAATTCCGCGGGACAGGCCGTGGTGTTTCTCGCGCCGAAGGTGAAACGGTTGCATCTCGTTGTGCGCGGGCCGGGCTTGGAAGCCTCGATGTCGCGATATCTCATCGACCGGATCGCAGCCTTGCCCAATGTGGAGCTGCACACGGGAACCGATGTGGTTGCGTTCGAAGGGGACGGCGTCACGGGCCTCACCGCGGCGGTTTTCCGCAGGCGGGAGACCGGGGCTACCCGCAGCTGTCCGTTGCGTCACCTCTTTCTTTTCATAGGCGCCGATCCGAACGCCTCCTGGCTCGATGGCTGTGTCGCGGTGGACAAAAAAGGCTTCGTCATCACAGGGGCGGATCGCCCTGGCGAGGGTCGAGCGGGCTCCAGGCCCTCTCTGCCACTTGAGACCAGCAGGCGTGGCGTATTCGCCATCGGCGATGTGCGTGCCGGCTCGACCAAGCGTGTTGCGGCGGCGGTTGGGGAGGGTGCTGCCGTCGTGGCGCAAATTCACAGCGTGCTCGCGGAGGCATAAAGGCGATCCGTCGCCGCAAAGGAGGGCTAACTATGGCTTCCGTCAGTCACATCGGCACGGTCCACGTGCGCGTACCCACCGGAAAGCCTTTCGAAGCACTCCGGGGCGCACTCGAGGAGCAGCTTGGCCCATGGCGGCCGCAAGACTTCTCGCGCTTCGCCGAAGCTGAAACCCTGGAGGAATTTGAAGCGGCCATTCAGTCGCTTACAGGCCCGAGCGGCTTTATGACCTTCTTCGTTGCCGATCACAGCCATTATTCCGGCCGGCTCTCCGGCGGAAGCGCAGGGCGCGTTGTCATGTTCGTTATCGGCAACGCCGCCATTGCACGCCATATCGTTGCCCGTAAGCCAGAAGCCGGCCTTTATGTGCCGCTGCGCGTGGCTGTGTATGAAAACGCTGCCGGCGCCGGCGAGCTCGCATACGATCTCCCCTCTTCGCTGTTCGCGCAATTCAACGACGAGGGTGTGAGCGCGATCGGCAAAGAGCTGGATGACAAGCTGGAAGCGATGGCCGCTGCAATTGCCGCCTGAGGTCACGGTCCGCAACCGGCAGGAGGGCCGCCAGCATTGGCGATCGCGCATTGCCGCATTTTCGTCCGGCCGGGCGGCAGCTTTCCGCGGCGCGGGGCGCGCCAAAGCGCGCACCGCCGTGGCGATGCGCTTGGGAAAGGCCGCCGGGCTTACGGCTCCAGCTCGGTATCCCAATAGAGATAGTCGAGCCAGCTTTCGTGCAGGTAGTTCGGCGGGAAGTACCGGCCGTTGCGATGCAGCTCGTGCACCGTCGGGCGGTAGGGCTTCAGCGCCGGAAACATTCTTGCCTTCACGGGCATCTTTCCGCCCTTGCGCAAATTACAGGGCGCGCAAGCGGTGGTGACGTTGTCCCAGCGCGTCTGGCCTCCGCGCGAGCGCGGAATGACGTGATCGAAGGTCAGATCGTGCGGGCAGCCGCAATACTGACATTGAAACCGGTCCCGCAGAAAGACATTGAAACGCGTGAAAGCGGGATAAAGCGCTGGCCTCACGAAGGTCTTCAACGAGACGACGCTCGGAAGCTTCATCTCGAAGTTTGGACTGTGAACAACGCGATCGTAAAACGACACGATATTAACGCGGTCAAGGAACACCGCCTTGATCGTTTCTTGCCAGTTCCAAAGGGAAAGCGGGTAGTAGCTCAGAGGCTGAAAATCAGCGTTAAGCACGAGAGCCGGAAAGCTATCCGGCGGAGACCCAGCAGTCGCTGCCAATGCCGTCACGTTAACCTTTCCTCAACGGTTTCCGCTAAGTTGGGGGCTACGCTCGCACGACGTCGCTCTAACACGGTTTGGATACTACAGTCAGGTGTCACTTCTGTGAAGGCCAACTTTGCCACAGGTATTTCTCCATGATAGCCTAAGCGCGCAGCCCACCTGTTAAAAAGGCCGTTTGGGTGCCGAAACGCAGCGACATCGAAGAAGCCTTGCGTCATTTAGCGCCGCGTATCCCCGATTATGAGGCCGGCGCGATCGCGGACCACGCCATGGACAGCCGCGGCCTGAACTGCGCCTCGGCTCAAACGGCGGCCTGGCTTTCGATGGTGGCTTTCGTGCGCCATGCGCTGACCGAATACGATGAGCTTCTCGAGGAAGGCTACGACCAGGAGGCCGCGCGCCATTTCGTTGCGCCCGAAATCCAGGCCGTACTGACGGAGTGGGGCGTGCTGCGGCCGCTGACCCCTTGCGATTAGGCGGCAGCTACGGTGGCGTCATTCCCGCGAAGGAGCGTGTGAATAAATCGACTGCCGAAGCATTGCAAGGCGCGCAACCTTCATTCCCGCGAAGGCGGGAATCCAGCAATCCAGGCGGTCGAAGCCATTGATATAGCGTAGTGTTTACTGGTTCCCCGCTTTCGCGCATACGCGCCAACATAAAGCGGAAAAGCACCCCGCACCGTCATTGCGAGGGGCATCGCCCCGCGGCAATCCAGGGGCAATAGACGCGACGCGGTGCAAGCTTTCCTGGATCGCCACGGCGGCAAGAGCCGCCTCGCGATGACGTTTTGGCGAGTATATCCGGGCTCATTTCCGTAGCACCTGAGCATAGTTAATATTGGAATGGTAAACGGCGGCGGCTTTTAATATCTTCCCGCCGCAAAAATCGCGATTTTTCGCGATTTCACTCCCAAAAGTGCACTTTAAAAAATCCGTTAAATATATTTTCAGTCCGGAATTAACCAAAGGAGGCCGGATGGCGCATATGAATGGGCGCTGCTGCCTTAGTTTTTTCCATGCAGAACCAGTGCCTTAGCCAGCTTAATGCTTTGGCAAGGCGCTTTTCCATAGGATGGCGCCTTAAAGAAACCGGCAGAGCAACCATGGTTTTGTACGGAAATCGTAAACAGCGCACCGGCGAGACATTCAACTGGATTCGATATGAATCCGGTCAGGCCGTATCGTGCGCGGTGCTTCCGGAGCTCAAGGCTCCGACGATACTCGCAAGCACGACCGCAAGAATGCCCGTTACGAAAACTCCGTCGAAGGTTCCCGCTCCGCCGATCGAGGCAATCGGAGTACCAAGCCCCCGGATGTTGCCGAGATTCATGAGATCGGCGCCGATCAATGTGCCAAGACAGCCGCTCACATAAGCGACGGCCGGAGCTTGGCTCCAGGCTAGGACACAGGAAATGCCACAGGCGGCGAGGGGCGGAATGAAAACCGGAACGGTGATCCCTGCCCCCTGCACTGGCTTGGCTACCATAAAGCATACCGCGCTAACCACGGCGGTAGCGGCGATGGCCGGCAGCCAGATGCGATTTTTGCCGAGCAAATAGAGAGAAAGCAGTATGGGGATCACGGCTCCACCCAGATTGATCGCAATAATTGTGCCCGGCCAGTCAACCTCGGTTGGCAGGATGTATTCCATTCCGAAGTAATCGACGCGCTGTCCCACAATGACTGTTTCGTCAGGAAAATGCGCGATCGGGATATTCACGTAGCTGCCGAGCAAGCTTGCCAGGAGCAAGAACATGGCCGTTCCAGGTGAGATGCCGAGGCGCGAATAGACGTATCGGATGAGCCCGATCTGGATGAAAACCGTGAGGATGCCGAGGGCAATGAAAAGCAAGGCATAGATCGGCCAGGGAATTGGCAGGTACTGGAGATGGCCTGGGTGCATCATCGCTTTCTCCTAAGCGGGCAATGGGGCCTGCGGACGCGGGGCTTCCCATGAATGTGGGGGGGAAGCCCGGGATTTGCAGGCCGCCGTTCGAACTAGGCAAACGAAAATATAATGGAAAGCGGAGGTGGAGCGTTACGGGCCGGCCGGTAATCGCTTCCGGGCCGGAAATATCGAGTGTCACTAACATCGATCCACCCGGGGCTTGCGCTAATCACTGCGGCGTGCAACGATTTGCCGTTGCCGGGGCCAGCTAGGTCAGAGCTAAGCGATGTTCACGATTGAAAAGACTGGGCTGATGCAGCAACGCCGGCTCGTGTCGGATGCGGTACTCAAGCCCGATGACTTCGATGCCATAGCAGACGCACTTGGCCAGACGCCAGTCCGGGCGCGCAAGATATCCTGCGTCGCCGCTTGCCGGGCCCTGGAACCCACCGCCGTCGAGACTCGCTGGCAGGGCGAGGTGACGAAAAACGAGGCCAGACCGGGCGACTGGATCGTCACAAACCTCGACATGCGGAACGAGCCGCTCCGCGATGCGGCAGGCAGCATCAACCGTTATGTCATCCGCACGGAGACGTTCGAGCGGCTTTACGACCGCGCCCCCGGAGAAACCGAATGGGGCCCCGTGTTCAAGGCAAAAGGCACGGTCGAAGCGTTGGAGCTGCCCGGAGGGCTGGATATCCCGGCTTCGTGGGGTGAGCGGCAGACGATCGAAAAGGGCTACTTATTGCGTAACGGAACGAGCGTTTACGGTAACGATGCCAAATCCTTCTGCGCAACTTACGAAATCCTGCCCTAGGCGCCATCAGCCAAGCCAGGCCCCTACGCCACACCACGGCGGAAGTAGCTCGGGTCATCACGGCCCTGGTCGAGGTCGGCCAGGCGTACCCAGTCGTTGATCTCAAGCGTCATGACAGAATGCACACGATCGGCGTAGTCTCTCACGGCGCCTTCTTTGCCTTCCGCAGCAGCCTGGCGTGCGAAGGTCAACCGGTCCTCTGGTCCCTCCTTCAAGAGCTCGTCGAAATTGTTCAACATGTTCCTATAGCGCGGTGCGTTCCGTTTCGCTTCATTGAGCGCGCCGAGAGCGAAGTAGAACGCCATGGCCGTGACCGCCAAAAGACCGAGCAGCAGCAGCCAGTAGTCTAAACCCCACTTTTCGGCGAAGCGGAGCTGCGGCGCCGCATAAAGGAGCGGACCGCGCAGCAAAGCGCTGGGCATGCCCTGCTCGTCCAAGCCCCCGATCGCGCTGGAGGCCAAAACAAGGCCCAACAAAACGAAAACGCCCACTGAGAGGTGGTTCAGCCCCCGCCTCCTTCGGATCAACCGCTCATTCTTCGCACATTCCTGCCGGAAATACTCGCGCTGCAGCTCGGCCTGCCAGCGCCGGAAATACTCAAGCTTCAGCGGCAGCTCCAAGGCACGGCCGCCTGGCTCGCGATGGTCGAACACGCGCTTGAAGATCTCGCGGCGCAGCGCCTCGGTGGTCGCGCGATGCTGCTGCCAGCGGCGGTAATGTTCGGCGGGGCTTGAGAAGAGGCTTAAGATGGCGGTGCCAATGACCCCTGCGTAGACCGCCCAAGGCGCGAAGTTCTGCCACGCCCAGGCGATCTCTTCCTTGGAACTGCCGGCACCGAGCGCCAAGCCGGCCCCGCCAACGACTTCGGACGGGATCAACGCCACCGCCAAGGCTACGGCAGCCCCCAGCCACAATGGCACACCCATCACGCCGCTGAGGCGCTGATAGAGCTTTTTCTCTTCGATCGCCCCTTTGCGGGCGTTGACGTAGCCCTCGACGGCGGCTTGGACAGGTTTCGATTCCAAAATGCGGACGAGCGGCCCTGAATCCGGCAGCCAGCAACGTAGCGGGGCAAGATGGCTGCTCTCGAATTTCTCGGCCTGGAAACTGGCGTTGCCCTTAGCGTTCCAGCCAACGATATCGATGGCCTTTTTTATGGGAGCGGTCTCGCCACCGCCTGCGTCAACTGACATGCGATCCCCGCCTAGTTACAACCTATGCGCCAATTTTTAATCTTATTCTCGCGGCCGGCAAATCAAAAGTCTTTTCCCACGCCCGCTTTTCGACTAGGACTGATTAAATAACCACACGGGGGGAGAGCCAATGCGATATCTGCTGCTGGCGCTGGCGCTGTGCTTTTTCTGGAGCAGCGGCGATCTCTCGGCGAAGCCCCGCGCGCTTGTCGTCGGCATCGATACCTACAACGATGTGCTTAATAGAGACCGGTTGGGCGTCGAGCACAAGCTCCATCTCGACAAGCCGGACAAAGACGCGGTCGCGATAGCGGAGACGCTCAAGAATGATTACGGCTATTCGGTCAGCCTCCTAGCCGATCCCGGCGGCGACACCAGCAGGCCGGCTATCTTGGCAAAGTGGACAGAACTCCTGGAAAGCGCCCAGAATGGCGACGTTGTCTTGTTCTATTTCGCCGGCCACGGCGCTGAATTGAAAGGCAACAACTATTTGGTGCCGCGGGATGCGAAATACGATTGGAAATTGCCAGATCAGGAAAGGCTCGACGTGCTCACAAGCAGCTCGATAGAACTTCAAACCTTGATCAAAGATCTTGCCGACGCCAAGCGGGACTCCGACAAGAACAAGGATTTGATCGGCATTTTCATCTTAGATGCCTGCCGCGAGAACCCGTTCGACGCTGGCCAGCTCGCTGTCACATTGGGACCGTACGTGGTTCCGTCCCGCCAGCTCTTCATCATGTTCTCCGCTGGAGTGGGGCAGACGGCAAAGGAAGCCAAGAATGCTCCGAATTCCGTTTTCGCGGAGGAGCTCCTGAAGCTGCTCAAAAACAAGGACATGGCGCTCAGCGAATTAGCTCAGAATTTGCGCTTCAACGTCAACGAGGCTGCCCTGGGGCTCAGCTGCGACGGGCAGCCCTGCGGCGAGCAGATACCGTCCTACTACGACCAGCTCCTGAAAAGGCTGACTATTACCGGAGTAGAGACAAAAGCGCAGCCCGCGTCAAACAATGCAAAGAGGGCGGGAACCGAAAAAGCCAACGCTGCGGAACGCTCGCTCGGACTTCGCGGTGCGGTGATGGATTGTCCCTACTGTCCAGAGCTGGTGGTGCTGAGCGCCGGCTCGTTCCAGATGGGGTCGGACGGGAAGGAAAAGGGGCATCGGGCAAATGAGGGGCCCCGCCACCGCGTTGCCATCGGCAAAAGGTTCGCCATCGGCAAGTACGAAGTCACATATCGGGAATGGGCCGCCTGTGTGCGGGAGGGTCACGGCGACTGCAGGGACCTAAAGCGCGACGACCAAAAGCCCGTGGCCGATGTGTCCTGGAGCGACGCTGACCGTTATCTCCAGTGGCTCAACCGCAAGACAGGCGCCACCTACAGGCTTGCGACCGAGGCCGAATGGGAATACGCGGCGCGCGCGGGAACCGAAACGCCCTACTTCTTTGAGGGCAGCGAGGCGAAGCTGCTGTGCGAATACGCGAACGGGGCCGACAAAAGCGCGGGCGTGCTGCCTTATGCATACCAAACCTGCGACGATGGCGTTGGCCGGGATACGTCGATCATTGGGCGCTACCGGCCCAATAAGTGGGGGTTATACGACATGGCCGGCAACGTCTGGGAATGGGTGCAGGACTGCTGGCATGAAAACTATGATAAGGCACCGGCAGACGGCTCCAGCTGGCAGGAGGCTAGTTGCGCGCGCCGTGTCGCTCGTGGCGGCTCTTGGCGGAGCGGTGCGGACGCATTGCGTAGTGCGGTACGCAATGCTTTCCCGCCCAGCCACCAACGTCCGACGCTCGGATTTCGAGTCGTCCGCGAGATCGCCCAATAGCTGCCGCCGGCACCTTAATTATGTCGAGGAGCCCTCGGGCTGCATGTTGCGGCAGCCGGCAAGTGTTGAGGGGCGTGCGCTTATGGCCGGTGTTCCAGAGCCGATCGAATAACCCAAGCGGCCTTGTCCCGCGTGGGATGCTGTGCAACGGCTCCGGCCTGCCGTGGAAGCGCCCAGATGGTGGCCGCCGATACAATCCCTCCGGGCCAAACCGGACAATTCGAGTGCTGCGGAAAACCGACATATCGAGTGTCACCAACACTTCCGCTCGATGCCTTTCATAAGCCTCGAAACTGCCCTAACATGATCCTGAGGGGCGAAAGGCGTGCCGACGCCTATTGACCAAAAATGCCCTTCAACTTATGGTCGTCACGGTTTTTCCGTGCAGACCGCCGTCGACGCTTTAAGAGCCCATAGCTCAGCCGGTAGAGCATCTGACTTTTAATCAGAGGGTCGATGGTTCGAATCCATCTGGGCTCACCATTATTTTCAAATAGAAATCAGTGGCTTATGAATCTCTCTTTGGCTATCATTCTTTTCGGTGGCCTATAGGTGGCTTAAGCCGTTCTTCCGCGGTTGGCTCTCTTCCGGCATGGATCTCCGCAATAGCGGCGAGTATTTCGCTGGGGGATTAAGAAGGCTCCGCACTCTTCGCAATTACTAAAAGTCAACCCGTCGCTCACAGCACCAGCAAGCTGAAGCCACGCGAACTGCCTCATGTGCCATGTCATGATCACAAGTTAGCTGGAGGCAAGGTTAACCTATATCTCGACCGGGCTTGCGTCGGGAATTAGGATCATGTCCGCCGGGTTGCCCAAATCCTCGGCACCCGCGATCCGCCTCATGCACGCATTCAGCAAATCGGCGTCCTCTAGGAACTCGTCCAAGCCAGTCGACGCCATTGGCTTCCTGGGGTGAGGCTCCTCACCGTCATGGTAGTCACCCCAGCGATTGAAAATGTTCTGGGTGTTCTTTTTCCAGTCGCCGCAACGAATGTTCGCAAGATCAATATATAGTCCACTTTTCCAGCCTCGCGTTCCCACGCGTTCATATTTCTTGGATTTTGGCACGACTGCGCCGTTCACACCCGACGAAGGCACGATCTCGTAGCCTTCAACTCAACGCCTTCCCGCAAACTGCGGGCGCCATCCGACAATCGCTTCTTTGTGCTTGCCCATCGATGTCCCGGTAAGGAACCCTACAATCCCTCGTTTAGCCGGATGCTTATAATCAGTTTTGCCGTGACATTGCAACGCGCATCGTGCCATACGAGATCGACGTGATCAGGTTCGCGCCATTAGGATTGTTGGAAACCGAATGTCCAAGATCAAAGCGCAGCTTCGGGAGGACGTCGCGCAGAATGGCGCGAGCTTCGCCGATTTCGCAGAACTTCAGAACCGGTGGCCCGTCTCGCGGCGAACGATCCACCGAGCGATTGAAGAAGGCCGCCTTCCGAAGCTCACCGTCGCCGGAGGCCCCAGTGCTGGCGCCTCTCCCAGCACAACGCTTGGAACAGGGCGCGAAACCAAGTTGAAAGGCCTCTTCAATTTTGAGACCCTATCCCCGCGCAGCGGCTTAGATTGGGGGGTTATTCATGCACATGCCTTTATCGCCTATTGATCGGGCGTATAGCTACGCCATCGCCCCGCCGGTCTTCGCCTTCCGCAAATTCATGGCAGTGGACCGCTACGCCGAGAAACAAAAGTCGCGCTTGTCCTGGAGGATCTACCGGCCATCCGTTGTGCTCGCATTCTTCCTTTATGGGCTATCAAACGTCTTGTGGTTCACGCTTTTCGGCGCCGGTTGCCTAATTGCCGTGCTGCCCGTCATTGCCGCTGACTGGGTCGGCGGGCTTTGGCTGCTCGCGGGCATCATCTGGGGGATGGCCTTGCGAGCAACGTCCGCGTTTTGGAGCGAGCTTGGGCGAATCGCGAAGTGGACCATGCTCGCAATCACCCCACAGTTTGTGTTCCTTGCCGCCTATAACGGATTCAGTGATCAAGGCGAAACGGCGCGAGGGATGATAGGCTCCATCATTACAACCTACGAGCTGGCCGCCGTCAGGGTAAACGAGGTTTTGAGCCCGGTTTCCGAAGTTCCGTGGTCTGTCTGGGCCATCCTTGCGTTCACGATCTTGGCGATGACCTGGATTACGTCGCGGCCAAGGCTGCTGACGGAGAGCCTTGCATTTCGCAGCGCGCTTCAGAACGTGATATTCGGCGTTGCCGTCACGGCTTCGATCGGCTTTTCCTACACCAAGTCAGCGGGTGAGTGGGAGCCGAGCGTTCAAAAACGGCTTGAGGCTCATCTCAAGGATAAAGTCCGCTACGAAGCTTCGATCGAGCTTTCGGAGGCTCTCGTTGACTGGTTCAAGCGCGATCCGGGCCGCGTCTTGCCCCTAATTGCGCTCAGCCGGAATCTCGAAAAGGTGCTCGATGAGGCAAGGCGGAGCCCCGAACACTATGCGAGCGAGGACATCGACAAGGCGCTTAAAAGCTCGATAAAGTCGATGGTGCCAAAGGATCTGATCGAGCCCTCAGTGCCGCTTGGCGCAAAGCTTACTGTCGAGGGCTCAACGCCGGAGCTTTTAGAGTTCGATGCCGGTGTCAGAAGCGGGAACCGGGCACTTGGGCTTAAGGCCCAGCAAGTCCGGGCTGCCGCCACGGCCTTCGTTGCCCAGGTCGCGAACATCTCGGTCACCTCCGTGCCGCTCCTAAACGAGGTCCTGGGTGAGATGATCAACGCAGCCGCCGAGCAAGCCGGCAGGAACATTCTTGATCGCCTGCCGCTCGAGGAGGGCATCAAAGCATTCCAAGCCTCAAACGATGCCGTGAAGAGCGCCGTCGCCTCGAACATGGATCGCATCGGTTCGCGCGTATTCTGGCCGAAGGAAGGCGCGCCGGAGTACGCCCTGGGCTTGAGCCTTGCGGCCCTGCGCGAGCGCTTTTTCGAGCAGGCTTATAAGAGCAAGGCCGCCCGCATCCAAACCGAGCGCGTGCGGGCGCGCGTGCGCATTCCGCCCCTTTGACTAAGGGTATTTCGGTATGGCTTTTCGAATAACTTTATCACCTGGGTATGGGGGGCGCTGGCGAACTGAAGTGCCTTGTGTGCAGCTTCTTCGTCGAAGGCGAGGTGCAGGCTGTGGACGAGATGGGCCAAATCGGCGACGATACTCGACCGGTGCCGAAGGATTTTGGCGCGCAAAAACGTTCACCCGCTTCGGATGAATTTAAATCTACCCACCGCTGGACTTAAATCGGGTTGCCAACGTCCGGTCTGGAAGGATCGACCCTCTTATGTTCGGATTCCTCGAACTCGTCTCCCGACCCACTTGAGACGATCTCGAAGTGGATCTCTTTTTACCTCGGATGGCGGCTTTCTGATCGCTTTGCTGACGGATCGAAAGATGGGCTCAAACGGAGAGGTTGGGCCAAGAACTGCCATCACAACGACAATTGATCAGATTACGTTGAGTATTTCTGCAACACTTTGCGCGGGCACCGGTTGTAGGTGAGGCTTTGCGGGCATCGTGATGGTGTGAGCCCGGCCATTGGGGCGCGCCCACCTCGACAGAAGGCCTGAAACCAAACGGAGGATTCAAATGCCAATGAAGTATATGATCAGCTGGTTCGAACGTCCGCAAGGATCACCGATGGAGTACGAGAATGCCCAGAAGCGGATCCTGGAGGTTTTTACTCAATGGCAGGCGCCCGCCAATTTCAAGATCTAGGTCTTCGTGGTGCGAGTAGGCGATTGGGGTGGGTATATGTTGGTGGACTGCGATGATCCGTTGACTGTTCACAAGGTCTGCTCGACCTTCCCTGCTTTTGTATTCGAAGCACGGCCAGTGGTTCCTGTTATGGACGCCGTCCGGGTGGAGCTTGAAGCAATTGCCTTTCGTGATGGGCTCAAAGGCAAGTAACATTCGACGACCTGGTGAATCAGGTCCAAAACGTCTCACCTGTGGCGGAACGGCACCATGACGGCTAGAGGTCATGACCGGTCTTTCAGCGCCCGCAAAGGCCCTCTTTCCGAGGCTGCCTCTTCTGCGACTTGTGCGCACTCTGTCTAGAAGAGGCCGTCCAGCCGGAATGAATTGCCAGCGCCGGCGATGTAATCCGGCGCGTTGTGGTCCAGCCCAAAGGCCAAGTGTAGATCGATCTGTTCGGTGCGGGACAATTGATAGGTGACACCTGAGTTTAATAATTGGCTTGGGCTGCTATGCGCTATGCTCGGGGTAATCGCCGGCATATTCGACAAATAGGCTTGTTCGCCCGGTGATTTTTTTCGAGATGACGAAGGTGGTTTCGGTAGTGAGCTTATCGGCGGCGTCCGAGGGGTGAAAATACTCCGAGAGCATGCCGCCTAATGCCCAGCCCTCACCAAGGTCCCGCGACCAAGGAAATTGCAAATAAGGCTGAGTGCCGGGCCCGGAAATTCGCTTCGCGCCAGCCGGCAAGCCAAGCCCAGCAGTTACCGAGAGATCGAATTTCCCGGGGTCGGGGCTGATCTGCCATTTGATGGCCGGCGCCACGTCGGAAAAGCCAGAATATCCCGGGCCATGCAGGGTGATAAAATAGGTGGGAAGATCGACCAACGCTTCCAGACACGGTGCCGCCCCGAAGCGAAGCCTGCTGTTTGTGGCATCGAACATGGCCGTGCCTCGTTTGGCTTTCCACGGAAGGTACCCGTTAGCAGAGACAGCGGGAGTTTTATACAGGCGCACCTCGCAAATCGTCAGCATAAGCGTCCTCGAATCGATTGGCCAGGCGCCGTAATCGTGACGCGGGGCTTTTAAAAGGGCTGAGATCTTCAGTTACTCATTAGAAACCGCGAATGTGACGCAAAACTACCGTACCCGTTCTCGCTTCTTATCTCTTTATTTGGTAGTAGCCGCAAACACCAAGCTTGGACTTCGGCACCATATGATTTCGCCGGAAGGGTGTTGCGCATTAACTACATATTTTCACCGGCCGGCTGTCGATAGTCTCAAATCCGGAAGTCAGGCACATCGATGGCGTTCTCGTTTACTCGCCTGCTTGAGTATGGACCAGATCGTCCTCAGCTGGGAACGTACCCAAAGACAGGGGCAAGAACCGTGCTTCTCAAGGCCCGGTTCGGGTCAGCCTCGGAAGTGTAGGCGGCTAGAAAAAAGTGATCTTAAAGTCCCCGCCAACTGCCGCCGCTACAGGCCCCGCGCCCAGCCGGGCCGCAGCCCGGCCGCTTCAGGCGAGGCAATGGCGCTGCGCAATTCGTGCAAGAGCCGCGGCTTATCCGCCCCCAGCCTGCCTTTCAGGATCAGCCAGTTCGAGGCGTGGTCGCTCCTAAATATGGTTTGCTTCAATGTCAGCGCGGAAACGAACGCTTCCATTTCCTGCATCAGGGCCAGCACGCTGAGCGGCTCCCAATCTGGAAAATTGGCGCGCAGCCGCTCCTCCCCCTGGGGAAAGCTCACGACCAAGGTGGCGAGAAACTGAGGCTGAGCGGCGTTCATCAGCGCCGCCGAGTTCATCGCATGCTGCTGCGACAGCGCCTGCCCGCCAAGGCCATTGAGGATCATCACCGAGCGCTTGATCCCTGCCTCGCCGAGCTTTCCAAGTGCCTCGAGCGTTGTCGCAAATGTCTCCCCTTTGTTCACCCGGGCGAGCACTTCGTCATCGCCCGACTCGGCGCCCACATAGACGAGCGAGAGGCCAAGCGTGGCTAGTTCCTTAAGCTCAGCCGGCGATTTGTTACGCAGGTTGCGCGGCAGGCAATAGCTCGACACCCGCCGCACGGAGGGCAGTTCGCGGCGGATGGCTTCCAGCACTATCAAAAGGCGGCGTGTGGAGAGCGTCAGCGCGTCGCCATCGGCGAGGAAAACACGCTTGACATCACTCCCAAACTCTTCGCCGCAACGCCGGATGCTTTCGAGCACTTCCTCCTCGGCTCGCGGGCGGAAACGCTTCTGCGGGGAGGAATACATTTCGCAGAAGGTGCAGCGATTCCAGGAACAGTCGTCGGTCACCGGCAGGATCAGCGAGTCCGATTCGCTCGGCGGGCGATAGACCGGAGAAACGT
The DNA here is from genome assembly GCA_052145435.1 of Rhodomicrobium sp. Classification (GTDB taxonomy): domain Bacteria; phylum Pseudomonadota; class Alphaproteobacteria; order Rhizobiales; family Rhodomicrobiaceae; genus Rhodomicrobium. The sequence continues at coordinate 3,503 of JBKQOR010000039.1, read as the reverse complement.
AGCGGACGGGGTCAATGGGCATAGGATGGCGACGGCCTTTCTCGATATTGCAAGCGGCGAATCCGCCCCTTGACGATGACATAGTTCAAAGCGATGGCCCGCTAAAGCCAACAGCGAGGATAGCCAGCCGGATCAAGGCAAATCCAATAGGCCGGATTATAACCCAACTGCGGAATCGCTGGAAATGGGGCGTTTCGGTCAAAGGGGTCAGAGCACGAAGTCGTTACGCGACAGGCGCGCACCACTCCGCAAAATGGTGAATTCGAAGTTCGGGCACAAATTCGGTAATCGCGATCGCTGTCGCGCAACGTGAGCTTTCCCCTCATTAGCTAACATAGGCGGCTAATCCGCATCTCCGATCATGCATGCCCGGTGCCGGCCTGTCACTTCGCAATCCACACCCCGGCCTTCTTGCGCGCGATTCCGTACGCTTGATGTTCGGCGGAGATTGTGCTTGCGGCACGGAGGTGGCCGCTGGATACAACCGCCATGCAGTTTGCCACACCGCTTCCGATTGACGCCGTCCTGGACGAATTGCGCGACACCTTGGCCGCGCGCGCATCGGCCGTCCTCGTTGCCTCACCCGGCGCCGGCAAGACGACACGCGTCCCACTCGCGTTGATGGACGAAAGCTGGCTTAAGGGCCGGAAGATTCTGGTGCTGGAACCGCGCCGCATTGCCGCGCGGGCAGCCGCGGAGCGCATGGCGTACTCCTTGCGAGAGGCAGTCGGAGAGCGGATCGGATTGCGCGCGCGGATGGTCTCGAAATCAGGGCCGAAGACACGTATCGAGGTCATCACCGAGGGCGTCTTCACCCGCATGATCCTCGATGATCCCGAGCTTTCCGGCATCGGCGCGCTGCTGTTCGACGAGTTCCATGAGCGCTCGCTCGATGCCGATCTGGGGCTTGCCCTGGCACTCGACTGCCAGTGCGGCCTCCGGGATGACCTGCGCATCCTGCCGATGTCGGCGACGCTAGACGGTGCGCGGGTCGCGCAACTTCTAGGACATGCTCCCGTCATCGCCAGCGAAGGCCGCGCGTTCCCGGTCGAGACGCGTTATCTCGGCCGCGACGCCAACGCGCGCATCGAGGATCAAATGGCGGACGCGGTGATGCAGGCCTTGGCCGTGCAATCCGGTTCGATCCTGGCGTTCCTGCCGGGCCAGGGCGAGATCCGGCGGACCCTCGAGCGGCTGAAGGAGCGCATTAGCGATCCGGGAATCGTGTTTGCCCCCCTTTACGGCGCAATGGATATGAAGGCGCAGGACCTTGCGCTCGAGCCAGCGCCCAAGGGCCTGCGCAAGGTGGTGCTCGCGACCTCGATCGCCGAGACGTCGATCACCATCGAGGGCGTGCGCGTGGTCATCGACAGCGGTCTTGCGCGGGTTCCGCGTTTCGAGCCGGACGCCGGCGTGACGCGGCTCGAAACTGCGCGCGTCTCCCGTGCCGCCGCCGATCAGCGGAGGGGCCGCGCCGGCCGTACCGAGCCCGGCGTCTGCTTTCGCCTGTGGGACGAGCCGCAAACGCGGAGCCTGCCCGCTTATCCCGAGCCCGAGATTCGCTCCGCCGATCTTGCGGGCTTGCTGCTCGACTGCGCGGAATGGGGAACGGCCGATCCGCTCTTGCTGTCTTGGATCGATCCGCCGCCGGCCGCCGCCATCGACGCCGCGCGCGAGGAGCTGACGGAGCTGGAAGCGCTCGACCCGAAAGGCCGCATCACGCCCATGGGAAAGCGGCTACGGTCGCTGCCTTTGCCACCCCGGCTTGCCCGCATGGTGATTTTTGCAGCCGGGACCGGCCATGCGGAGGAGGCTGCCGAAATCGCCGCGGTTATGGTAGAGCGCGGACTTGGCGGCAACGATGCCGATCTCGCCCGTCGGCTGGAAGGTTTCCGCCGTGACCGCTCGCGCCGGGCCAGCGAGATGCGAAAGCTGGCGGCCGGCTGGGCCCGGTTGGCAAGCGCGGGCCGCGTGGGCCGAGAGCCTCGTGAGGACATGCCAATTGCGTGCATGCTGGCGCTCGCCTTTCCGGAGCGCATCGGCAAAGCACGAGGGGGCTCCGGCCAGTTCCTCCTCGCCAATGGCCGCGGCGCCAACCTCGATCCGGCGCATCCTTTGGCCGGGTCGCCCTTCCTGGCCGTTGCGGAGCTGTCAGGATCGGCGTCGTCGGCGCGCATCCTGCTCGCGGCCGCAGCCGATGAAGCGGACATTCTTGCCGCCGCCAGCCATCGCATCCGCGAGAAGGACGAGATCGAATTCGATCAAGCCGCAGCTGCGCTGAGGTCGCGCCGTGTCCGCCGGCTCGACGCCATTTTGCTTGCGAACGAGCCCCGGCCTGTGATGCCGGGCGAGGAAACCGCGCGTCTCTTGGCAGAAGGGCTAGCGAAGCACGGACTGAGCCGCCTGCCGTGGAGCAAGGTGCAAATCCAGCTCCGTGGCCGGGCCGGTTTCTTGCGCGCGGCCGGAGAGGACGAGTGGCCGGACCTGACCGATGAGGCGCTTGCCAAGACAGCCGCGGAGTGGCTTGCCCCATTCATAGCCGGGAAGACGAAGCTCTCCGAGATCGGCGCCGATGACCTCGGCGCGGCGCTCGATGCGCTGCTGCCATGGAACTTGAAGCGGCGCTTGGAGGAAGAGGCTCCGACGCATTTCGAGGCGCCCACGGGCAATCGTCACGCCATCGATTACGAGACGGCGGGCGCACCCGCCCTGCACATCCGCGTGCAGGAGTTGTTTGGGCTGACGCAACATCCTTCGATCGCCAGCGGCAAGCTGCCGCTCACACTGTATCTGCTCTCGCCGGCGCACCGGCCTCTACAGATCACGCGCGATCTTCCGGGCTTCTGGAAGGGATCGTGGACGGCGGTTAAGGCCGAGATGAAAGGGCGCTATCCGCGGCACCCCTGGCCCGACGATCCCGCGTCGGCAGCTCCGGTCTCGCGGGCCAAGCCGCGCGGGAGGTGATGGAATGAACACTTAAGAGCGCGCGATCCATATACCAAGCTGTTCTCGAAATTGTAGTGTAGCCAGAGCTGCGCCACATCCGCTTACGCTCAGCGACCCGACGGCGTTTTCAATCGGTCTGCTTACCACCGAGCTACGGAATAGCCCGAAATATGGCGGCTCGAAAGACTGGGCCAAATGCGCTCTTTGGGCTTGCGAACATGACACATGCGCCGAATGCCGGCTTAGGGAATCCTGAAGCAGAACAAGTGTTAGGGCGCGTGCCAAGCCTGATCATGTGGAGGCTTTCGGATACCGGCCCATGCGGAACGGTTTAACAGCCTCTGGGGCCGGTGTCCGAAAGCCTCCACATTCGCGGATCTCCCAGCGTGTCTGGCTCAGGCGGGGACCAGTATCGCAAGCCATACATTTAGGGTAAGCGGTGCTCCGAGGCCCTTCGAATACGCGTAGCGGGGCGTGGGCGGATCGGTTACGAACCGTCTCATGAAGCGGACAGTGCACCTTTCTGACGGCAGAAATGACGACCCAAAGGCGTTTTC
>JBKQOR010000038.1:0-3898 GCA_052145435.1 Rhodomicrobium sp. | reverse complement strand
CCCGCTCCGCCTCCCGCAACAGGAACACCCCCGATAACCGGAACAACAATATCGGCTTCCGTGTCGGCAGCACGCTTTCCGCCAGAGCCGGCGCGACCAAGGTTTCGCCGGGCGAGCACTTAAGCGTCCAGGGCCGTCCATGATGAGCACGGATGCGGCCGTCACGATGTAGGCATCGGCGCGCATGACCGCAGCGGCGCTTGCCCTGGGAGACGCATGGGCTCCGGCAGGCGCCGCTGGTTGCTACGCCTTGGCTTGTGATGTTGCTATTGTGTCCTACGAAATCCGGTCGGTTGCTTCACCGTCCGGTGTTGTCATCCCGTGCGCGGCGCAGCACGAAGTGGTGCGCTGCAGACGCGGGATCGTTACGGATACAGGCACCTTTTAAGATTCCGTGTCTGCACAGCGTCATTTCATGCCGCAGTGCGCACGGGATGACAAACGGAGGCCCGGTATGGGGCTAGGGGCAAAGCCCCTCTTTCGCCAACTCGCCGCGGATATCGCTTGCCGTAGCGCAAACAGGTTTCGCCGTCTCCAGGGCTTCGGCCTCCTTGCCGTTCTCCTTCAGCGTTGCTGCGAAATTTGCGCGGATGAACTCCTCAAGCTCCGGCTTGAAGAACGCGTGCAGCATTTTGCCCTCGGCGAGCGCGGCCTTCCATTCTCGCTCCGCGCCCGCGCTTTCGCCTTCGTCCATGAGCGCAAGCGCCCGGTACATATGCGAGCGCGGATCGCGCGGATAGGACGCAACGAGGCTCGCAGATTTCGCTTTCGCGGCCGCCGTATCCTGCGGAAGCTCCGCCGCGGGGATGAGGTTCGCGTCAAGATCGAATTGGGCGTAGCCGTTTGCTATTTGCGCGCCGCTATAAAGCGCGCCGGCCAGACCGGCGGCGGCCAAAAGCCAGGCGAGCTTGCGGTAGGGCGGCAGCCTCTCCTCCCGTTGCCAGACGGCCACCAAAGCCAAACCCAGCGCAACGCCGCCAATCGCGCCGCCGAGATGGGCCGCGTAATCGATCCTTTGGCCGAAAAGGCCATCGAACAGCGGCAGCATGGACGGGATAAGCACGCGCAGCGAGCCCGACTGCAAGAAAGTGCGCATCGGCGAGGCGGTTGGATAGCGGTAGCTCACCGCAAAGGCCGCCGCGAACAAGCCCATGATGGCGCCCGATGCGCCGACCGATATGAGCGTAGCTGGATTGATGACGAGCGACATCGCACCGCCCGTCACGCCGCTGAGCGCGAACACGGCGGCGAACCATGCGCGGCCGATGACGTTTTCGAGGACCGCACCGGCAAAGAACAGCGCGATGCCGTTGAAGGCGATGTGCATAAGCCCGCCATGCAGGAGCGGCGCGGAGAACAGGCGCCACCACTCGCCGCCTTCGAGCACAAGGCTCTTGTCGAGAGCGCCGAGCGCGACCAGCGTTTTAATGCTGGGGTCCAAGAGCCCGCTTTCCGGGCTGACGCGGAAGACATATTCGCCTGCGAAGGCCGCCAAAAGGAGCGCGAGAAGGCTATAAGTCAGAAGGAACGGGCGATGCTCGGGCATTGCCGCCGGCGGCTTTGGCATGAGTTCGGCGTGGCCGAGGCGCGGCTTGTCCATAAGGCGGCCCCGCAGGAAGGAGCGCATCCAGCGGCCGAGAAGCGGGGCGTTGCCCCAAATCTCCTGCGTGGAGCTGTCGAGCGCAAAGGCCGAGATCCTCACCTTCGAAAAAAGCGAGCGGCTTTTCAACGGGGCGAGGCGGGCTATCTCCTCTTCTGGCACCGGTGCCGCGCCCGCTTCGATAACCGTGATGAAAACGGGCAGCTTCCTATAACCTGCCCTGCCGGTGTAACGCAGGCAATCCGTTCCAATTTTCTCCAGCGCTTCTTGGCTGAGGCCGAACCGGCGGGAAGGATCGCTCTCGCGGTCGACGATAGCCACGATTGAAAGCGTCAATCCGTCCGCCTGCGTCAGCACCGCATCGCAATGCTCGAATAGCGCATGCGCTTCAGGCACCGTGCCCGGCCGGTAGCCTTTCTTGGCGATGAGCGCCTTCGCGAGATAGGCCGCGAAGCTTTCCGGACTTGTTCCGGCGATGTTGTTCATGAGCCTCTGTTCCCGATACGCTAGCTTGCGGGCTGTCTGCGTGAACGTGGGGACGGAAAATAAGGGCGGTAGACTGTCCCCGGACCCTTATTACCTGGATTTGCCTAATTGCTGCTGACCCATGCAGCGGCCGGGTGCCGCGGGATATCGCCGCGCAAGGGTAAAACAAAGGATACTGAGTATGAGTGCTATTGGCGTCATGAGAAGACGCTCGTAAGGGCTTTGCGATGCGAGGTTCATAACCGTGGCCAGAGAAAACAAGAGCGTTAACGCCCAAATCCCATAGCGAACGAAACGTGACTCGGCGGATACTGCTATCATCTTCGCGGTTGCGAGCACGATGACCATAGCGATGGCGTAGAACGCCATTGCAACGACACTGGCGATGCGCAGCTCAATGGGCACTATCGTATAGTAGCCGCCCCAGGCAAACCTCCCGATAGGAAAACCCAGCGCGAGCAGCATTTCTAAGGCAAGCAAGCCGGCGAAAATAACAATAATCGCAATTGCAGCATGCTTCGGTCTCATCAACATCTTCTTTATTCCTTAGCGCGGACGCAGGCGATCGCGAAAGTCACGGATGCCGTCCGGGCTGTCAAGCTTCGCTCTCGATGCAGCCCGCGAAAACAAAAGATTCCAAGCTGGCGTTCGTTGGACTGCCAATGAATGCGTGCTTAGAAGCAACTCGCTTACCAGTTGACAGGGACGCGGATAACCGGCCTAACTTTCTATTGAAACAAGGCAGCGATCGAGGAGCGCCATGGCGAAAGATTTGAAAGAAAGCGCCATCGAATATCACGAGGCGGACCCCGCGGGTAAGCTCTCGATCTGCCCTACAAAACCGCTCGCGACGCAGCGAGATCTGTCGCTTGCTTACTCGCCGGGCGTGGCGTTTGCCTGCGATGAAATCGTTGCCGACCCACGCGCCGCGGCGCGGCTCACCGCACGCGCGAACCTCGTCGGCGTGATCACCAACGGCACTGCCGTGCTCGGCCTCGGCAATATCGGCCCCCTTGCCTCGAAGCCCGTCATGGAAGGCAAGGCGGTTCTCTTCAAAAAGTTCGCGGGCATCGACGTGTTCGACATCGAGGTCGATGCGAAAGACCCGGAGCGTTTCGTGGATGCGGTCGCGGCGCTGGAGCCGACCTTCGGCGCCATCAATCTCGAGGACATCAAGGCGCCGGAGTGCTTCGAGATCGAGCACAAGCTGCGCGAGCGCATGAACATCCCCGTCATGCACGACGATCAGCACGGCACCGCGATCGTGGTCGCGGCGGCGATCCTGAACGCGCTTAAAGTCGCCGGCAAGGACATCGGCGGCGTGCGGTTAGCGGCATGCGGCGGCGGGGCGGCGGCGCTGGCCTGCCTCAATCTTCTCCTAAGCCTCGGGCTCAAGCGCGAGCATGTTTTCGTCACCGACCGCGTTGGCGTCGTCTATGACGGCCGCACGGAGGAAATGAACCCCTATCTTGCCCGCTATGCCAGGAACACCCCGTTCCGCCGCCTGGCGGAAACCCTCGCCGGAGCCGATATTTTCCTTGGGCTTTCCGCGCCGGGCGTGCTCACCGCGGAGGCGGTCAAGACCATGGCGGAGCGCCCCATCGTCATGGCGCTCGCCAATCCAACGCCCGAGATTATGCCGGAGGACGTGAAAGCCGTGCGCCCCGATGCCATCATCGCGACGGGCCGCTCGGATTACCCGAACCAGGTCAACAACGTCCTGTGTTTTCCATTCCTGTTCCGGGGCGCGCTCGACGCTGGCGCAACGGCGATCAACGAGGAGATGAAAAAGGCCTGCGCGATGGCCATCGC
>JBKQOR010000037.1:0-18864 GCA_052145435.1 Rhodomicrobium sp. | reverse complement strand
GTGGAAGCTGCGGCAGCCATAGCCGGTCACTCTGCCGCAACTTCACCAGTCCCGCGCCGCCCCTGGTACAAGCGCCTACTCTAGCGCGCCGTGCGTTTAATCGGACGCGCCGTCATCGCGAGGCGGCCTTGGCCGCCGTGGCGATCCATTGCAACATCAGTGATACCGCATCCGCTTGAGTAGTTCGCCCGCCCCCTGTTGTCATCCCGGAACGGCGCCCTTCGCGCCGTATCCGGGATCTTTACGGACGCTGTGGATCTTGCAAGATCCCGGATACCGCCTGCGGCGGTTCCGGGATGACAGCCGCGAATGACGGCGACTCGGATTTCGCTGAAACTGCTTTAACCTGCCGCGGTAACGGAGACCCTCGTTCCAGCCGCAACGCCCTTCAGCACCCGCACATCACTGAGCGCCTTCGCCCAAATGTTGCACGGGCTGGCGAGGCGGATTTCGCCGGGCGCCGAGATGGGTGTGCGCCCGAACCCAATCGCGATGGCGTTGCCGTCGGGCCAATAGGCGATCTCGCCGGCCTGAACGAACGCGCGTGCGTTCCTCTCCCGGCGGACGGCGACGGGAATATCGAAGTAGACTTCCTCGCCCCAGGTTAAGACCGCGCCCTCGAAAGGAAGCGCGCCCCAGATCGCATCCGCAGTGGGCGTCGCCAGCAGTGCAGCCTCAAGCTTGACCGGGCCGAAATCGAAGAGGATTTTTCGCATGGCTTCACCTTGCGCCGGTTCGTTATCGTCTACAGCGTGCCTATTTTCCGTAATTTGCAACATAAGCTAAGCAAATCATCGCTAGCTTTGCTATACTATTGATATTTTATCATAATACCGCAGCCGCAGCCGCAAATTTATTCTTCATGCCGTGCGGCCGCGGCGATTTTAATAAAGCAAGAGCGATAATCGCGGCTGGATAGCGTGGAAATTCGCGCGCAATTTCGATCCGGCGATGAAATTGGACTGCCGGCCATGTTTCTTATTGCTTCCCGTAAGGTAATTCGTTAAGTGGGATCGGGATGCAGATCTAGATATCAGCCGGAAAAAAGGACGGCGTGAAAAGGGCCAAGCGTATGAGCAGGAAATCGGCAGCAACGACGGCGGCCGCCGTTGTAGAGGTGAAGGCGGGAGGTCAAGGCCGCGTAAAGGATCCCTCGCACGACAGGCGCTTGGCAAAAAATCGATCCGGGCCCACCGGCCAAGGCCGCGTGAAGGACATTGCCAGCGATAAGCGTCTCGCCAAGAACCGGCCGGGACCCACTGGCCAGGGCAAAGTGAAAAACCCCAAAAAGGACCGGCGGCTTTCGGCAAACCGGCCGGCGCAATCCGCTTAAGGCACGGTTGAGAGCGCCGCAAGAGCAGCCGTTTTAGCGGCGGCTCTCACGGGGCCAGGGCCGGTTGAAGGCTCGAGTGCGCCTCGGCGCGCATATTCACGCGGTTGAGATACCAGGATCGAGCGCAACGCCCCTCACCCTGTCCCTCTCCCATTGGGCTACGATATTCACACATCTCGGAGGTTCCATCCATGTTTGATGGCTTGGAATTCGGTCAAGCCCCTGAGCATTACGACGGGACCAGGCTTTCCGTAATAGCCGGTCCAGCCGCCGAGCCGCGCAAAGACCCATGCGGCGTAAGCAAGCGAGCCTTTGGAATGCGGATTTTTCTGTTTTTGGGTTTTGCCTTCGAGGCTCTCGCAAACCTTCTCGAGGGCTGGCATGTCATCGTCATCGAGGGCGTCCGCCAGCGGCCGCCCGGCAGCGCCATCGCGTTCCGCCACAAGCTGCATCGTGGTGATGGCTGCGATGAAAATGGCCGTCACCAGCTTTTGCAACGGCCCCTCTTGCTGGCGCAGGGCTTCGATCTGGAAGCCTTTGCTCTTGGCGGTCCTGAACAGCTGCTCGATGGTCCAGCGCTTGCGGTAGAAGCCAACGATGCGCCGCGCGGCCTCGATATCCCCCACCTTGTGGGTGGTGAGCAGCCGCCAATGCGCCGCCGTCTCACCCTGGGGCGCATCGATCTCGCGCACATCGATAAATTGAAGCGTTACGGTTTTGGGCAGTTCCCGCCCGCCCCGCTTGCGCCGGTAAGGCCGCCCGATCTCAACCGTGCCAAAGCGCAAGGCAAGCTGTGCCTGGCGGGCTTTGCGGCCGGGAGCGGCGGGCAAATCCACGCTTATGCGGCCGGCTTCGGCCCAGCCGCCGGCTTTGGCGAACAGCTTGGTGCCATCGGCAAGGGTGCGGTCCTGTGCCGCCCGCACCAGCATTTCGACGCCTGCGGGCTTGAGCGCGAAGCTCTCGTAAATATCGCCTTCGCGGTCCTCGATCACGGTGACGCTCTTCGCTCCAGCCTCCAGCAAAGCGCTGGTACTCTCCGCTCCGGCAAGCCAGCGCTGGCTCTCTTTTTCCTCGATGCTGCGCTGTTTGCGGCTGGCGCGCCCGCCCCCCTTGCGCGTGAGGAAAGCCGCATCGATAAGGCCCAGCATTGCACCGTCACCGGCGTCCACAGCGATAACGGGATGCAGAAACAGCCCGATGCCTTTCTCGTCCACACGAAGCGCGGTGGTGTCCTGAATAGCCAGTATATGCCGGCCGTGGACATTTTCGCAGGTCCGCGCCTTGGCCGTGGCCACCATATCGCTCACGGTCACTTTGGGATTGTGCAAAAACCGCGTGATCCGCATCTCGCCCGCGCGGCCGTTGCCGAGCTGCCTGACGCTGATCCCCTTACTGCCACCGGCCACAAGCCGGCGGTGCAGAAAAGCCCCCTTTTTGTAGCCGTTCGTCGCCGAACCGCCCCAGTCCAAGTTCCATCCCCGCCTCCCAAAAAGCGAATCACCGCACCAGGGAATCAGCCGCCCGGCCAAAATGCAAGACAGACCGCGAATAGATGTGTGAATATTGTAGCCCATTGGGAGAGGGAACGATGTTGCACGCTCTGCGCCCTGTTTCAGGCGTCCCCTCTCCCACCGCATCCGCTCGCGGATGCGGCCACCATAAGTAGCAATCTCGCCAAGGCGAGATTGCTGGGAAGAGGGACAGGGTGAGTGGTGGAACGCGGGTCATGGCGCAGCCGCGGGACAAACGGCAACACTCCCTGCCCTTTGAAGGCTTGCTGCAAGACTTAAAGTTGCGTGTTCATGTTAACTCTACTACAGGATGTATATGGCACTTTGACCGCCTGTCAAGTTGTTGTGTCCAGTTCGAGGTTTTCATGAGTGTCTCGCTTCTTCTTATCAAATTAGGTACCATGCTCCACCGCCGTCCGGGATGGGCTCAGACTCAACGCCGTCACGGGCCTTCTCCGCACCGCATCCTTTACGCGACAGCCTCGCTTCACGGGAAGTGCCTCGCTGAGGTGTCATTGCACCACTGTCAAGCCAATCTCGACGCAAAGATCGCTTAGCCGGGAGAAATGAGGCGATGGCAAATCCTCGTTGCTGGATGGCCAGTTTGTCCGGGAAGGGTTGATGAGAACCGGCGCGCGGCGAAAAAACCCGCCGGCATGCGTAAAGAGCCCGGCTCTGCGGTGCATCGTTTCACTCCGCACTGCGTCCGGGATGACGCCAACGGACTGTGAAGCAATTAACCGGAGCCGGTGTGACGTCGCAAAGGCTACATATGTTAGGATCGCGACAGGACAATCTTCGTATTTTTTCCCGTATTTTCAATCCGATACCGGTTTGGCACGGCTTCTGCTTCTATGCAGCTGTATCGAAGCCCATAGTCGCCAGACGGAACGCTTATGCTCGATTATTGCGCAGGCCCGGAACACAGTTGCAATGGCAGCGAAGCGGAAAAAGCCGCTAACGGCGCCGCGGCAGGCGCCCTCTTTCAGCGGCGGCACTTAAGCCGCCGCATCGCCTTGAACGACACAACCCTGCGGGATGGAGAGCAAGCGCCGGGCGTGGCGTTCACGGCCGCTGAAAAGGCCGAAATCGCCGCGGCACTCTCGGATGCGGGCGTCCGCGAAATCGAGGCCGGCACGCCGGCCATGGGATCGGGCGAGCAGGAGGCGATCCGGCGCATTGTGCGCCTGGGTCTTCCTCTCCGTGTCATGGCCTGGTGCCGGATGAAGCGCAGCGACGTGGAAGACGCTCTTGCGTCGGGCGTCAGTATCGTCAACCTTTCCGCGCCTGTTTCGCATTACCAAATCGCAGCCAAATTCGGCGGATCGCTGCCGGGCGTTATCGCTGCGGTGAGGGACGTCATCGGCTATGCCCGCGCAAAAGGGCTGGAGGTGGCCTTTGGCGGCGAAGATTCCTCCCGGACAGACCGCAGCATCCTGGAACCGGTTCTCGAAGCCGCCGCGAAAGCCGGCGCCATCCGCTACCGCTTTGCCGACACGCTCGGGATCATGGATCCCGTCTCGGTCCGCGCAGCCATCGAGGCGGTCAGGCGCATGACGGATTTGCCCATCGAGTTCCACGGACACAACGATCTGGGCCTGGCGACGGCAAACACGCTCGCGGCCCTCGAAGCAGGCGCCACCGCCGCAAGCGTCACGGTCCTGGGCCTTGGTGAGCGCGCCGGCAACGCAGCGCTCGAACAGGTCGCGGTGGCACTCGATAGGCATTTCGGCGACGCCCATGGCATTTATCTGCCAGCGCTCAAACCCCTGAGCGATCTCGTCGCGCGCAGCAGCGGTATGGAAGCCGGGCGCGCCCAGCCTATTGTCGGCAAAGAAGTTTTCACTCATGAGTCCGGCATCCACGTCGCGGGCATCCTTAAGAGCCGCGATTGCTACGAGGCCCTACCCCCGGAAAAGCTTGGGCGCAAACATCGCTTTGTGCTCGGCAAGCACTCCGGCCTGTCGGGGCTGAGGCACGAACTTTCCTATCTCGGACTTGAAATGAGCCGCGAGGAAGAGCTCCGCCTGCTCTGCGCAGTCCGCAGCTACGCCGAAAGCAATAAGAAGCCGGTTCCCACTTTCACCCTCCTGCGGCTTGCGACCTCTCTCATGGACGAGAGAGCGGACAGCGCCCGCACCCCGGCATCGAGACTCCAAACGGCATCGCGCCGCGCCCTGGAAGCCGTGTCATGACGCCCAACGCCGGAAGCCGCCGCAAGCGGGCGCAAGATGCCAAGGAAAGGAGCGCGTCATGGGCGTGCTAGCCGGCCTCGAAAAACTTCATTCGGCCGAGGACTTCTTCTCCTACCTCAAGGTGGAGTTCGACCCCGCTCTGCTGCGCGTAGCCCGGCTGCACATTCTGAAGCGCATGGGCGTGTATCTCGCCGGCAAAGACCTCAGCGGAGCGAGCGAGGAGGCCGTTTTCGCGGAAGCCCGCGAGACGCTCGCCCAGGCCTACCGGGACTTCGCCGCGTCAAGCCCCATCGGCGAGCGCGTCTTCAAAGTTCTTCAAGAGCACGATCCAAGCCAGAAAGCGCCCGCCGCGGAGGCGCCGCGCAAGCCGTTTGTGCCTCTCGACTCTCTTACCATCATCGGCCGCTGACGGCCCCCTCGGGAAGGATTAGGCCATGCATATTGTGGTTTGCATCAAGCAGGTTCCAGACAGCGCGCAAATCCGCGTTCATCCTGTCACCAACACGATCATGCGGCAGGGCGTGCCGACCATCATCAATCCGTACGATCTGTTTGCGATCGAGGCGGCGCTGCGGCTGCGCGATAAGCATGGCGGCAAAATCACCGTGCTCACCATGGGGCCGCCCATGGCCGAGGAAAGCCTGCGCCGGGCGCTGAGTTTCGGGGTGGACCGGGCCGTGCTGTTGACGGACCGCACCTTCGCAGGATCGGACACGCTCGCGACAAGCTACGCCCTGTCCGAAGCCATTCGCAAGGTGGGCGAGAGTTTCGGGCCGGTGGATATCGTCTTCACGGGCAAGCAGACCATCGACGGCGACACCGCGCAGGTTGGCCCCGGGATCGCCAAGCGGCTCAACCTCAATCAGCTCACCTATGTCGCCGCGATCAGGGATTTGAACCTTAAAGCAGGCACCATCACGGTCGAGCGCCGGGCTGAGGGTGGCGTCCAGGTTCTCACCACCAAGACGCCTTGCCTCATCACCATGCTCGAAGGGACAAACGAGCTTCGCCGCGGGTCGATCGACGTGGCGCTTAGCGCGGCGCGCGCTCAAGTCGTCACTTGGAACGCTGCTGCAGCGGGCATAGCGGACATCGGAAAATGCGGGTTGAAAGGCTCGCCGACGGTGGTCAAGCGTGTGTTCGCGCCGCCCCCAAGGTCTGAAAAAGCCTTCCAGATCGACCTCACCGGCCTGAGCCCAGACGCCGCGGCCGTGAGCGCGATCGGCGAAATCTTCAAGCGCCTGCCTTCGCTAGAGAAGGAACTGGCGAATTTGGCCCAAAGCTGAAGCGCATAAGGGAAAAACGAGATGACAAGCAAACCCGCTTCGCCAGCCCCCGCCGGCGGCCGCGCCGGAATGAAGAAAGAACTGTCCGAGCACTTCAAGGCCTACAAACACGTGTGGGTCTTCGTGGAGCTCGAGCGTGGCGTGGTGCATCCCGTTTCGTGGGAGCTGATGGGAGAAGGCCGCAAGCTCGCCGATAAGCTCGGCGTTCAGCTCGCAGCCGTGGTGCTCGGAGGTCCTGGCGAAGCGGCAAAGACCGCGGTCTCCGAAGCCTTCGCCTATGGCGCGGACGTGGCTTACCTTGCCGCAAGCTCCGTCCTGACAGACTACCGCAATGAATCTTACACGCGGTGCATGACGGAGCTCGTCAACACTTATAAGCCCGAGATCCTGCTTCTCGGCGCAACGACGCTCGGGCGCGATCTCGCCGGCTCAGTCGCAACGACGCTTCTCACCGGTTTGACCGCCGACTGCACAGAGCTCGCTGTCGACGCCGATGGGTCGCTCGCGGCCACCCGCCCGACCTTCGGCGGCAGCCTTCTCTGCACCATCTACACGCTCAACTACCGGCCCCAGATGGCCACCGTGCGCCCGCGCGTCTTCAGCCTGCCCGAGCGCGGGGAAGGCAGGGACGGCCCGGTTATCGAATACGATTTCCGCCTGCAGGAGGAGGACATCGTCACCAAAATCCTGCAATTCATTCCCGACCGCGATTCGAACAAATCGAACCTCGCCTACGCCGATATCGTCGTGGCAGGCGGCCTTGGACTTGGAAGCGCGGAAAACTACCAGCTTGTGAAAGACCTTGCCCATGCGCTTGGCGCCGAGTGGGGAGGATCGCGGCCGCTCGTCCAGCGCGGCTGGATCCCAGCCGACCGGCAAATTGGCCAGACCGGCAAGACGATCCGGCCGAAACTCTACATCGCGGCAGGCATATCGGGCGCTATTCAGCACCGCGTCGGCGTCGAGGGCGCCGATTTGATCCTTGCCATCAACACCGACAAGAACGCGCCCATTTTCGATTTCGCCCATGTCGGCATCGTGACCGATGCGGTCCGGTTCCTGCCTGCGCTCGCCAAGGCGTTCCGCCAGCGGATTTCGCCCAGCACGCATATCCGGATGGCTGTGTGACGGGATTTGACGTGAGGCCAAGGATACGGCTGTAGAAGGAGAACCAGTCATGCCCGCAGAGAAATTTGACGCCATCGTCGTGGGAGCCGGCCCTGCAGGCAACGCCTGCGCTTATACGCTCGCCACGCGGGGCTTGAAGGTGCTTCAGATCGAGCGCGGCGAGTATGCGGGCTCGAAGAACGTTCAAGGCGCGATCATGTACGCCAACATGCTCGAAAAGATCATTCCAGACTTTAGGAACGATGCGCCGCTGGAGCGCCACGTCATCGAGCAGCGCATGTGGTACATGGACGATGCGTCTTACACCGGGATGCATTACCGCTCCGACGACTTCAACGAGGAGAAGCCGAACCGCTACACGATCATCCGCGCTCAATTCGACAAATGGTTTTCGAGGAAAGTGCGCGAAGCGGGCGCGCTCGTCATCCTGGAGACGACAGTGACCGATCTCTGCTTCAGCGGCGGGAAGGTGATCGGGGTCAAGACCGACCGGGCGGGCGGCACGGTGCTTGCCGACGTCGTTGTTATGGCAGAAGGCGTCAATGGCCTGCTTGGCTCGAGGGCCGGACTGCGCGAGGCGCCGAAACCCGAGACGGTCGCGCTTGCGGTCAAAGAGATGCACTTCCTGCCGAGCGAGGTGATCGAGGCGCGTTTCAACGTCAAGGGCGACGAAGGCGTGGTGATCGAGGCCGCGGGCACCATCACCAAGGGCATGGCTGGAACTGGCTTCATCTATACCAATAAGGAGAGCATCTCGATCGGAATAGGCTGCATGGTCTCCGAATTCGCCAAAACCGGCATGTCCCCTTACGGGCTCTTGGAAGCGTTCAAGCGGCATCCCGCGGTCGCGCCGCTACTCGCGGGCTCGGAGGTCAAGGAATACGCTGCCCATCTCATTCCCGAAGGCGGCTATAAGGCCGTGCCGCAGCTTTTCGGCGATGGCTGGATCATCGTAGGCGACGCCGGGCAGTTCGTGAATGCAGTCCATCGCGAGGGATCGAACCTTGCCATGACGACGGGGCGCCTTGCGGCGGAGACGATCTTCCAAATCAAGTCGCGCCGGGAGCCGATGACCGCGGAGAACCTGTCGCTCTATCAGAAGATGATCGAGAACTCCTTCGTCATGAAGGATCTGAGGAAATACAAGCGCCTTCCGGGATTTCTGCATAGCGCGGGCGAGCATCTGTTCGGCACCTACCCTCAGCTTATTTCAAAAGCTGCCCAGACTTACCTGCGCGTCGACGGAAAAGACAAAAAGAGCAAGGAACGCGACATCGTGCGGTCCTTCGTCAAGACGCGCGGAGTCATGGGGCTCGCAAGCGACGCATGGAAATTGGCGCGGTCTTGGCGCTAGCGCCTACTACGAGGGGTGAAATATAGCCACAGGGCATTACCCCTCATCCTGTCCTTCTCCCCATGGGAGAAGGGACGCCTGAATTGGGCGCCGTGGCCGCAGCAGCGTCCCCTCTCCCAGTGGGAGAGGGGCAGGGTGAGGGGTAATGCGCGTAGTGCAGATCGATGACTCCCGTTCTAGGGAAGAAGGAGAAAAAATATGGCGCTGCAAGAAGCTTTCCGCGTTGAGGAGAAACTCTATCAAAACCGGTATCTCGTGGATGCCGGCCGGCCGCATATTTCGGTGACGCCCCATGAGGTTCCGTCCGCAGTGCTGCTCGCGCTGACGACGCTCTGCCCCGCCGGCTGCTATAGCACGAACGCCAAGGGCCAAGTGGAAGTGACCCCGGATGGCTGCCTCGAATGCGGCACATGCCGCGTGCTCGGCGAGCCCAGCGGAGACATCAACTGGGGTTACCCCCGCGGCGGCTACGGCGTGCTCTTCAAGTTCGGCTAGTCCCAACAAGAATTCAAAATGGCAGATGGGCTACGCGGAATGCTGAGGGAGGCGCAATGCAATCCGTCGAAGAATTTCTCGCTTACGCGATCAAGCTCGAACAGGAGGCCGCGCTCCGGTTCGGCCAGCTGGCCGATGCGATGGAGTCCTGCGGCAACCGCGAGGTTGGCAAACTATTCCGCCGATTATCGGACTATTCGAGGCTCCATCTCGCCGATGCAACGGCCCGTGCGGGATATCGCGTCCTTCCCGCGATAAAGCCCGGCGATTATGTTTGGCCCGATCTGGAAAGCCCCGAAGCGGCCGCGATTTGGGCGGCCGATCCCCTATTAGGCCGGGAGCAGGCGCTCGAAATCGCGCTCGAAGCGGAGATGGCAGGATTTCAGTTTTACAAAAACGTCTTCGACACCACCACCGATCCAGAGATCAAGATGCATGCAAAAGAGTTCGTTCTTGAGGAGAGCGGGCACGTCGCCGAGCTGCATAAATGGATCGCCGCGCACAAGGCGGGGCACGCCGGACCGGCCGGGCGCTGAGCAAGCTATGCGATATCTGCATGGGTGGCTTGTGAAACCGGCGGATCCGGTTGCTCAAAAAATAGCGCGTGCCTACCAGACTAGCACACGAAACTAAGTCACTGTACCTTATGCGCTTTCTTGTAACGCAGGCTAATCTCTGGGCAGTTTCAAGTTCTCACAATGACTATCTTATAGACACGACAATGCTGTGGAACCCGTGCTACATTAATTCCGGAATACGTAGCCAACCGGCTGCAAACTAAAGACGTTTGCTCCGAGGTTAAGCGGAGGCGGAATTTGATGACAAACTCTGCGCCGGCGAGGACCGGTGCGATGCCATCTAGCGGCCGATACAGCGAAACCGCGCTCAGCGGCATTTATGAGATCTCGAAAATTGTTACCTCACCTTCGAGCCTGAAGGTGATGTTGAACAATGTCGTCTCCGTCATGAGCTCGTTCCTCGACATGCGGCTCGCGTCGCTTGTGCTGATCGATCAGGATGGCGATCCGGAGATCAAAGTCTCCGCCTCGACCGAGCCGGCGCTCGCCGCCGGAGACAGCGCCGAAATTCCCATGGCCGTCATCGATCAGATCGTGGCCACCGCCACACCGCTCGCCGTTCAGAACTGCGCGCTCCATCCGCTCTTCGCCGGCTGGAAGAGGCTTGGGAGCATAGCCCCGGGCTTCATTCAAACCTTTATCGGCGTGCCGATCCGGGTCGATTCCGAAGTTGCCGGGACTCTCGCGATCGAACGCGTTTGGAAAGGAACCATGGATGTCCGCATCGACCACGATGTGCGCTTCCTGACCATGGTTGCCAATCTCGTCGGCCAGGCGCTGAAGCTCCATCGCGTGGTGGCCGAAGACCGCGAGCGGCTCATTTTCGAGCAGCACCGGCTCGCCAAAGAGCTGTCCACGCTCAAAGCCGCGAAATCGCCGCCGCCGAAACTCTCCGGAATCCTCGGCAAGAGCCGCGCCATCCGGGCCGTGACGGAGCGCATCGAGCAGGTCGCCAAATCGAACGCGCCCGTGCTCATCCGGGGCGAAACCGGAACGGGCAAGGAGCTTTTCGCCCGCGCGATCCACGAGCTTTCGGCGCGCAAAGGCAAGCCGTTCATCAAGGTCAACTGCGCCGCGCTGCCCGAAAGCGTCATCGAATCGGAGCTTTTCGGGCACGAGAAGGGCGCATTCACCGGCGCGATCGCAACGCGGAAAGGCCGCTTCGAGCTGGCCCATGGCGGCACGATCTTCCTCGACGAGATCGGCGAGATCTCGCACGCGTTCCAGGCCAAACTCCTGCGCGTGCTGCAGGAAGGCGAGTTCGAGCGCGTCGGCGGCCAGCACACGCTGAAGGTGAATTTCCGCCTCGTCTGCGCCACCAACCGGAACCTCGAAGAGTTTGTTACAACAGAGAAATTCCGCGCCGACCTGTATTATCGCATCAACGTCGTGCCGCTCATGCTGCCGCCCTTACGCGATCGCGTCGGCGATATCCCCGAGCTTGCCCAACATTTCCTGCACGCATTCGGCACGGAGAACGGGCACGATTTGCGCTTTGGGCCCGATGCGCTCGACGTGCTCTGCAGGTGCTATTTTCCGGGCAATGTCCGGGAACTCGAAAACTGCGTGCGCCGCACCGCCGCGATGACGCCTAGCGAGGACATCCACGCCAAGGATTTCGCCTGCCAGCAGGGCCACTGCCTCTCCGCCATGCTGTGGAAGGGCCCCGCCGGTCATCACCCGCATCCGCAACCGAACACGCACACGCACACGCCAAAACTGGCCAGGCCCGAGCCAGCCGCGCCACCGGCTCCGCCTGCGCCGCCCCCGCATCAACCGCCCCCGGAGCGCATCGAACGCAGCGCCGGGGTCAACGGGCGGCCAGGGGAGTTTTACGCCCAGGGCGAGGCGAACGGCGCGCTTTCGCAGGTCGGCCGGGATACCCTCATCCAGGCCATGGAGAAGACCGGCTGGGTGCAGGCGAAAGCGGCCCGCATCCTCGGCGTGACGCCGCGCCAGATCGGTTATGCGCTGAAGAAGCACGGCGTCGAGATGAAGCGGTTTTGAGCGGCGCGGTCTGGCGCCGCGAACCCGCGGGCCTTCCTATGCGCTTTTTACGATGGCCCCGGCCGGTCATGCTGCTCCGCTCGGGCGAACGGTGTTTTCTTAAAGCGCCATCATAGAGAATGCGCTTTGCCAAAGTCTTAATGGGCGGCGCGGCGCGGGATAAGGCACTGATCGCATTGGAGAATAATCCGGATACGGCGGCGCGCTCCAGCAAGCCGCATGCTGACCATTTTGGTTAACTCCGAACTCGAAACATATTTAACGGATTTTTTGAAATGCACTTTTGGGGGTAAAAACGCGAGAAATCGCGCGTTTTGCGGCGGGAAGATAATAAAATCCGCCCGAATTTACCATTCCAGCATTAACCATGGCACGTCGCTACGAAAATGAGCGCGATAGGCCGAACCGGAACATCGCGACGGCGGAACACGTCTCCTGTTGCAGTTCTTGCCGAAGGAGAAATCTTCGCCAGGTTCCACGTTTCCGGCATGGGATACGCACCCCAATAATCTCGCCTTCTGGCCAACAACATACAATAACACTCTCCAATTACACGGCTACAGTTGCGGGGATGCCGCTGAAGATACGTTAATTGTCAATAGTACGGCATCTACACTTTGCAAATCTATCAAACAGTACTGTGTATCGTGTGCCACCACACATTGGCCGACATACAACAAGTCTTTGGAAGACGCCCGACACGATTGGGCGTGATCGCGCCACATATCGGGGCTATTGCTTAGCACTATCTTTGAACTCGCCTTCTGCTCCTATCTCAAAGTGCGCTCGCACTTTAAATACGACGCTGCTCATAGCACGGTGGAACCTCCATTCATTTATTTGGTCAGGATGAGCTCGATCATAACTCAGCAGAACCAAGAACAAGCGCTCCCCTTCATCTACAGGGATTACGCCAACCAGATGCTTGACAACTGCGTCAGCAACGATCCCATTTAGCCGAATCCGAATGTTCTTCGCCACGCCAAGCATTTCCTCGGCTAAACTGACCTCCTCCTGTTCGTCCGTAGGCTCCTCTCGGAAGGTCGATAGATATCTACTTACCTTATCTCCCAAGATCTCGTAGAATTCCGGAACCTGCGGCGTCTTGTGCGCCAGGTCCGTAGCTCGCACTTCCCACTTGGCATTGTACAGAGCAATAGCATCGATAAAATTTTCCGGTTTAACATAGCTTGTAAGTAATGCTTCCAAAGACTTCCTTTTTTCATCCTCAACGAAGGGATAATACCAGGTCGGATCAGTGTACGACTTGATGCTTTCCAGGGGAGTAGCCTGTCCCCGACCATCCTTACCATTGCTGGGCATTTCTTCTTCCCCAAGGAGATGATTGACTAGCATAACTGCCTGTTGAGGTATCGTCACCTCTCCGGTCAGGTACCGCTCAATGGTCCGTTCGCTTTTGTGCAGGTAGGCGGCTAGGTCGCCTTTAGTCCAGCGGAGCCGGTCAAGTACCTCTTGTAGTTCTCTTGGGGTCATGACTAGGGTGGTATCCAACACAAGCGGGCGAAGTCGTGTTGACAAAATGTCGGTTCTGTTGCAGTTTGTCAACGACATTTTGTCGGAAGCGCGTTTGTGTTGGGAGAGCGTGATGGTCGAAGTACCCGTACGCGGTCACACTAATGGCATGCCCGTTGTGTTTGTTGGTTCGACCTATGACGATCTCAAAGATCACCGAAAAGCTGTTGCGTCGCATCTATACGGGCTTGGTTTTCGGGTGTCGGGCATGGAAGATTTTCGCGCGCGATCGGGAACCCCTCTCCTTGAGTGCCTTCGCGAAGTTCGATCGAGTCACATTTACCTAGGTATATTTGGCATGAGATATGGGTCTAGGCCAGTATCGCATCCGGGGAGGTCATTCTCTCATCACGAATACCTGGAAGCGAGACACATTTCATTGCCTTCGTTGATCTTTGAAATAGACGAGTGGAATGCACGTATTGCGCCGATATTCGTGGATACCGACCCAGATGATGCGAAGGCGCTGAAGGATTTGAAAGGCTCTCTACGGAGAGACCACACAGTCGAGAAGTTTTCTACAGGAGAAGATTTGGGTGGCAAGGCAGCCGATAGTGCGAGGGGGCTATTGAAACAGTTTAGAAGTATTGAGCATCTCAAATCGATCCGAAACAATTCGGTGCTGCGTTGCTTTCATAATAATCCAGAAGAATACGCTGGTCTCGATGTGATGATTGATTGCAAGATTCAGGAATTTCGTATTGTAGACGCTGCGCTCTGCAGAGAGTTAGGTTTTGACGTCGGGACACTTCAGCGAAGCTTTGTGCGTACGCAGACAGGGCAGATGGCTTGGTTATATGTCTCTGCTAAGCTAAGTAAGATATTAGAAAAATTGGCTTCCGACGCGATTGTAAGAATATTTTGTAAGACCCAATGGGTAAAAGTTGGAGATGACGAGCACCGATTTCTTCACGGCGAAGAACTGATCCTAGGTGATGGGTTGAGCATTTAATATGGCTGTGTCGCAAGATCGCTGCGACAAGAGAGTCTCTCGATTGAGGGTTGGCCAAGTGTTTTGGAGCCCAAAATCGAGCGACTTCACAGCATGTTCTGAAGACGAAAAGCCAACTCCTGCTTGTTGAAGTTATGCAGAATTTCGTTCGAATTTTTTGAACATCCGCATCGACCCCTACGGCCCCAGCCGTGCAATTCCGCTGAGTAGTTTCCGCGTCACAGCGCCAGAACCTGGCGGGAGGGCGCAAACGGTAAACATAACCCTGTTGCGCCGCATCCCTGCCTAATGTAGCATTGTAGTATCATTCAGCAGCAACGAGCGTTCCGATGACCGTCACCGCCACCATGTCCAGCCGCGAATTCAATCAGGATGTCAGCCGCGCCAAGCGCGCTGCGGATGAGGGCCCGGTGATCATTACGGACCGGGGCGAGCCGGCTTACGTTCTTTTGCGCTATGACGCCTATCGCCGCCTGACCGCTGGCAGCCCAAGCATCCTAGACTTGCTGGCCGAGCCTGGCGTGGAGGATATCGAATTCGATCCGCCCCGGTTGGGCAGAGGTCTTTTCCGCCCGGCGGACCTGTCTTGATGTGGTTGCTCGACACAAACGTGCTGTCGGAACTGCGGCGCCACGGCAAGGCGCATCCCAAGGTGGCCGCCTGGGCCGGCGCCCTTCACCCGGAAGATTTGTTCTTGTCCGTCATCACGATTCTTGAGATCGAGGCGGGCGCGCTCATGATCGAGCGCCGGGACAAGGCGCAAGGCGTTGTTTTGCGCTCTTGGATCGACGATAGGGTGCTACCCGCATTCGAAGGACGGATATTGCCCGTCGATACGGCGATTGCGCAGCGTTGCGCAAGGCTGCATGTGCCTGACCCGCGCGCCGAGCGCGATTCGCTGATTGCGGCCACGGCGCTGGTGCACCGGCTGAAAGTCGCGACACGCGACGTGGCCGATTTCCGCCCGATGGGCGTTGACGTGTTCAATCCCTGGGAAGCGTAGGAGGCTGCGCCTCATTCATCCGGCACAAGCCTAATCAACACATCGATCCGGGAGACCTTCATGCCCTCGGGTATCTTACGCAGGGCCACCTCCACCTCCTCATCCGGTCCGAGGTCGATGAGCTGGCCGTCATGCTCGAAATAGAAGTGCTGGTGATCGGTAATGGTGGTGTCGAAATAGGTTTTCGAGCCCTCGATGGCGACCTCGCGCAGAAGGCCCGCGCCGGCGAATTGGTTCAGCGTGTTGTAGACGGTCGCCAGCGAGACGGAGACATTGCGCCCCACCGCCTCGGCGTGCAGCATTTCGGCGGTGACGTGCCGGTTGCCGTTCGAAAACAGGAGCCCCGCCAAGTCCACGCGCTGCCGCGTCGGGCGAAGCCCCGCGTCACGCAGCTTCGCCTCGATCGGGGATGGGATGGCCTCGCCGTATTCCATTTGCCTTCGCGCCGGGCGAAGCCCTGCCTCACGCATCCTCATCTCGATGGGGGATGAGTTCTCCTCGCCGTATTCCATTCGCCTTTCCTTCGCTGCCTTTGGAGCAACTTTATCACACTTCAACCGTCGATACTATGAGACAAAGATCGCGATGCCAAGAGGATAACGAGAGCTTGGCTCTCGCCCCCTAGCGCACTAGTACGCCCCGCGGGAAATCCTGACCCGTTTGCCGCGAGCGCTGACAGGATTTCCCGCGGATAAGGCGTACTAGCAACATATTGACTCTAGTACAGCTTATCCGAGGCAAGTTCGCTTACGAGCGTGCGGCAAATGGGGTGCGAACTTGCCTCGGGCTGTACTAGCGCCGCGCGGCCTTCTGCACCGCTTCCTCCCGCGCAATCCAGCGCTCGAGGATCGCGGCGTGATCGCCCTCTTCCAGCACGAACTCCCTGGCCCGCTTGGCAAGCTCCGGGTTCTCGGAATTGTCCGCGATGGCCGTGTAAAAGTCGTAGCCGCGCCGCTCGCCTTGCAGCGCCGCCCTGAGCGCGCCGAGCCGCGCCAGCGCCGGATCGCCGGTCTCGCTCCCCTCGGGCGTTGAGTGGTGCGGCCAGACATAATGCGCGGGAAGCGTGCCGGCGGGCTTTCCCGCGAGGCCCTTCACCTCGCCCAGGTGGCTGCGCGAATAATCCGCAAGCTGCAGGAAGAGATCGGCGATGTCCTTGTGGCCGGCCTTCTCCATCGCCGCGGCCAGCTCGCCATAATGGTCGATCGCATCTTGCTCGACCTGGATCGCATAGCCGTAGAATTCCTCGATGCTGCCAATGGCCGGCAGCTTCGCGGGCTTCACCGGAACGCTCGGGTCGCCCTCGAAGGAAACGATGATGTCCTCGTCGCGGATGAAGCACTGGCAGGCGAGCCGGTAGTGCGGCGGCATGTCGTTCACCTCGGCGGCGACGATCTCCTCGCGGGTGATCTTGCCAAGCTGGCGCAGCAGCTCCTTCTCCTTGTCGGTGAGCGAGATGCCGTGGATCGCGCTTGGCGCGAGATGCTTGACCTCGACGATGCAGGAGCCGCATTCGCCGTCCTGGCAATTGAAACCGATCGGGATTTTGTGGGCCTTGGCGACCGCGAGGATGGTGCCGCGGTGGCCCGCGACGGCGTAGACGGTGATGTCCCTCGCCATCGCCGGGGACGAAAACGTTACGTTAGCCATAAGACGCTCCTTGTTGCTCCCGGCCTTGCCCCGGAATAATTGACGGAAAGTTCTCTAAAGCCGCGGGCGCGAAGCCGGAGACCTCGCGGGCACGCGCCACGATGGCGGGAAGAGCCTCGAGCACGCGCTCGATTTCGGCGGGCGTGTTCTCGTGGCTGAAAGAAAAGCGGATGGCGCCGAGCGCCGCGGTGTAGGGCACTTTCATCGCGCGCAGAACGTGGCTCGGCTCCGTCGAGCCAGAGGCGCAGGCCGAGCCGGAGGAGGCTGCGATGCCGGCTTTGTTAAGCTCCGCGAGGATGACCTCGCCTAGCCCTGCGTCGAAGACGATGTTCGAGGTGTTGGGCAGCCGGTTCGCGGCATCGCCCGCGATGAAGCAGCCGGGGATGCGCTCAAGCACTCCGGCCTCGAAGCGGTCGCGCAGCGCAGCCACGCCGCCGAGGCTTGGCAGGCGCGCCAAGGCAAGCTCCGCGGCTTTGCCGAAGCCCGCGATGCCCGGCACATTTTCAGTGCCCGCACGCCGCCCGCGCTCCTGTTTACCGCCGCGGATCAGCGGATGAAGGCGCACGCCCTTCTTCACGTAAAGCGCGCCAATGCCTTTGGGGCCGTGCAGCTTGTGCGCCGAGAGCGACAGCATATCGATGGCCGTTTTCTTCACATCGATCGGTATGCGCCCGGCCGCCTGCACGGCGTCGGTATGGAAGAACGCGCCGGCCTCATGCGCCAGCGCCGCGAGTTCCGCAACCGGGAAGATCGTGCCCGTCTCGTTGTTCGCCCACATGATCGACGCAATGGCGGTATGCGGCCCGAGCGCCGCGCGGTAGGCATCGAGATCGAGCCTGCCCTGCCCGTCGACGGGAATGGTGCGAACCGCAATGCCGCGGTGCTTTGCGAGATGCTGGACCAGCGCCAGCACCGCCGGATGCTCGACGGCCGAGACGATCGCCTCGTTCCGCCCGGGGTGCGTTTCGAGCGCGGAAAGGATCGCGGTGTTGTCCGCTTCCGTGCCGCCCGAGGTGAATATCACCTCGTGGCTGTGCTCCGCGCCGGTCAGCGCCTGCACGGATGCGCGCGCGGCTTTCACCGCTTCGCCGGCGGCCGCGCCGAAGCCATGCGAAGACGACGCGTTGCCGAAATGCTCCGTGAAAAAGGGAAGCATCGCGCCAACCACGGCCGCGTCCATCCGCGTCGTGGCGTTGTTGTCGAGATAAACCGGAGGCATGGTCCGATGCCGCCTATCTGCCGCCCAGAGCCGGCACGATGCGCAGCGGAAACCCAAGCTTGGCGATCAGCTTTTCCTGGATGCCGTGGATGGTGACGGAGGCCAATTGGCAGCCCACGCACGCGCCGGCCATCCTGATTTTCACGATATTGCCCTCAACGCCGACGAGATGGCAATCGCCGCCATCGCGCTGCAAGTGAGGGCGAAGCTCATCGATGGCTTGGGCCACGGCCCTGTACCTTGCTTCCTCCGGCGTTTCAACCTGAGGGTCCAGGGCCTCGGCGTCGATCCGTTCCGCGAATTCCAGCATCAGCTTTTTCCCTCTAGCCGAAAGACTTGCCGCAGGAGCAGCTCGTTTTTGCCTGCGGATTGTCGATGGTGAATCCCGAATTCTGCAAGCCGATTACGAAATCGACCGTGGTGCCGGCCAAGAGCGGCAAGCTTTCGCGGTCCACGAACACTTTGACGCCTTCGCTCTCGACGACGGCGTCGTCCGGCTCGGCTTGCGCGACGAGCCCCATCATATATTTGAAGCCGGCGCAGCCTCCGGCATCGACCGCGATGCGCAAGCCTTCCAGCGGCACGCCCGCGCCGGAAATCGCGGAGCGGACGGCGTTTACGGC
>JBKQOR010000036.1:0-30526 GCA_052145435.1 Rhodomicrobium sp. | reverse complement strand
CTAAGCGGGATCTTAACGGCGCGGGCCACGCCAATCGCCCAGGTGCACAAGATTACTGGAGCGCGGGCGGGAAGCAGCGGCAATCGCCTCGCTCACTGCGCGGCCCAATTCGGGAAGCTGATAAGGCTTGCGAACGAGGACGAATTCCTGGCCGACAGAAGCCGGGATCTTACTATAGCCGGTGACGAGAACGATGGGCATGTCCGGCTGACGCTTGCGGATCTCCCTTGCAAGGTCGATACCGTCCATTCCGGCCATGACGATGTCGCTTACGACGAGCGAAAATTTCTCGCGCTCGAAAGCTTTGAGTGCCGGCTGAGCGCTGTCCATGGCGTGGACCTCATAGCCGAGTTCCTGCAGGTAAATTGCGCTCACCTCAAGGACATCGCGGTTGTCGTCCACCAACAGCGCTGTGCCGCCGCCCACGGCCCGCGTCGCCCCCTCCCCGGCAGTCCGCTCCGGCAACGCATTCGCTGCCCTCGGCAAATAGAGTGTGACTCGCGTGCCGCTCCCCAGTGTACTCTCGACGGTCACCGTCCCGCCCGACTGGTGGGCGAAGCCGTGAACCTGAGACAGGCCAAGCCCCGGTTCCTTGCTCGCTCCCTTCGTGGTAAAGAACGGATCGAACACCTTTGGCAGGATATCCTCGGGTATTCCCGTGCCCGTGTCTGCGATCGTCAGTGCAACGAAATCGCCCTCAAGCTGATCGGGAGCCTCCTCCCGCTTGAGTTGAACGTTCTCGGCCGTGATGGTGATGACGCCGCCATCAGGCATGGCATCGCGGGCGTTGATCGTGATGTTGAGCAGAGCCAGCTCGAATTCGCTGACGTCGGCCCTAACTGGCCATATGTCTGCCGGCACATCTACGACGAGCTTGGGCTGCCCCACAGTCGCACTTCCAAGCATTTTACTGAAAGCCTCGATGCGCTCGCCAATAGCCGTCACGATTGGGTTCAGGGTTTGCCGCCGCGAGAATGTCAGCAATTGGCGCGTCAGCGATTGTCCCCGCTCGACGGCGTTTTCGATTGCCTCCACGGCACGCGCACCTTTGGGATCTTGCCCAGTCAGTTTCTTGATCGCCTGCGTAAAACCGCCAATGACCATCAAGAGATTGTTGAAGTCGTGGGCAACGCCTCCAGTCAGATGGCCAAGCGCCTCCATTCTCTGAGCACGCCCCCTCTGGGCTTCCGCCTTTTGAAGCGCGATGCCGGCTTCCCGCTTTCCGGTGATGTCCTGGGTGATCTTTGCGAAGCCGGCAAGGTGCCCGGTCTCGTCTCTGACCGGATCGATAATCGCATGCGCCCAAAAAAGCTCGCCGTCCTTGCGGACACGCCAGCCTTCCGCTTCGTAGCGTCCCTCAGCGGCGGCGGTCTGCAGCGCACGGGCAGGAACGCCAGCCGCCCGGTCGCGCTCGGTATAGAAGCGCGAGAAGTGCTGCCCGGCGATCTCACTGGCCGAATATCCCTTGATCCGCTGCGCCCCAGCGTTCCAACTGGTAACGTTCCCATTGGGGTCGAGCATAAAGAGCGCGTAATCCGTTATGCTCTCCACGAGCAGGCGAAGTTGCCGCTCGCTTTCACGGAGCGCCTCTTGCGCCATCTTGCGTTCCGTTATGTCACCGGTAATTTTTGCGAATCCGGTGGGCGCGCCGTTTTCGTCCCGGATCGCATCGACGGTAACAGAGGCCCAGATCCGGCTTCCGTCCTTGCGAAGGCGCCAGCCCTCGCACTCGTACCGGCCTTCGCGCGCTGCGATTTCGAGTGCGCGCCACGGCGATCCAGCCGTGCGCTCTTCTCTCGTGTAAAACCTGGAAAAATGATGACCCACGATTTCGCTGGCTTCGTAACCGTGTAAGTTGCGCGCACCGGTATTCCAACTTGTAATTATGCCGCTTGGATCGAGCATATAAAGCGCGTGCCCGGTTACGCCGTCGACCAAAAGGCGAAAGCGCCGCTCGTTTTCCTGCGCAGCCGCCTGCGCGGTAATGTCGCGCATGACGATGGCAAAGCCGGTTAGCGAGCCGGAAGCGCCGCGCAACGGATGGACAACCGAACCTGCCCGGAAACTGCTGCCGTCCTTGCGTAGGTGTTCGCGCTCATCCTCCGCGCGGCCTTTCGAGCTGGCTTCCTGCAAAATTTGGGCAGGAGCGCCTGCCGCACGATCCTCCGCGGTAAATAAGCGGGAGAAATTCTGGCCGGGCATCTCGGCGGAGCGATAGCCGGTGATTATTTCTGCACCGGAGTTCCAGCTTGCGATGACCCCATCGGCATCGGTCATGTAAATGGCATAGCCGGTGATAGAATCGATCAGCAATTGAAGCTGCCCGGCTCCGGTCAAGCCCAATGGTGCCGGGACAATACCTAAGCCCTCGCCGCTACCGGATTGACTAGTGCTACCGCTCATTTTGCTCAACCTTCTAGGACTTATGCTGCGTGCAGCTTGGTCTAGCCGCGAGGTTGTAGCGCCCAAGAATAGAACTGGTGCTGCCGAATTGCAACGGCTTTGGCCGCGCATGCAAGTTACGATTAATGGCGGCACGCGGGCTGAAGCAGGCGGCATTGAAAAGCGTTAGCGCATGCAAAGCGCGGCGAGGCTTTGGACAAATTCAGAAATGGCCGGGCTCAACTTTCGCCGCCAGTTCGGTCTTTCCCGATCCGTGCCGGGGAGATTGACACCGGTGACCTCGCCTGCGAGATCGTCGATCTGCGCGATGGCTAAGAGCGAGGACGTCCGCAGGATAAATTCATGAGCCGCTGCGACGATGGACGGGGCCAGCGGCGCTGACGCATCGGCCGCAATATCTGGGTCCAGTCCAATAGCGCGTAAGAAGGCCCGCTTCCACGCGGCGCGCTCTTTTCGTGCTTCATCGGCCGCCAAAGCCGGTATCAGGCCAAGCGCCTCTTTTTCGCGAATGTCCTCACCCTGCCACCAGCCCGCAATAGTTGGCAGATCGTGGGTTGTGACGCAGGCCACCGATTTCGCGGGGTAGGAGGCGGCCGGATTGAATGAGTTTGCATCGCGCTCGAACCACAATACGCGATAGCTTAGAATGTTAGCCGCATCCATGGTCGCGCGAAAGTGCTCCGGCACCGTGCCGAGGTCTTCACCGATCACCAGGCAGCGCGCTCGCGCGCTTTCAAGGGCAAGCTGCGCGATGAGCTCGCGCTCCGGAAAAGCGAGATACGCGCCTTCATCGGCCCCGGCCCCGCCCGGTATGACGAAAAGACGCGTCAGCCCCATGGCGTGATCGATGCGCAGGGCGCCGGCATGGGCCATGTTCGCGGCGAGCACCTCGTTGAAGAGCCGATAGTTCGATGCCCGCCACGCTAAGGGATTTGGCGGCCTGAGACCCCAATTCTGACCGCCCTCAGCAATCGGATCGGGAGGTGCACCGATCGAGGCTGTGACCAGGAACTGACCGGCATTGGCCCAGACCTCGGCGCCATCGGGAGCCGCACCGACCGCCAAATCGCGATAGAACCCCAGCCAGGTCTCGCTTCCAGCCCCGCGGGAGGCTGCCTGGCCAAACTGCCTGTCCGCCAGCCATTGCAAATAGGCGTGAAAGCGAATGAGCTTGGCGTTTCCATGGCTGAATGCGGCTAGAGCGCCGGGATCGCCCCCGGCCAATCCGGCGGGCCAGCGAGGCCACGCCTCGCCTTGCCGGGTCTCGCTGACGGCTTCGAAGCACGCGAATTTTTCGAGGCTGGCGCCGCCTTGGGCCAGGAAAGCCTCGAATTCGCGGACAGGCGCGGCGCCGGCGGAATTTGCGCAGAGATCGCTGAAGTCCGCGAAACTTGCCTCGAGGATCGCCCGCTTCAGCTCCCAAACACCCGCATAGTCTACCTGCGGTTGCGCGGAGAGCGCTGCGATTTGCGCCGAACGCTCAGCGAGCGCCGCCGCCGTGCGGCAGCCCTTAAGCGCGGCGGCATCGATATAGATCGGATCGAGGAAGCGGCGGTCCGATGGGTAATAGGGGCTGACCCGTTCCCGGTCCTCGGGAAAAAGCGCGTGTAGCGGATTGAGACCGGCGGTGGCCGCACCTGCTTTCGCCGCCATTGCGGCAAGCTGCCCAAGCGTTGTAAAATCGCCGATGCCCTGATCGCCGGGCCGGCGCAAGCTGTAAAGCTGAGCCGCGACACCGAACGCTCGCGGGCCGGAAACCAGCCCTTCGGGCAAAAAGCACCGGCGTGGCGCAACCGTGAGGTTGCAGGCGATTTCAGGGGTTCCTCCGGCGAAGATACGGTGCCTTCCAGCGGGCTGAGGCGGCAACGTTGCCAGCACGGTGTCAAAGCTGCGTCCGTCCAAGGCGATGGCGCGACCCGATTCTAGATCGCCGGCTGTAAGCCGGAGCGGCTCCGCCGTGCCATCCTCGCGCTCAATAATGAGCGCGGCCGGCGTGCGTCCGCCTTCAGCCGCCATGCGTAGAGAGAGGGGCTCGTGCTCATAGGCTACTAGCGTCGCGGGCAGGATGCGCCGGTCCTGTTCATCGGCGAGGCGGCCAAGACTCTCCCGCACCTCGGCGTTGCTGGCTGCGGCAAAGCCCATATCGGCGAGCAATGCTTGCTTCGTGGCGGCGGGAACTGTGTGACGCTCACCTGAGATGTCAAACCATTCAGGCGCAATACCCGCAGCGCGGGCGAGCCGGTCGAGGTGCTCCGACGCGGCACCAGCCTGTGGCGTGTGCGGTTTGGCGCGGTGCGACGCAGCAGCGGGCCATTCTTCGAAAACCGCTACCGACCGCGGCCCTATCGCGATCACGGCATTGCCATCGAATAGGCAGCCACCCGCATCGCCAGTCTCTTGCGCTGTATCGAGACAATGGCGCCAGCAATAGCCCACACGCGCCTCCGGTAGAACGGCATCGAGTGTTTCATGCCCGGCGTGGAGAACCACGAGCACGCGGTCCGCGCGGCGATTTTCCGCAGCAGGAGCATAGAATGCCGCGACGATCGTGCGCCGTTGCGCATCCGGCCAATCGGCTGGCTGCATCGGCGCGCCGTCAGGGTTACGCCATTCGGCGTCGGGGATCAGCGTGGCATCCACGGCTTCGCCCTTAAGAAAGCGGTCCAGCGTCAAGGCAGGATGGGCCGCGCGAAGCGCTACAAGGCGCGCCGTAAAGGCAGCCAGCGTATTATCCGCGGAATCCCAGCCAAGCCATGCGGTGACGTTGTCCTGGGCGTAGGCGTTGTTGTTGCCACGCTGCGTATGGCCGGACTCGGCGCCCATGGCCAGCATCGGCGTGCCGCGGGAGAGCATGAGCACCGCCAAGAGGTTGCGCTGATCGCGCCGCCGCGCCGCAAGGATGTCCGGATCGGCGGTGACGCCCTCGGCACCATTATTCCAGGAGTAATTGGCGTCCGTTCCGTCGCGGTTGGCCTCGCCATTGGCTTCGTTGTGCTTATGCTCGTAAGAGACGAGATCGGCGAGCGTAAAGCCGTCATGCGCAACGATGAAATTGACGCTTCGGGAGGGAGGGCGGCGCAGCCCGAAAATATCCGACGATCCGGTGAAGCGCGTCGCGGTCTCGCCCAAAAGACCGGGGTCTCCGCGCCAGAACTTACGCATGGTATCGCGGAATTTGTCGTTCCATTCGCCCCAGGCGGGTGGAAACTCTCCAATCCGGTAGCCCCCCGGGCCCATGTCCCATGGCTCGGCAATCAGCCGCAAATCGCGCAAGAGCGTGTCCTGCGCTATCGCCGTCAGCAGCGGCGCGGCGGCGTCGAACCCGTCATCGCGCCGGCCGAGCGTGGTGGCGAGATCGAACCGGAAACCGTCGATGCCGCCAAGCTCTGCCCAGGTTCTAAGCGCATCCATTGCGAGCCGCACCACGGGCGGCCGGTCGAGCGCGAGCGTATTGCCGCATCCCGTGTCGTTGATGGGGATGCGCAAGTCTTGCGGCGCGAGCCGGTAGTACGACGCGTTATCGAGGCCGCGCAGGGAGAGCGTTGGGCCAAGCTCATCGCCTTCGCCGGTATGGTTCAGCACCACGTCGAGAATGACCTCGATCCGAGCAGCCTTGATCGCGGCCACGCTCGCGGCGATCTCAGCCCAGCCGCCCGGCGCGAGCCGCGGGTCGGGAGCGATGAACGTGACCGGGTTATAGCCCCAATAATTGGTAAGACCTGCCGCGTGAAGATGGCGTTCGCCGATCCATGCGGCGGCGGGCATGATCTCAATGCAGGTTACGCCAAGCCTTACCAAATGCTCGAGCGCCGCCGGATGGGCTAACCCGGCGAAGGTCCCGCGAATGGCTTGCGAAACCTTGGGGTGCGTCTTGGTGAAGCCGCGCACGTGCAGTTCATAGAGGACCGTTTCGGCCCACGGCCTTGCCGCGCGCGGGGCCCGCGTCGCGGCCATGGGCGCCATTGCGATGGCCTTGGGCATGAAAGGCGCGCTATCGGTGGTGCAGGGCCGGAAATCTCCACGGGGTGCCTCGATCCGGTAATCGAGCATGGCGGGCGCAAAGGCGAACGGCCGGTCGAGCTGCCGTGCATAAGGGTCGGCAAGGAGCTTCGCCGGGTTGAACCGGTGGCCCTCCGCCGGAGCGTAAGGTCCGTAGGCCCGCAACGCGTAACGCTGACCCGCGCGCACACCCTCGAAATGGCCGTGTAAAACATCGCCGGTCCGGCAGGGAAGCCGCAGGCGCTCGATCTCGGTTTCGCCGTGCCCGTCGAACAGGCAAAGCTCGATGGCCGCCGCATGCGCCGAATAGACCGCGACATTGGCGCCCTTCCCGTCCAAGGTCAGGCCAAGAGGCTCTGGCGAACCTTCGCGGACCGGGCCCGTCACGCAGCACTCAAAGGGATCTGCGCTTCGGCTTCCACGCCGCAGAGATCCCGGTAAAGGCTTGCATAGCGGCGCGCAGGCTGGCGCCAGGACACATCGGTTGCCATGCCATTTTTCTGCATGACCCGCCAAGCTGCGCCATCGCGGAACAGCCGTGCCGCCCTGCGCAAAGCCGCCGCCAAGCTATCGCTGGTGACAGGAAAGAATTGTACGCCGGTTGCCACGCCCGCGGCGAGCGCCATTTCATTGGCGTCGATGATCGTGTCGGAGAGCCCTCCGACACGCGCCACAACGGGCACGGCGCCGTAGCGCAGCGCACAAAGTTGCGTCAGCCCGCAGGGCTCGTAACGCGAGGGCACGAGCAGCATATCGGCGCCAGCCTGTATGCGATGTGCGAGCGTCTCATCGTAGCCGAGCGCCACGCCGATGCGCCCAGGGTAAGTCTCGGCCGCCTCCTGAAACTTGGTTTCAAGCTCCGCGTCGCCGGAGCCTAGCAATGCGAGCTGCATGCCCTCCTCGAGAAGAACTGGCAGAGCCTCCAGGAGCAAATCGAGGCCTTTTTGCCAGGATAAACGGGTAACCACACCGGCTACCGGCGCGGCTGTTTCCTGGTGCAGGCCCAAGCTGTCCTGCAGCGCAGCCTTATTGGCGGCGCGTGCGCTAAGATGCGCTGCGTCGTAATTGGCAGCGATGCGCGAGTCGGTGGCGGGGTCCCATACCTGCGTGTCGATACCGTTGAGAACGCCGCTGAAACGGTTTGCGCGCGCGCTAAGCAGGCCTTCGAACCCCAATCCCGTTTCTGGCTGTTGGATTTCCCACGCGTAGGCCGGCGAGACGGTCGTGATCCAGTCTGCAAGTTGCAGCCCGGCCTTCAGAAAGCCGATCGCGCCATAGTGCTCGACGCCATCCCATGCCAGCGCCACGGGCGGCAGACCCAATTGCTGCAGCAGCTCTGCCGGAAATTGCCCCTGAAAGGCAAGGTTATGAATGGTCATGACGGTTGCAGGCACGGCCGTTTTTCCGCTGTAGTGCAGGTAGGCGGCGGTCAAGCCGGCCTGCCAATCATGCAGGTGCAAAACGTCGGGTACGAAGCCCGGCAGCGATCCAAGCCCGATCTCAGCTGCAACCTTGGCGAGGGCCGCAAAACGGAGGGCATTATCCGGCCAGTCCGTGCCGTCGGGCGCTACATAGGGATTGCCGGGGCGGGCGAAGTAAACCGGTGCGTCCAGAACGAAAAGCTTGAGGCTGTGTGCCGTGCCGGCGAGCAGGCGCGCCATTCCCCCGCGTACCCCCCGGAAGGACGTCAGCTGCTGGGCCTCTTCCAATGCGGCAAGCACCGCCGGATAACCCGGAATGAGGGTCCGCATATCGACGCCCTCGTTCTTAAGCGCTCCGGGCAGTGCGCCCGCAACATCGGCCAGCCCGCCCGTCTTGATGAGCGGGTAAATCTCGGACGCAACCGAGAGCACCTTCAGTGGCGTCATGCTTCAAGCCTGTCGATCATCGGCTGGGTGATAAGGCATATGCCTTGCTCCGTCCGTCGGAATCGCTTGGCATCCAATTCCGGATCCTCGCCAACGACGAGGCCGTCGGGAATTTTCACTGCGCCATCCACGACAACATTTTTCAAGCGCACAGAGCGCCCCACGTCTACTTGCGGCAGTATCACTGCGCTCTCGACGACGGCATAGGAATTGACCCTGGCGCCAGTGGACAAAAGTGTGTGCCGGATAAAGCCGCCTGAAACCACGCAGCCGCCCGATACCAAAGATGAAATCGCCATGCCACGGCGGCCATCTTCGTCGTGCACGAACTTTGCCGGCGGCGTTATTTGACTGTAGGTCCAGATTGGCCAGTTCTCATCGTATATGTCGAGTTCCGGAACAACGGCGGTTAAATCGATATTGGCCGCCCAATAAGCATCGATCGTGCCGACGTCCCGCCAATAGGAATTATTTTCAGCTTCGGAGCGTACACAGGACCGCCGGAAGCTGTGCGCGACGGCGCGTCCATTACTGACGAAATAAGGAATGAGGTCCTTGCCGAAATCGTGCGTGGAAGAGGGATCGGCCGCATCGCGCCGCAATTCATCGAGCAAGAATTTCGTCTGAAACACATAGATGCCCATGCTGGCCAGCGTTGTCCCCGGTTTGCCTGGAATTGAGGGCGGATCGGACGGCTTTTCCAAGAAGCTGCGTATGATGTTTCGCTCATCCACTTCCATCACGCCGAACGCTATGGCATCGGCTGTTGGAACCTCGATGCAGCCAATGGTGACGTCGGCGCCTTGGTCCACATGCTGTTGCAGCATGAGCTCGTAATCCATTTTGTAAATGTGATCGCCGGCCAAGATGACGATGAATTCCGGGCTGTAGCTTTCAATGATGTCGATGTTTTGATAAACGGCGTCGGCCGTACCGAGATACCAGCATTCCTCGGAAATGCGCTGACTCGCGGGCAGGATATCGAAGCTCTCGTTGCGGACGGGACGCAGGAAATTCCAGCCACGGACGAGATGGCGGATTAGGCTGTGCGCCTTATATTGGGTGGCGACGGCGATATGCCTTATTCCCGAGTTGAACGCATTCGATAGCGCAAAATCTATAATGCGCGACTTGCCGCCAAAATAAACGGCCGGTTTCGCGCGCCAAGCGGTGAGTTCCATCAAACGGCTGCCGCGTCCGCCGGCCAGCACGTAGGCCATCGCATGACGGGCGAGGGGAGAAGTTCCAGCGGGATTCATCGCTTGCTCCTTATTGGTTTTGGAACAACATACGATTCTTTTGAAAGGTGGAAATTAACCTGGATCAAACTCAAGATATATTGTGGAGAGCGGAGGTACGGTTATTTCGGCGGAGGCTGGAAAGCCGTGCGAGCCATGACACACTGCCGCGACCGCTCCAAGGTTACCGGTGCCCGACCCTCCATATTCGCCCGCGTCGGTATTAAGGACTTCGCGCCAGCGTCCAGCATAGGGCAGGCCGATACGATAGCAGGTTCGAGCCACGGGTGTGAAGTTCGTTATCACGGCCACGGGCCTCGACTCCGGCGGTCCCCAGCGCAGCCACGCTAGAACCGAGTTGTGGGCATCGTCCACCGCGATCCACTGGAAGCCTCCTGCCTCGCAGTCGCGCGCATGCAGCGCGGGTTTCTCCCTGTGCAGACGGTTCAGATCGCGGACGAGCGCCTGGAGCCCCTGATGCGGCGGGTAGGCGAGAAGGTGCCAGTCAAGGCTCACATCGAAGTTCCATTCGCTCCACTGACCGAACTCCTGTCCCATGAACAAGAGCTTCTTGCCGGGGTAACCCCACATGAAACCGTAATAAGCGCGGGCATTGGCGAATTTTTGCCAGGCGTCTCCCGGCATCTTGCCGACTATGGAAGCTTTCCCGTGCACGACCTCGTCGTGGCTTAGCGGCAGGATGAAATTCTCGGAGAAAGCATAGAGGAGACCGAAGGTTAGCTTATCGTGATGCCAGCGGCGGTGGACGGGATCGAGCGTCATATAGGCGAGCGTGTCGTTCATCCATCCCATATTCCATTTAAAGCCGAAACCGAGGCCGCCCGAGTTCGCCGGATGCGATACGCCGGGCCAGGAGGTCGATTCCTCGGCGATGGTCATGGTACCCGGGAATAGGCTGTAGGTGAGTTCGTTAACGCGTTGCATGAAGCGGACAGCGTCGCGGTTCTCGTTGCCGCCTTCCGGGTTCGGCAGCCATTCGCCCGCTTTGCGCGAATAATCGAGATACAGCATCGAGGCCACGGCATCGACGCGCAGTCCGTCGATGTGGAAGCGATCGAGCCAATAGAGTGCACTGGCGGTGAGAAAATTCGCCACCTCGCGCCGGCCGAAATCGTAGATCGCGGTGTTCCAGTCCGGGTGAAAGCCGCGGCGCGGATCGGAATGCTCGTAAAGGGGGGCACCGTCGAAATAGGCTAGCCCATGCTCGTCCGTTGGAAAATGCGCGGGCACCCAGTCGAGGATTACGCCGAGACCGGCCCGATGGGCGCGGTCGATGAAGCGCTGGAACCCCGCCGGGTCGCCGAACCGCCGGGTCGCAGCGAACAGGCCGATGGGCTGGTAGCCCCAAGACGCATCGAGCGGATGCTCAGAGACCGGCATCAGCTCGAGATGGGTGAAACCCAGATCCACGGCATAAGGGATGAGCTGATCGGCAAGCTCGTCGTAGGTAAGAAAGCCGTTCCACCCATTGCGCCGCCAGGAGCCGAGATGCACTTCGTAGATGCTCATCGGCCCGTGCCGTGCCCCTGCACCTTGACGCGACGCCATGTGCTGAGCGTCGTGCCAGACTGCGGCATCCGTCCGCGCGACGATAGAGGCGCTCGAAGGGCGCATCTCACCGCCGAACCCAACCGGATCGGCCTTGAGCGGCAAAAGCTTACCCTCAGCACCGGTGATCTCGTATTTGTAGACCGTGCCCTCGCCCACGTCAGGCGCGAAAATCTCCCATAGGCCGCTATCGATGCGTTTACGCATTTGGTGGCGCCGCCCATCCCAGTGGTTGAAGTCGCCAACCACCGAGACGCGCCGTGCCTGCGGTGCCCAAACCGCGAACAGCACGCCAGGAACGCCTTCGTGGGTGATGGGATGGGAGCCGAGCCGCTCGTAAAGCTGGCGGTGCGTACCCTCCACAAGCAGATAGTCGTCGAGCGGACCTAGAACCGGCCCGAAAGCGTATGGGTCGGCAAATTCCCACACATCTTGCGCATTTGAAGCCCGAAGCCGGTAGGAAAAGCGGTTGTCTTCACGTGGAAGGAATCCTTCGTAGAAGTCCGCTGTACGGCGCTCGAGCTCGAAGTCCGCGCGCCCGTCCCTTATCGCCTCTACGCGCCCGGCACCGGGAACGAAGGCCCGGATCACCGCCCCGTCAGCCGCAGCATGCAGCCCAAGCACGGAAAACGGGTCGCCGTGGCTCGCCGCCGCAATACGTGCCACGTCCTCTTCCCGTGCGCGCCAGCCGGTTACCGTCATGCCTTCCCCCTTCATCGGGTTATTCTTGTGCAACGCTTACTTATAAACCTTGCGCGAGCCCGAAGCCAGGATGCCGATTGCCACGCCGGGCATTTAGTTCCAAGCGCAACCGGAGCCGCTCACCTTTTGCGAATGGGCACGTTCCAGATTTCCCCGGCATATTGTTCGATCGCGCGGTCGGACGAAAACCAGGCCATGCGGGCCGTGTTCAAAATACTCGAACGCCACCACGTTTTGCGGTCGCGCCAACGGATGGCGACGGCAGCCTGGGCGGCGCAATACGCCTCGAAATCGGCCGTGACCATGAAATGATCGTGATAGGTCAGCGTCTGGACAAGCTGATCGTAGCGGCCGATTTCGTCCGGCGAGAACACACCGGTGCCGACCGCATTCAAGACCTCGCGCAAAGCAGGCGAGGCGGCAATGGTCTCGCGTGCATCGATTCCCTGCATGCGGCGCTCCTGGACCTCCGGCGCGGTAAGCCCGAAGATAAACATGTTGTCCTCGCCCACGTGATCGCGGATTTCCACGTTTGCACCGTCGAGGGTGCCTATGGTGAGCGCGCCGTTGAGCGCGAACTTCATGTTACCGGTGCCCGAGGCTTCCATGCCCGCGGTTGAAATCTGCTCGGACAAATCCGATGCCGGTATGATCGCCTGCGCCAAGCTCACATTGTAGTTGGGCAGAAACACAACCTTCAAAAGCCCGCGGACGGCCGGATCGCTGTTTACCACCCGGCCTACGTCGTGGATGAGCTTGATGATAAGCTTGGCTTGATGATAGCTCGCAGCCGCCTTGCCCGCGAAAATCTTGACGCGCGGCACAAAATCGCGCGTGGGATGGGCGCGGATTTCGTTGTAGAGCGCAATCGCCTCCAGAATGTTGAGGAGCTGGCGCTTGTACTCGTGAATGCGCTTGATCTGAACGTCGAAGAGTGCTTCCGGGTCTACCTTGATCAAGAGCCGGTCGGTGATAAGCTTGGCGAGCGCTTCCTTGTTCACTCCGCGCACGCGCGCGTAACGCGTCTGGAAATCCGTGTCGCCAGCGAATTTCTCAAGTCCCGCGAGCGCCTCCGTCCGGTCGAGGAAATCGGGGCCAATGGACTCGACCAGAAGCCTCGTCAAGCCTGGATTGGCTTCGAACAGCCATCGGCGGAAGGTGATGCCATTGGTTTTGTTTACGACGCGCCCGGGATAGAGTGCGGCATAATCGTGAAACACCGTTTCCTTGATAAGGTCGGTGTGAAGCTGCGAAACGCCGTTGACTTTGTGCGAGCCCAGGAACGCAAGGTTCCCCATGCGCACGCGGCGCCCGTCAGACTCGCCGATCAGAGATACGTTGGAAAGGAGCTGCCGGTCGCCATGGCCGGCCGCCCGCAACTTATCCAGATGCAAGGCATTGATCAGATAGATGATCTGCATGTGCCGCGGTAAGAGCCGCTCCATCAAAGAAACGGGCCAGGTTTCCAAAGCTTCCGGCAGCAATGTGTGGTTCGTATAGGAGAAAGTCTCCTGGGTGATAGTCCATGCCGTCTGCCATCCAAGACCGTAAACATCGACAAGAAGCCGCATCAGCTCCGCGATTGCTATCGCTGGGTGTGTATCGTTGAGCTGGATGGCCACATTCTCCGCAAGCTTGGTTATGTCGCCATGCTGCTTCAAATAGCGGTGGATGAGGTCCTGCAGAGACGCGGCGGCGAAGAAATACTCTTGGCGCAGCCGGAGTTCCTGGCCTGCCGGCGTCGAATCGCTGGGGTATAGCACTTTGGATATGGCCGCCGCGCGGGCCTGATCGGTTTGCGCGCCGACATAATCGCCCGCGTTGAACACGTCGAGCCGGAAGGGATCGACCGCATGCGACCTCCAAAGCCGGAGCGTATTGACCGATTCGCCGCGCCAGCCCACGACCGGCGTGTCGTAGGCCACCGCCTCGACGATCTCCGAGGGCCGCCAGATTTGAGCGACAGCTCCTTGCTGCACCGATTCGACGGTGCCGCCGAAGCCGACCGGATAGTTGATCTCGGGCCGCGGAAATTCCCAGGGGTTGCCAAACTCCAGCCACTCCTCGGGACACTCATGCTGCCAGCCGTCCTTAATCTTCTGGCGGAACAGCCCGTGGTCGTAGCGGATGCCATAGCCGTGGGCGGCAATCGACAGCGTCGCCATGCTCTCCATGAAGCACGCCGCCAGACGCCCAAGACCCCCATTGCCGAGAGCTGCGTCGTTCTCGATCTCGCGCAAGGCGTCGAGCGAGACGTCGACGCTCGCCAACGCCGCCCGCATCTGGTCCGTAATGCCGAGATTGTTGAGTGCATCCATCAACAGCCGGCCGACGAGAAACTCAAGAGACATGTAATAGACGCGCCGCCGGTTTTCCGCATTTTTGGCCTTCGCCGACGCGATCCAGCGTTCCACGATCCGGCCTCGGACGGCGAGCGCGGTGGCCAGGAACCAATCGTGCGGACTAGCCTCGCTGGGATCCTTGCCGATCGTGAATTTGAGAGACCCTAGCACGGCCTCGCGCAGCTCGGCGACGGTCTGCTCGCTGGCCCCTCCCCGCTCATCGGCCTTAAGATTCCAACCGGCAAGGGGCCTGGCAGCGATCGTTACGCCTTTTTCGTCGCGTTTAGCGAACAGCGGCGCAATAGCGTCATACCGCCGCCGCCAGTCATCTCGCCGCACACGCATTATCCTGAATATATGGCCGCCCAAAGTTCGCGCTACCATGAAGTACCCTCAGCCTGTTTCAACGCTAGTCTACAAATTCCCGAGTTGTAGCGCACAAACTTTACCGCCGGGTTTGGTCCGTGCACACGAAAGTTTCGCGGGTCCGTACAAAGTCTAAGCTTTTTCCGCCTCACGGCGCACATAAAAGTCCGAGGCATATAATTCAAGAGCCCCGCCTCATAGGTCATTGACAGTAAGTCCTGTAGTGTCATTCCCGCATAGGCGGGACTCCAGTAATTTTCAAGGAAAATAGCAACTGAGACAAGCATGTAGCAAAGTGTTTACTGGGTCCGCGTGCGCGGGTACGACGGCGGGACCGGTCAACACTTTGGCCGGTTAGTATTACATAATGCATGCCAACCGAAAGTCGACTCCTTATGATGGTGATTTAAACGCAGCCGCAGGCAGCGGACCTAATCGACGGGGGTGAAGCCTGCCAAAAGCTTCCCGGGATTAAGGATGCCGCGCGGATCGAATGCCGCTTTCACGCGCCGCATCAGCGCCAGCTCGACGGGCGATTTCACGCGTTCCAGCTCGGCCGCCTTCATGCGCCCGATGCCGTGCTCCGCGCTGATCGAACCGCCGAAGCGCAGGACGATGGCGTGCACCGCTTCGGCCACCTCGTCCCAGCGCGCCAGGAACGCGGCCTTGTCCGCGTCCTTCGGCTGCGAGACGTTAAAGTGGATGTTTCCGTCGCCATAGTGGCCGAAGGGCACGGGTCTGGCGCCAGGAATAAGGCTTTCGACAATATCGGTGGCCTCGGCGATGAAAGCTGGGATCGCCGGGACGGGGACCGAGACATCGTGCTTGATGCTGCCGCCCTCGTGCTTTTGCACCTCGGAAATCGTTTCGCGCATGCACCAGAACGACCGCGCTTGCGCCTCGGATGCGGCGACCGCTGCGTCCGTAACAATGCCCTTTTCGAGGGCCTCCTCCAAAAACGTCATGGCAACGCGCTCGGCCAATCCGCCCGGCAAGGGAGACGCAACCTCGAACAGCACGTACCATGGGTGCGCATCGGCGAGCGGATTGCGCATTCGCTGAACATGGGCGACCAGGAACTCGACAGCCACGCGCGGGATCAGCTCGAAGGCGGAGAGCAGCGGCCCGGCGCTTTCGAAGGCAAGACCGAAGAGCTGCGCTACCACCTCGAGGCTTGCACAGCCTGCGAATACCGTTGTGACCTCGGCTGGCTGCGGAAACAGCTTAAGCGACGCCGCGGTGATAACGCCAAGCGTTCCCTCCGAGCCCACCAGCACGCTCTTGAGATCGTAGCCGGTATTGTCCTTGCGGAGCACCTTCAGTCCGTTCCAAATCTCGCCGCCGGGAAACACGGCTTCGATGCCCAGCACGAGGTCGCGCATGTTACCGTAGCGCAGCACATGAATGCCGCCGGCATTGGTGGCGAGGTTGCCGCCGATCTGACAACTGCCCTCCGAGCCGAGGCTTAAGGGGAAAAGGCGGCCAACGGCGGCGGCGGCGTCTTGCACCGATTTCAGCGTCGCGCCGGCCTCGGCTGCGAGCGTGTTGCCGATGGGATCGGCGGCCCGAATCGCCTTCATGCGATCGACGCAGAGCACGATCTCGTCCCCGGACTCGAAGGGGATTTGGCCACCGACGAGGCCGGTATTGCCGCCTTGCGGCACGATGGCGATGCGCTCTTCATGCGCAAGCTTAAGGATCGCGCTGACCTCGGCCACATTTGCCGGCCGCAGCACCATCGGAGTGCGTCCGGTATAAAGCTCGCGCCATTCCTGCAGGTAGGGTTGTGTATCGGCCGGTGCCGTGAGCGCGCCCTTCGCGCCAACGATGGCCGCGAACCGCGCGAGTACGTCCGCCGTGGGTGCCTTCAACTTACTTGACATGCGCAGAAACCCCGGTGCCTTCGCCTTCGAGGGCTGCGAACCGCTCCAAATAGACCGCCTGCGCGGCCGCGGTGCCGAGTGGCTCGATTTGCTGGACGATGCCCGGCAATTTTACATCGAGTGGCACTGGGGCGCCAAAATGCTGCCGCGCATCGGCGGCCGAAAAGCCCGCGAGTTGCGTCGCCTCATGATACGCCGCGATCTTGTCGGCCTTTTTGATAAGCTGCGCAACGGTCAAGGGGAGCGTTGGCGGTAGCCCGAAGCGGATGTGGATCGCGCGCTGGATGCGCTCCTCGAAGGACTTGTAAGGCATACCCATCGCAGCCTTGAACGGGCTGATGAGGTCGCCCACGACATATTCCGGCGCATCGTGCAAGAGCGCCGCGAGCCGGAATTGGGGGCTGAGCTGCGGCTTGAGCGCCGCGGCGATAGCCTCCACAAGGACGCAGTGCTGGGCTACGGAAAACGCGTGCGCGCCTTTAGTCTGTCCGTTCCAGCGGGCGACGCGGGCGAGGCCGTGGGCGATATCGCCGATCTCGATATCGAGGGCCGACGGATCGAGAAGGTCCAGGCGGCGCCCGGACAGCATGCGCTGCCAGGCCCGTGGCGGCGTTGCGGGATCGCTGTGCATTTTAAGCTTTTGCTGCATGGCCTCGCCCGACTCGTTTTGCGACTTTATGCCAGAAGTTAGGGCTTAGAGCCTATTCGCTTTTGATGGAATCGAAAGCGGGCTCTCGCCTTTTATTTTATCATGCCTCTTTTCCGGAAGACGCTTCACACATCTCCGGACGCACTCTAGGCAAACATTCCCGGCTCGCCTGACGAATGCCCAGCAGTCTGTTAGGGTCGTAACGGCTGTTCAAGATTTTCGAACCAAATACCGGAGAACCTCAACAAGCAGAAATATGCTAATCGGGTTCCCAACGAGCTGCCAACGCCAGTGGCTGAGCCGATCACATTTTCAAAGGGCGCGCACAGCAAAAGTAAGGTATTGTGCTGCGTTCGACGCTCGCTTCTCGCATGGCTTAATTGGCCGCTCCCGCTTACGTCTAAGGCGGTCTCAAACAGCCTAGCTGACCTCCATGCCCGCCTCCTATCCTATCTTTTTCCGTTCCTTGAAGGACGTGGGCGGCGGTCTTATGCCCAAGATTAGGATGGGGTCGCTACTAGTTGCTTATCAAGAAGGGGACCACATTGTTGCGGTTCAACTCGATAACCGCTTCTTCGATCCATGCGGCGTTTACTACCTCGCCCAGTTGCGTGGCTCAATTCAAAGCCACATCACCTCGGCTTTTTCGCCAGTAGAAGTTAAGCGAACCAAATATCTTCCTGGAGAGTACGAGGAAGGCGTGTGGAGACCGGGATTAGGGAAGGATACTTTTTCCGAAGTATCCCGCGATATTGTGCGCGCCGATAAGCAGTCGCTATTTCTCCTCATAGCAAAGATGAATGATCTCCTGCTGACAGTGGAGCCGACCTCGGTTGGGCTGAAATGTCATGGAGCTCGAATAAGAGAGTTACATTTGCTCGCATGTATGGAGGTCGAAAATTACCTTCGCCTGTACCTTGAAAAGGGGATGGGCTCAAACGCACCAAGTCGACCCACTACA
This sequence comes from Rhodomicrobium sp., assembly GCA_052145435.1. Taxonomy (GTDB): domain Bacteria; phylum Pseudomonadota; class Alphaproteobacteria; order Rhizobiales; family Rhodomicrobiaceae; genus Rhodomicrobium. Next base: position 12,546 of record JBKQOR010000036.1, on the reverse strand, counting down.
AAGAATTACTTTCCACTGAAAGAACGACTGCACCTTGGAGAATATGGCGTCCACTTTGCGCAGTATCAAACGTTGAAAGATGTAAGACCTTTTAGTCACTGGCAACTAATTAATACAACGAAGTCTCTAACTTGGTACAACGATTACAATTATTCAAAGCACAATCGTCGTGAAGCCGGTCATCGATCAACGCTACTTGCCGCAGTCCATGCCACCGCAGGAGCGTTGATCCTTTTCGTCGTGCAGCACGGCTTGCGTGAGTTGTTCGATAGCAACGATCAGTTATCTGCACAGATCCGAAACGCGCTTTACATAAATCTTCACCGCCTAAACTTTTCTTCGGTTTACGTTCCTCGACTTGCGCACGCTGACGCGAAAGAGGGCCCAGCAACACTTCATGTTGAATCAATCCATGCCTGGCGACAGAAGGCTTTCGTCTTGTAATTGGTCTGCAGCTAAGTTTGTGTGCCGCTGACCCCTCAGCGAGTTACCTTGCACAATTTCTCCCTGCGGCCCAGGGCCGAGATCATCGGGGTGCGCATCCACGGGCCAGAAGCCTGGATTGCGGCGAAGATTTCTACTTCAGCAAGACCTTCAGCAGGAGACGCGTTCCTTGCAGCGGGATGGTCCGCAACCGGCCTTGAGCGGTATGACTGGCACGACAAGGCTGACGGCCGTGCTTGGCCTAACTGGGGAAAATGCCGGCTTTCCCCTGTCGGATCTTAGAGCTGCTGTTGACTTGAACCTCGATCTTCCGCGCCCTATGTATCTATCATGCAAACGAAATTCAGTCTTTTCAGCGAGCGGCTCGCCGAGGCCTGCCGCATGCGCAACATGACAGAAAGCAAGGTTTTCGCTGGTATCGGCCTCAGCGGCCGGCTCGCCAACAATCCCAGCATCTTCGGTCCAGGAGCGCTCGACCTCTACCGTGTCTGTCAAATCGCCGATGTGCTCGATGTGAGCTTGGATTGGCTGATGGGCCGCTCGAACGTCATGAGCGTCGTGGAGGACGTAAAGCACCCCAAGCCTCCTTCATAGGCTTGAGCCCAGGACCGCACAGTCGCTCCTCAAGCCATGGGATTGCCGGTTCCGGTGCCAACGCAGCCGATGGTCATGTGCCTCTCTTTGCCAGAGGCGGCCGAGCATAAAAATTTGTAGAAAAGTGAAAGCCGCGTTCCAAGTGATGGTAAGTTGCGGCAGCTCGTCCCCCAATTGGAGGCATTTTCGGAAAAAGACCCGATGTCTGAGTTCGTGCCTGCAGCAAAATTCAGCCCACTGGCCGCTAACGCCTGAGAAGGCCATGCGTTGGAGAAGCCAGGAAACTCGGCTTAGCCAAAGCGGCGCAAACATCGTGACGGTGGCAGGAGACGAGATGATCGTTGACGAGGCCGCAGGCTTGCATGAGGGAATAGGTTGTGGTGGGCCCGGTAAACCGGAAGCCCAGCACCTTGAGTTGCTTCGATATTGTGCGGCTGAGAGGCGTTTCCGCTGGCACGTCAGCCATGCTGGTAAAGCGGTTCTGGATCGCTTCGCCGTTCACAAAATCCCAGAGGAAGGCGGTCAGCGGTTGCGTCTCGGCCAGGGCTAAGTGAGCGCGGGCGTTGGAGATGGCGGCTTCGATCTTGCCCCTGTGCCGGATTATCCCCGCATTGGCAAGCAGGTCCGCGACTTTGGCGTCGCCATAGCCCGCGATCTTCTCCGCGTCGAAACCGTCGAAGGCGTTGCGGAAGGCTTCGCGCTTACGCAGGATGGTGATCCAGGACAGGCCGGACTGAAATCCTTCCAAGATGAGCTTTTCGAAAATCTCGATGTCGCGCGTTTTAGGAACGCCCCACTCCTCGTCGTGATAGCGGATGTAAAGCGCGTCGCTGCCGGCCCACGGACAGCGGCATGGCTCATTGGCAGGACCGTTCAAGGCGTGGCCCCGGCGGTGCTGCCATCGAGCCTATAGGTGGCCCAGCTCGGAACGGTGAGCGAAACGGGAATGCCGCCCGCTTCGAGGGACTGGCCTTTCGCCATCGCCTCCGCGACTCTATCGAGGCGCGCAAGAGCTATGCCGCGGTTTTCCGACACCGAGCCAAGCCGGCCCACCGCGAAGCCATCCACGAGAATGTCCGCACCGCCAAGGGGCAGCGGGCCGGCCGCTGAAACTGCGAGCACGCGCGTGCGTGCCGTGCCCCGGTGCTGCATCCGGGACACGACTTCCTGCCCGACGTAGCAACCCTTCTTGAAATTCACGCCATTGAGCAAATCGAAGCAGGCCTCGTGGGGGAACGCATCGCCATAAGCATAATCCTTGCCGCCCTCGGGCACGGCTAACGGGATGCGCATCGCCTCGTAATCGCTCTCGCCCGCTGGAAAATGGGAAGCGCGGTCCGCCTCGACGAGCGCGCGGAAACCAAGGTCCGGCAGCCGCGGGTCTGGAAAAGCAATGCTGGCATTTGCCGCGCAAAAATCCGCAGCGCCCTCGCCCCAAGCGGAAGCAACGCGCCATCGCTCTGAAACATCGCTCAGCGTAATCTTGGCGCGCAGCTTATAAAAAGTGAGCCGCTTCAAGAGATCGCTCCCGCTTGCCGATGGACAATCGAGAAGCAGACTTTCGCCCGCGTCGATTAGGAAGAAATCGAACAGAATTTTTCCCTGCGGCGACAACAAGCCCGCGAAGCGCGCGGCGCCCCGCCCAAGCCCTACGGCGTCGTTGGTGATGAGACCTTGAAGAAAGCTCGAGCGGTCTTCGCCTGCAATTTCGAGCAGGCTTCTATCGGAAAGCAAGGCGGCTTGAACTGTCATGCGGCATAGCCCCTCTAAATTGCCCGGGCTGGCCGCTTATCGTCATTGCGAGGAGCGTTAGCCCCGTGGCAATCCAGCACTTTCAATGTGGTGCACTGGATTGCTTCGCGTTGCTCGCAATGACGGCGGCAGCAGTCCCAGCGCTAGGAAAGCACGTTGTACTTCTTGAACCAGGCTTCCATTTGCTTCCAAGCGTCCTCCGCCGCTTCCTGGCGGTAACTCGGCCGGTAATCGGCGTGAAAAGCATGACCAGCGCCGGGATAGATTTTGAACTCGGCGGTCTTTCCCGCTGCTTTGAGGGCCGCTTTCATCTCCTCTACCTGCGCAACTGGGATGCCTTGGTCGGCTTCGCCATAAAGTCCGAGGACCGGTGCCTTCATTTCCGGTGCGAGCTGCATGGGGCTTTTCGGCCAGACCGGATTTTTCGGGTCCACAAGCGAGCCGTAGAACGCGACCCCGGCTTTGAGCGCATCGCTGTGGGCAGCATAAATCCAAACGGTGCGTCCGCCGCGGCAGAAGCCTACGATGCCGAGCCTGGACGTATCGCCGCCTTGCGATTTCGCCCATGCCACCGTTGCGTCGAGATCGGACACGAGCTCGGCGTCGGGCTTCGCGTTCACGATCGGCATGATTTCCTTGAAATCGGTCGTCTTGGTCAGATCGACGCCCGCGCGGAAATAATAGTCTGGCGCGACAGCGAACGCGCCGAGCTTCGCCAGCCGCCGCGCAACGTCCTTGATGTGCTCGTGGAGGCCAAAAATCTCCATCGCCACGATGATGACAGGCGGGTTGGCCACGCCCTTGGGCCGGGCGAAATAGACTGGCATCTCGCCGCCCGCGGCCGCGATTTTCGCATCGCCGGCGTCGAGCCCAGCCGTATCGGTCTTGATCGCATCCGCGCGCACCTCGCCCGCCGCGAGCGTGTAGCCGGCCGCGGTTGCCGCCGCGGCCGTCATGAAGCCGCGCCGCGAGAAAGGAGCAGCCTTCGTCATGCCGGCAATGTCGGATGTCAGGATCTCGTTTTCGGGCATCGTGCTCTCCGGGAGTGGCGGTTCACAAGTCACCCTAAGCTGGCGTGTCAGTCCGGTGTAAGCAAGGTGTTTCTGCGGGAGCGCGTCCGGCACGCGCGGCGGCCGGCGGCGTCATTGCGCACCGGCGAAAAACCGCTGCGGCTATCGTTGCGTCGTTGTCATCCAAAGACCGGGTTTCGCAGCGCTTTTCGAAGGAGCGCCAACGGCGGGCACGGCCTGCACAACATGGTATCCCCGCTTCTTCATCCCGCTCAGAATAATGGGCAGCGCGAGCGCGGTGCGCTCGTGAATATCGTGGAGCATCAAGATGCCCTTCTTGTTGCGCTCAAGGCGCGTGATGGCGATCGCAGCGACTTGCTCAGGCGTGAGCCGCTCCCAATCGCTGCCGTGAAAGTCGGTGCTCCAGATCGCAAGCCCGAGCTTTAGCGCTATGGCTTCCGAGGCGGCGGTTTGGTCGAGATAGGGGAAGCGGAAGAAAGGTGCGGCGGCATTTGGGCTGCCGAGGATTTTTCCCACCGACGCGATCCCGTCCGTGATCTCCTTCTTTGCGGCGTCCGCGCTTAGGCGATTGAGATAGCGGTGGTGCTCGGTATGGGTGCCGATGGTATGGCCTTCGCGGTATTCACGCCGCAGGAGATCCGGATAGGCCTCCGCCTGCTGCCCGACAATGAAGAAAGTCGCCTTCACGCATTCGGCGGCGAGCGCGTCGAGAACCTTGGGCGTATAAGGCGGCAGCGGACCGTCGTCGAATGTGAGCACCACCTCATGATCCTCGAGCGGCAACGTCTCGCGATATTGCAAGAGTCCGATCCGCCGGTGCACCGAGGGATCGACGGCGATGGTCCGGCTCGTGCCCATCGCGCCGGGCGGGCAATTCTGAGCCAGCACCGTGCCGGCAAGAGCGAGCGATGCGAGCATCGCGCCTGCTAGGAACCGGCAAAACATTTAGGAGCCCTCCCCCTTTTGCGCCTGTCCGGAGAATCATGGCGGCATAGCTACCGAAGCTTAGCTAAACCGGACCTTCATGCGCTAGCTCAAATTGCCGGCGTTATCCTCTGGCGCGCTCCGTTTGACAGCTCTTGCGGAGTCTGCTTACTGGCTGGTCAAATTCTTGGGATCGGGAAACGTATGCAACAGACTTGGATTTTGCGTTACCGGACTTCATTTGCGGCTCTCATCCTGGCTCTCGCAGCGGCAGGCTGCGGCTCGACTTCGCCCGGCCTCAAAGAAGGCGTCGATGGCGCGTTCATACGCGCTGCGGCGACGTGGGATCTCAACCATGACGGGAACGTCACCTGCGAGGAGTGGCGGCAGTACGCCCTTTCGGTCTTCCAGGAGGCCGATACCAACCACGACGGCAAGTTGACGCCGGAGGAGTTCGGAAAGCTTGCGAAAATCGACCGGCTCTTCTTGACAGCGAATTTCGCCTATTACGACACCGATAAAAAAGGCTTTGTCACGCAAGCCGAGTTCGTCGACAAGCCCAATCCGGCTTTCCTTGAGCTCGATAAGGATAAGACCTGCGTGATCAAAACCTACCAGCTGCGCGCAGCCTTATCGGATCAGGCTAAGAGAACAAATCCGGGCTCGGTGTCCACTCCAGGGGCTGGCGGCCATTAGTGCGAAGCGCCCGCTTGCACCGGCGGCGTCTCTGTTGCAGAATGCCGGAAGTGGATAGTTGGCTTGTGCTGAGGCAAAGCATGCTGCGAGCGGCGGCGCAGTTCGTCTTAAAAGCTGGCGAACTCAAATATAACGGCTTCTGCAAGACGGAAGATGGATGGCTGGCACGGCAAAAACGCCTAATGGCGTAATCAATATTTGGTGGGAAAAAACGAACTCAAACCGAACCCGCCAAAACCCGGCAGGTCCGGTTTGATGATCATGAGATAGAAAATCGCGAGCACGCCGGCGAAGGCGGGCCAGCCGAGGATGAACCAGGTACGCAGATAGCGGAAATATTTCTCGGGCAGCGGCGTTCCGGCGAGAAGGCTCGCCCGCGCGATGGCGCGCAGCTGGATTTGCAGCCACACCACTGGCAGCCAGCACGCGCCCACGAAGACATAAAGCGCGAGTGAGAACGCGAGCCAGCCGGTTGTCAGGGGCCATCCGACCATGAGGGCCATCGCGATGCCGGTTAAGGGCTGCGCGATCACGGCGGGGGTGGTGAACAGCCAGTCCGCTAGGATCACGGAGCGGCCCACGGCGGCGATCACGCGCGTGTCGCGCGAGCGGAAGGCTAGGAAGCCGTGAAACGCAGTGCCGAGCCCCGTGCCGAACAGGAGCGTCGCGCTCAGGATGTGGATGTATTTGAGGAGAAGATAGGTCATGGCGTGGTGTCATCCCGTGCTCGCCGCGGCATGAAATGACGCTGCGCAGACACGGGATCTTAGCAGATGCAGGCTCCCGTAACGATCCCGCGTCTGCAGCGCATCGTTACACGCTGCGCTGCGCACGGGATGACAATAAGGGCGTATTGCGATTGGCGCGGCGGGATTTGCGGTCACCGTTTCGCCTCCATCGCGATCATGACTAGCGTTGCGAGGACCACGGCGATGTTCTTCGTCATCGGTCCCAGCGGATCGATCCAAGCCTGCGGCACGGTGAAGCAGGCGAGAATCGTGAAAACTGCGACGGTTGCGAGCTGGAGAAGGCCGATCGTCGCGGGCCTGATATTGAGAAGCAGCGCAAGGCCAAGGATGCCGTCCACGGCGGCGCCCCCATAGACAAGGGCGGCGGCCTGCCAGCCCGAAACGCCAAGGCCGGCCACCATGGCCATGCTTTTTTCCAGCGGGAAGACGAAGGCGGATACGATAGCCGTCGCGATCCAGATCAGCGCCAGGCCGATGCGCAGCGCCGGCCGCAGAAACAAAAGGCGGGCATGCCAAAGATCGGCTTCGGTCGCTGGCTCCGAAGCGAGCGCGGCATCGATGGCGCGCGGCGTCCAGCCCAAGGCTTCCGCCAAAGGCTCAACTGGCGCGGTGTTGCCTTGCGCAAGCATGGTCAGGCTGTCCTTCGACAGCGCATCGAAGGAAAGCGCCCGCGCGAGCGGTATCGAGGCTCTGAGCGCCCACTCCGGCAGGGGCAGCTGATGCGCGGGCGGAAGGCCGAGCCAGCGGCGCAGTGCAAGCGTCAACTCATCCGTCGTCATCGGGGCGGGACCGGCAAGGTCCAGCAGCGGCGGCGCGCTGCCGTCGTTTTCAAGCAGCAGCCGAACCGCATAAGCAAGGTCTGCAACGTGAACGGGCTGCACAGTCCAAGTCCCATCGCCTAGCCGCGGCGGCCAAGGCAGCGCGGCGAGCGCAGCAAAAAGCGCTGAGCTCTGTCCGCCTTGGCCAATCACAAGCGACGGCCTGACTACGGTCCAACCGCCAAGATTGCGCTCCGCCGCGAGCGTCATGCAGCAATCGTCCGCTTCTCGCTTGGTCAGATGAAAGGGCGTCCGCGCCTGGGCGCCGGCACCGAGCGCCGAAATCTGGATCAATTTCGGGATGCGTTCCGCGGCGCAGGCCTCGAACAACGCGCGCGGACCCGTGACATGGACGGCGGCGAAGCTGTTCGCTGGGCGGGCGCGGAAAATTCCGGCCGCATTCACAACCGCATCGGCATTTGTGAGCCGTGCTCGCCAATCCGCTGCGCTGTCCGTCGCAAAATCGCAGGCGATGGCCTCTGCAGAGAGAAATTGAAGCCGCAGCCGGTCCGGATCGCGGCCGCAAACGGCAACTTCATGGCCCGCATTCGCGAGCTGCGCCGCGATCCTTCCGCCAATGAAACCGCTTGCCCCGATAATGAAAATGCGCATCCGCTGCCGCCTTCACCGTGCACTTGCTCACAGCAACCCGCAGAATGTGCGGCCTACCTCATCCTGTCCTTCTCCCGTCCCGCATCCGCTCGCGGATGCGGGCACTCTAAGTTGCAAGCTCGCCAAGGCGAGCTTGCTGGGGGAAGGAACGGTGCCGCACCGTAAAGCTCCGCAATGTGAACGCCGGATGTGCAACGGGGATTCCCCTCACCCCTTGTGGGAGAAGGGCAGGGGTGAGGCGGCCTTTAAGGCCATTTCACCACGGGCGGCATGGATGACAAAATCGCCTCGACGTTGCCGCCCGTCTTCAGGCCGAACACAGTCCCGCGGTCGTAAAGCAGGTTGAACTCGACATACCGGCCGCGGCGGACAAGCTGCTCCTCGCGCTGTGCCTCGGTCCAGGGCGTGTTCATATTCCGGCGGACGAGCTTCGGGTAGATGTCGAGAAAAGCCCGGCCGACGTCCTGAGTGAAGGCAAAATCCGCGTCCCAGTCGCCGGAATTACGATAGTCGAAGAAAATTCCGCCAACGCCACGAGGCTCGTTCCGGTGCTTGAGCCAAAAATACTCGTCGCACCATTCTTTGTACTTTGCGTAATCAGCGGCCGCGTGCTTGCCGCAAGCGCCTTTCATGGCCGCGCGGAACTCCACGGTGTCCGGGTCTTCCTGGGTGCGCCTCTCATCGAGTACAGGGGTTAGGTCGGCGCCGCCGCCGAACCACCATTTCGACGTCACGATGAACCGCGTGTTCATGTGGACGGCAGGTACATTGGGATTGTGGAGGTGCGCGATCAGCGAAATGCCCGACGCCCAGAAAGCCGGGTTCTCCTCGGCGCCCGGGATTTGGCTCCTAAATTCCGGTGCGAACTCCCCGTGAACAGTCGAGACGTGCACGCCAACTTTCTCGAACACACGCCCGCTCATCGTGGCCATTGTACCGCCGCCGCCCTCGGCACCGGTGTGATCGGTCCGCTTCCAGGGCTTCTTCTGAAACCTGCCGGCAGCGCGCGAGGCCATCGGTCCGCTTGCCAACTCGTCCTCGATGCGCTCGAATTCCGCGCAGATGTCATTCCTAAGTGCGGTGAACCAGACGCGCACCTTCGATCTCTCGAGATCGAACGGTCCGTGATTTTCAGAGCTAGAAGCTTTATTCGCGCGGCCCGGTTTCGACATGTACACTCCGCCTTGGCTTTACGCGAGACGAGGAAAACCGCCTGTTTGCCTGAGGCCCTCACCTAACACCATTGCGAGCGCCACGGCAACATTCAACGACCTTAGATCCTCGCGTATTGGAATGCGGACGGCTAAGTCTGCGGCGGCATGCACACCGCCGGGCACGCCGGCACTCTCCCGCCCCGCGAGAAGGACATCGGTGGGCTCGAACGCGACGGTTGTGTAAGAAATTTGCGCCCGCGTGGTCAGCAGGACGATGCGCGATCCCGCCGCGTGAACCGCTCTTTCGAAGGCTTCGAACGAGCTCCATCGGGTGAGGTTCACCGCCTCGAAATAATCGAGCGCTGCTCTTTTTAGAGCCCGGGACGACATGTCGAATCCTGCGGGCTCAATGACGTCCACTGCGACATTCAAGCAGGCAGCGAGCCTAAGAATGGTGCCCGCATTCTGAGGAATGTCCGGTTGATAAAGCGCTACGCGCATTGGAAAAGCCGCGTCAAGAAACGTTGGTCGCGCCAATATGTGCCATGGACATGCGAATTCAGAGCTGCAATAAGACCCCGATTTCGCACCCTCACTCTTTCCTACAAGGTTGAGAACCTCATGGCCACGACAATCGACGATAAGCGCGGCGACGTATCGCGACGGGATTTCATATACATCGCTACGGGAGCGTTCGCGGCACTCGGAGCTGCGGCGGCTATCTGGCCCTTGATCGATCAGTTGAATCCCGACGCTTCCGCTCTGTCTCAGGCATCGATCGAGGTCGACCTGGCGCCCATACAAGTGGGGCAGGCAATCACCGTCCTTTGGCGCGGCAAGCCGATATTCATCAGGAACCGGACACCCGAGGAAGTCGAAAAGGCGAAATCGACGCCGCTCTCCGCTTTAAAAGACCCAGACGCCGAGGTTTTGGGGGCTCCTTCCGGCTTGCCCGCGACGGATGAAAACCGGACCAAGCCGGGTAAGGAAAACTGGCTTATTATGGTGGGCATCTGCACGCATCTGGGCTGCATCCCAAAGGGACAGTCGCCGGGCGACGACAAGGGTCCTTTTGGTGGCTGGTATTGCCCCTGCCATGGCTCCATGTACGACACCTCTGGCCGCATCCGCCAGGGACCGGCGCCGCGCAACATGGAAATCCCGCCCTATGCGTTCACGGGCGATACCAAAATCAAGATCGGTTAAGCCCAAGCCATTCGAGAGAGCCTTTCTATGTCACATGCTTCCACCTATCAGCCGAAGACCGCGTTTACGCGCTGGCTGGATACCAGATTGCCGATAATCCGCTTCACCGCGGGTTTCATGGCGTTTCCGACGCCCCGCAACATCAACTATCTCTGGGCGTTCGGCGCGATCCTGTTCTATTTCCTTGTGGTGCAGCTCTACTCGGGCATCATCCTTGCGATGCATTACGCGCCGAACTCGGCGATCGCCTTCGAATCGATCGAAAAACTTATGCGGGATGCGAGCTACGGCTGGCTGATGCGCTACACGCATATGGTCGGCGCGTCGCTGTTTTTCTTTGCCGTCTACATCCATATGTTTCGCGGCCTGTATTACGGGTCCTACAAGGCACCGCGCGAAGTGCTCTGGATGATCGGCGTTGCGATCTTGGTCGCCATGATCGCGACCGCCTTCATGGGCTATTCGCTCGTTTGGGGGCAGATGAGCTTCTGGGCCGTTACCGTTATCACCAATCTGTTCTCATCTCTCGATTCCATCTACCCCGGTCTCGGCACAGCCATCGTGCAGTGGGTGTGGGGCGGCTTCTCGGTGGATAATCCGACTTTGAACCGGCTCTTCAGCATGCATTACATGATCCCCTTCGTGCTCGTCGGGATTGTCGCGCTGCATATCTGGGCCTTGCACGTTCCGGGTAGCAACAACCCCACCGGGATCGAGGTCCGCAATACGGAGAAGGAAACGCTACCCTTCCATCCATATTTTACCGCCAAAGACCTGTTCGCGGTAGTGGTGATGGCGCTTCTGTTCGCGTATCTCGTCTTCTGGGTCCCGAATTACCTCGGCGATCCGGTGAACTACGTCCAAGCGAACCCGCTGCAGACACCGCCGCATATCGTGCCGGAATGGTATTTCCTGCCCTTCTACGCTATTTTGCGCGCCATCCCGTCGAAGCTTGGCGGGGTCATCGCCATGTTTGCCGCGATCTTCGTGCTTTTCTTTATCCCCTGGCTCGATACCTCGCGCGTCCGGTCCACGCGTTACCGCCCGGTTTACCGCTGGTTTTTCTGGGCGTTTGTCTTCGATTGCCTGGCGCTGGGCTACCTCGGTTCGCAACCCCCTGAGGGCAATGCGCTTATATTTGCCCGGATTTTCACGTTGTATTACTTCGCGCACTTCTTCCTGGTCATGCCAGTCGCCGGCCTGATCGAGACGCCAAGCCCGATGCCTGAAACGATTGCCGATGATTTCAAACACAAGACACACGATAAGTCTGGGCAAGTTCATCCCATGCCGGCCGAGTAGGAGACGGGACTATGACGAAGTTTAAGACGGCCGCGATGGGACGGGCTCTTGGCACAATGGCGGCAGGGCTGATGCTGTCTTTGGCAGCCGCCTCGCCCGGACTAGCTGAGACAGCCGGCACGAATTCCCCGGAAGCGGCTTCGGCGGAGCAACATTTTGAGGCCCAGCGCCAGAAGTGGACGTTTGGCGGCCTCACTGGATATTTCGACCAGCAGCAGCTTCGCCGGGGCTATAAAGTCTATAGGGAAGTCTGCTCGAACTGCCACAATCTGGGGCTTCTGTCCTATCGCAACTTGGGCGAGCCCGGCGGACCGCAGCTCCCGCCGGACGAGGTGAAGGCGATCGCGGCCGAGGCTCTGGTATTCGACGGCTTTGACGAGCAGGGCAACGTGGCCATGCGCCCCGCCAGACCCTCGGATAACTTTGTGTGGAAATTCAAGAACGCGAAAGAAGCTGCCGCATCGTTCGGCGGTGCTGTCCCGCCCGATCTTTCGCTCATGACGCGGGCTCGCGGCGTGGAGCGCGAGTTCGCTTGGTATGCATTCCCGCTCATTATGTTGAAGGACTTGGCCACGCAATACCAGGAGCAGGGGGCGGACTATATCTATGCCCTTCTCACCGGTTACACCGAGCCGCCTGCCGGAAAGAAGATCGCAGAAGGCCTCAACTACAACCGCGCGTTTCCAGGCAATCAGCTTGCGATGCCGATGCCGCTGTCCGACGCGCAGGTTGATTACGCGGATGGGACGCCGAATACGCTCGATCAGGAGGCGCGGGACGTAACGGCTTTCTTGGCGTGGGCCGCTGAACCGCACCTCGCTGAGCGCAAGAAGATGGGCCTTTGGGTGTTCGTCTATCTAGCGGCACTGGCCGGTCTGCTCCTGCTTTCGAAGAAGACCTTGTGGAGAAACATCGAGCACTAAGATCGCGTCCGGTGCACGGAAAGCTCGTGGTAAGAAAAATGGCCGCCCTTTTTGGGTGGCCATTTCATTTTTGTCTCTAGTCCGGAGCAGCCTGTATGTGCGCCTCGCTTCCGGCGCAGCCGGTTACAGAACGCCGAGCTTTTTCTGCAAGCTGGAGGACGACGTTGTGTACTGAAAAATGATCCGCTTACCCGGGAAAACATACCGGTGCGCCTGCTGAGCCATGAGCGCGGCCTCGTGGAACCCCGATAGAATCAGCTTGAGCTTGCCCGGGTACCAATTGATGTCGCCTATGGCGAATATCCCGCGCTCTGAGGTCTCAAACTTTTCGGTATCGACGG
>JBKQOR010000035.1:0-4347 GCA_052145435.1 Rhodomicrobium sp. | reverse complement strand
GGCGCGCAACCGTCATTCCCGCGAAGGCGGGAATCCATTTCTCCCGTTGGAACCAGAATTTGTATGGGTACCCGCCTTCGCGGGTACGACGCTGCGGCCCAGAATTCCGGCGCCTTCGGAAAGTGCGTCAGGTCAGCACTTATGACCCCCGGTATCACTGGGTCCCGTTGCCGTCATTTCACAGCATCAAGGTGAGCGGTTCCGCAAAGGGCACGGCTGTGCTGAAATAGGTGAGGAGCGGCTCGCCGCTCAGAAGTGCGCGGATCGCGCGGATCGGCCCGGCATGGGTGATGGCGAAGACCGGCGGGCCATCCAGCTTGAGAGTGCCGAGCCATTCACTGCAGCGCGCTCCCATCGCCGCCAGCGTCTCTCCGTTCGGCGGCGCGGCGTCCGGTAAGCCGCGCTGCCAAGCCTCGATTACCGTCCGGCCGAGATCCTGCCAGCGCCGGCCTTCCCAATCGCCAAAATGAAGCTCCTGCAGCCGCGGCTCTAAAACAGCGGCGCCGCCAAGCCTCGCGGCGAGGTCCAGTGCCCGCCGGGACGGGCTGGAAACGATGCGGTGCCCGCGGGCAATGTCCGTGAGCCGGGATGCGGCGGCGTCCAGGGCGGCGGCATCGCATTCGAGATCGAGGCGGCCGTAACAGAGCCCCTTCTCGCAATTGGGCTTCGGGTGGCGCACCAGGATCAGGCGCATGCGGCGGCGGCTAACAGAAACGCAATCTCATAGGTTTGCTCGACCGCGCCGACCACGTCGCCGGTATAGCCGCCAAGCAGGCGCCGGGCCGCGAAGGCTGCGAGCGCGGCTGCGATCAACCCCCCGGCGAGCGCGGGCAAGCCGAACGCAAGCGGCAGCAACAGCAAGGGTAACACCCCAAAGACTACCGCGATAGCGAGGTCGCTCCACTTCATCCCGTGGCCGAGAGGCTTGATTTTCGCAGCTGAGAGTCCGCCGGCATAGGGCAGCATGGAAATAACCGCGACAGCGGCGAGGCGGCCGCCGGCATGGGCAGAGACGAGGGCCGCAGCGCCAATCGCAATGGGAAGCGCCGCGAGCGCGAAAACTTTCATGCCTAAGCCCGCGACGAGCGCAAGCACACCGTAGGTTCCGATCCGGCTGTCCTTCATGATCGAGAGCCGCGCCTCGCGCGTAGCCCCGCCCATGGAGTCGAAGAAATCGGCAAAGCCGTCTTCATGCAGGCCGCCTGTGATGGCAATCCCCGCCGCTATGGTGAGCAAAGCGGGAAGCGCTCCGCCCCAGATTTGCGACGCACCGAGATAGATGGCCGCACAGGCCGCGCCCACAATCGCGCCGGTCAGCGGAAAATATTTCACGCCGCGCTCCATCCACCTTTGGGCGAAGCCGCGCAAACGCGGCACGGGCAGCCGGGTCAAGAGTTGAACCGCCGTGAGGAAATAGAGGATTTCTCTGCGCAGGTGCGGCATCAGCTTGGATGATCTCCGGGCAAATCGGCCATGGTGCCGAGCAATCCCTCGGCCATGCGCACAAGCGGTATGGCAAGCGCTGCGCCGGTGCCTTCGCCAAGCCGCATGCCAAGATCGAGAAGCGGTGCCGCGCCGAGCCATTCGAGGAGCGCGGTGTGACCGGCCTCGGGCGAGCGGTGGGCGAAGAGGAGGTAATCGCGAAGGTTGGGCTGCATTGAGACCGCGGCGCACGCGGCGGCCGTGGCGATGAAGCCATCGGCAAGGAGAACTTGCCCCAGCCTTGCGCCGCCGAGCATGGCGCCCGCGAGCATGACCATCTCAAAGCCGCCGAACTCTATAAGCGCATCGCGTCCCGCGCCCACCGGCGCGCGGGCGTAGGCGCGGGCTAGCACATCGCGCTTGTGGCCGAGACCCAACGCCGGCACGCCGGCGCCATTGCCAACGAGCCGTTCGAGCGGCAGCCCCGTGACAGCATGCGAGACCGCCGCCGCCGCGCTCGTGTTGCCGATGCCGATCTCGCCGAGCGCGAGAATTCCGAAGCTTTTCTCTTTCAAGCTCGCGGCAACGCCCGCGCCCGCTTCGAGGGCCTGCGCGAATTGGGCCTCCGTCATGGCCGGCTCATGCAGGAAATTGCGCGTGCCCAGGTCCACGCTCCGCGCAAACAAGGCATCGTGCCGCGCGGGCGGCGTTCTGAGCCCAGCGTCGATCACAAACACTTCGGCGCCCGCCGCACGCGCCGCGATATTCGCGCCGGCTTGGCCATCGAGCACCATTTGCGCGATGAGTGCCGACACCTCGGAGGGGTACGCCGTCACGCCTTCCGCCACGATGCCGTGATCGGCCGCAAACACGGCGAGCGCCGCGCCGCCCAGATTGGGCTTCAGCGATTGAGTGACGAGCCCGGTATGAATGGCGAGCGCCTCGATCCGGCCAAGCGAGCCGAGCGGCTTCGCCTTTGCATCGACGGCCGCTCGCAGCGCCGGCTCAAGCTCGCGGCGAAGTGAGATGACAAACGGGGTTGGCTCAGCAATATCCATCAAAGCACACAACAGGGGCGAATCCATGAGCGGAACAGACCACACCGGCACCGAGCCGGTCAATGCGCGAATATTCCCCATACCGCCGGTTGTGGCGGGGCTGTTCGTCGCAGCGGCCTGGGCGCTCAACCGTTACGTGCCGCCCTTCGAGCACCCAACGCCGGTTCCATTCGAAGCCAGGATAGGGGGCGGCGCCATCGTGGCCTGCGCGCTCACCATCGCGGGGCTGGCGTTCCTCGAAATGCGGCGGGCGCGGACCACGTTTCACCCGGGCCACAAGGCCGATGCGCTCGTCTATGCGGGCGTGTTCAAGCGCACACGCAACCCGATGTATCTGAGCCTCGCCCTCGTCACGCTCGGGCTCGGCATCGCGACGGCCAACCCGTGGATGATCTTGGCCGCGCCGCTTTTGCTTTTGTACCTGCAAGAGCGCGTGGTGAAGCGCGAGGAGGCCTATCTCAGCGCGCGGTTCGGCGCGGAGTACGGCGCCTACAAAAGCAAGGTCCGCCGCTGGATTTGAGGGTGCGGTCATTTTCGGCGAAAGCGTAGTCTCCGTCATTGCGAGCGAAGCGAAGCAATCCAGGGTTAAGTCGCTGAAGTTGCTTCTGGATCGCCACGGCGGCTAAAGCCGCCTCGCGATGACGGCCGAACGCACGCCGGTTGAATTTGCGCTAAAGCCCGCTCGGCTGCGGATTGGCGCGCCGCTGGCGGCGTCCGGCGTGCCGCAGCATCCGGGGGAGCTTTGGCAGCCGCAAGCCGGCCAGCACATGCAAATGGGGCGTGGCTCTGCGCAGCGCGAGCCATTCCCTGTGCTCTGTCAAAAGCTCTCTCAGCAGCGACTCCGCGAACGCCAGCACGGTAGCCCGGCTGCCCAAGGCGGCGTCCTTGCGCGCCATTTGCAAAGGCCGGCCCGCCAAGTCTTCGAGATAGCGCGCGGTGACGAGATAGCGCACGGCGTTGCGGTCATCCATCGAGATCACCGCGAATGCCGCCAGCAAGCCCTGCAGGCCCGCTGCTACCAGCGTGACCGCGAGAAATATGAGCTGTCCGAAAGGCGTCTTTTCCCCCGCGAGCTGGGCGGCGCTGGCGATGGCGTGCGGCACCCAGGAGTTTTCCCGCAACTCCCAAATCACTGGAATGGCCGAGATAGCGAGGAGCCCGAGCGCGACGATACGCAGGCGGGCCGCGGTCCTGGAAGCGCGCAGAGACTCGGCGCCGCGGCGGCTGTAAAACGTGTGCTGGCTGTCGAGCAAATAGCGGCGCAGATATTCGAGCTGCAAGGGCAGCAAGGGAATGTGGCCAGCGTTGCGGCGGCCTGGCTGCTCCGTCTTCGCCATCACCATCCGGAACAATTTGAGCCGGGCGCTTTCCGCAAGTGCGCGGTATCTGCGCCAGCGCACGTAGGGCCTGGCCGATCCCATCGCAAGCGAAAGCGCAAACGAGGCCGCAACCAGGATCGCCTGCGCGATGCCGGCGATGTCGATCCATTCTTGCGTCATGAAACGATAGCCGGGCAGCACGAGCAGGGCGCCCATGGCGATGGCGAGAAAGCTCGTAATCGCGGCCCCCTTCGCCTCGAATTTGTAGAGGCTTTGCGCCCTGACGGCCTCGGCGTCGAATTTCGTAAAGCGCGCGATGAGGGCGCTGAGAGCCGGCTCCTCCAAAACCTCCCGCAAAAGCGTTGCCTCGGGCGGAAGGCTCCTCGCGTGCGTTTCCGGGGCAAGCCGCCAATCATCCTCAGCCGCGGGCCCAATTGCGGCAATTGCCCGATTTTCGATGCTATACATAACCCCCTCTTGCGGTTTTCAGGATTGGCGGACGGAAACAGGGCTGGCTTAGGCGGCGACCGCGGCAAAATGCGGGCACG
>JBKQOR010000034.1:0-19477 GCA_052145435.1 Rhodomicrobium sp. | reverse complement strand
TGGTGGCCAAGGCAGACGCCCAAGAGCGGAATGCGGCCCTTGTTCTTCTTAACAAGTTCAAGGCAAATGCCGGCCTCGTTCGGCGTGCAAGGCCCCGGCGACATGACGATCGCTTCCGGCTTTTCCGCCAGCACCGCCGTGGCGGTCTTCTCATCGTTGCGGTAGACGCGCGTGTCGACACCCAGATCCCCGAAATAGTGGACGAGATTGTAGGTGAAGCTGTCGTAATTATCGATAATCGTGAGCATTATACCTGTCCTTGTCTTCAACCTTAAAGCGAGCTCGGGGAAATGGAAAGCCTCAACCGGCCTGTACTGGGCTTAAGGACAGCCCATTGCTCCGTTTCGAATTCGAAGCTCGCCACGGCCGAAGTCGGCATTTTCTCTTTGAACTGCTCTCTTGCGCTGCTGCCTGGCGGAAGAAGTGCGATTGCGAGCTCTTGGAGCCCTGGATTATGGCCGGCGATCATGACGTGGGCAATGTCCTCGGGAAGCTCCCGCAGCGTCTTGAAAAGCGTTTGCGCGCTGGCCTCGTAAAGCCTTTCCTCGAAGCGCACCTCCGGAAGATCGTCCCAGGCTTCCGGAGCCGCGAGCGATAGCGTCTGCCGCGTGCGCACCGAAGGCGAGCAGAGGATCAGATCCGGCCTGAGCTTACGGTCGCGCATTGCCTTGCCCATCTTCGGCGCTGCCTTCAGGCCGCGTGCCGCAAGCGGCCGGTCGAAATCGTCGATATTCGGGTTGTCCTTCTCGCCGGACTTGGCATGCCGGAAGAGCGTTACTGTCTTCATGGACAACCTCACAAACTCGAGCGCGCTTACTGGCCCCGCCCCGCCTGCCCTGCGAAGCGCACCGCTTCCTCCGCAGCCCGGAACAAGGCGCGGGCCTTATTCTCGCACTCCGCCTGCTCGGACGCTGGAACGGAATCGGCGACGATGCCCGCACCGGCTTGCACATACATCGTACCGTCTTTGATGATCGCGGTGCGTAGCGCGATACAACTATCCATCTCGCCATTGGCCGCGAAATATCCAATGCAGCCCGCGTAGATTCCGCGTTTCTCCGGCTCCAGTTCGTCGATGATCTCCATGGCGCGGACCTTCGGCGCGCCGGAAACGGTACCGGCCGGGAAGCCTGCCATGAGCGCATCGATGGCGTCGTGCTTGGCATCGAGGCGCCCAGAGACGTTCGAGACGATATGCATGACTTGGCTATAATATTCGAGGAAGAAGCTGCCGGTCACGGCCACGGAGCCGATTTCGGCTACGCGGCCCACGTCGTTGCGGCCAAGGTCGAGAAGCATCAAGTGCTCCGCCCGTTCTTTCGAGTCGGCGAGGAGATCTTCGGAAAGCCGCTTGTCTTCGGCGGGAGTTGCGCCCCTCGGGCGCGTCCCGGCGATGGGCCGGATCGTGACTTCTCCGCCGCGGACGCGGACGAGGATTTCGGGGCTTGAGCCTGCCACAGCGAAATCTCCGAAGTTCAGGAAATAGAGGAAGGGCGAGGGATTGACGCGGCGGAGTGCACGGTAGAGCGCGAAGGGCGGAAGCTCGAACGGGGCCGAAAAGCGCTGCGAAAGCACGACCTGGAAAATATCGCCCGCCGCGATATACTCTTTTGCGCGAGCAACCATCGCCATGTAGTCCTGCGGCGTCATATTCGAGGCCCAAGGCGCAAGCGCTGTGTCGAGGCCATTGACCGGGGAGGCATACGCGCTTTTGGTGTCGAGTGCGTCCTGAACCTGCGACAGACGGTCGACGGCGCGGGAATATGCCGACTTGGCCGAAAGGCGCTTGTGAGGCCGCACAGCGGTTACAAGGGTCATTTCGTCCTTAACCGCATCGAAAATCACGACGATTGTCGGCCGCATCAGCACGGCATCGGGCACCCCGGCTGGATCGGGCTTTTGCGCCGGCAGTTTCTCGACGAGACGGACGGTGTCGTAGCTGAGGTAGCCGAACACGCCTGCCGCCATGGGCGGTAAGTGAGCGGGTATATCGAGCCTCGAAGCGTCGAGCAGCTCGCGCAGCGCGCCGAGCGTGCCCGGCTTGCAGGTCCGGAACGCGCTCGCGTCCTTATGGGGAGCCTCGTTGATCTCGGCGCGATTTCCCTGCGCGCGCCATAAGATATCGGGATCGAGACCGATGATCGAATAGCGGCCGCGCACCGCCCCGCCTTCGACCGATTCGAGGAGGAACGAAAAGGGGCGGTCCGCCGCTAGCTTAAGCATCGCGGCAACGGGCGTTTCGAGATCGGCGATCAGGCGCGTGAAAACGAGCTGGGGCTGGCCTTCGGCGTAGCGTGCAGAAAATTCAGAAAACGAAGGCTCAACCTTCATAGGATTGGCA
Organism: Rhodomicrobium sp.; assembly: GCA_052145435.1. Classification (GTDB taxonomy): domain Bacteria; phylum Pseudomonadota; class Alphaproteobacteria; order Rhizobiales; family Rhodomicrobiaceae; genus Rhodomicrobium. Next base: position 17,136 of record JBKQOR010000034.1, on the reverse strand, counting down.
ATCTTTTAGAGTTGGATCTCCCGGTACGCTTAAAAACGAGCGCCATGCCAACAACCAAGCGTCATCGCGAGGCGCACCGCGCCGTGGCGATCCAGAGCGGCTTGCCCGGCATTCGCAATTGTTGCCTCTGGATTGCTTCGGGGCGATGCCCCTCGCAATGACGGCGGCGGCCGGTGCTGATATGCTTTGAAGTTACTCTTCGCTTTCATAACTGCCTCCAGCGACAGCGGCAAAGTTCTTGCTGTCGACGCTCACACCGGCCGCTTTCTCGATGCCCACCAGATACTCGTGGAAGTTATCCTCGGCAATCTGGCCCGAAAGGCGCTGTTCCAATGCTTTGGCTCCAGCCTCGTCCAGCGGGCCCGGTGCAATGGTCTTGGCGACCTGGAACACCGCTCTCGATGCTCCATCGCCAGAAACCGCGGAGGACGCGCCACCTTCGGCGAGCGAAAAGGCTTGGGCAATCGCCGATGGCGGCAATGCGGGCTCGGACGCGTCGCGCTTCAAAGGCTTCGTGGTCTTCGCCTCGGCGCCAACGCTCTTCGCCACATCGGCGATCGCTTCGCCGCGGTTCAAGCGCGCCACCAAGTCGCGAGCCTTTTCTGCAAGCTTTGCGCGGACTTGGTCCTTGCGCCAATCGGCCTCGACCTCCGCCTTCACCTCGTCGAAGGGCTTCTGCCTGGCCTTAATGAGGTCTTGGACGTCGAACCACGCATAACCGCCGCCCTGCAGACGCAGCGCTTCGTTCTCGACGCCAACGTCGGATTTGAAGGCGGCGGAGGCCAAGGTTTGGGCGGGGACGGCTTCCACCTGCACGGGCTTGCCGTCCGGGCCGTTTCCGGCGTGGTCGATGGTCAGCTCCTCAAGCGGCAAGCCGAGCTTCTGCGCGCTTTCCTGAAGCTGCACGCCCGAAGCGCGCTCATCCTCGAAGGCTTTGATAAGCTTTGTGCTTTCCGCGGCACTGCGTGCTTTCACGAGGTCCGCGCGGATCTGATCCTTCACCTCGGCAAAGCTTTTTTCCTTGCCGGGCACTATCTCCACGACGCGTAGAATGACCCAGGAAAGCGGGCCGTCGATGGGTTGACTTGTTTCACCCTCTTTGAGCCCGAAAGCTGCGTTCAGGATCGCATCGTCCGTTGCAAATTTCTCAGACAGCTCCTTTTTTGAGACGGTGCCGAGGGAAATGTCGGTCTCGCTGAAGCCTGCACGCTTGGCAACGCCGGGGAAGTCGTTACTGGCCTTCAGCACCGCGTCAGCCGATTCCGCTGCCTCTTTTGTCTGGAAGGTGATGGCCTCGATCTTGCGGCGCTGCGGCACGGCATACTCGGCCGCCTTCGCATCGTAATCTGCTTGGAGCTCTTCATCGGAAACAGCGATCCTGCGCGCGATGGTTTGCGGCGCTATGGCAAGCAACGCAACTTTCCGCAGCTCCGGCGCCATGAATTTCGTTTTCCGGTCCTCATAGAAACTGCGCAGCGCGGCATCGGATGGCGCCTCGACAATTCCGGCGGCGCTCGCATCGAGGGTGAAATAGGCGATGGACCGTTGCTCGTTGACGTAGCTGTTGAAAGCATCGAGCAGCGTGGCCGGAACGACCCCGCTCGCCGAGAAGAGGCTCTGGATCTGCCGGCGTATGAGATCGTTGCGATATTCGTACTCGAAGCCTAGCGCGCTGTATCCGATCCGTTGCAAAAATTGTTGATATTTTTCGGGGCTGAACTTGCCCGTACTGTCCTGAAAGATGTCGTTGCCCGTGATGCTCTGACGCAACCCCGTTTCGGAGAGCCCGAGCCCGAGCTTTTTCGCCTCGAAGTCGATAGCCGATTCCTGGATGAGCTCTTGCAGCACACGAGCCGGCATGCCGAGCGATTTTGCCTGGCTTGCCGTGATCCGCCGCCCGGCCCTCGCGCTCAAATTTTCAACGGCCCTTTCATAAGCGCGGTGGAATTGCTGCGGCGTGACCTCGATAGAGCCCACCTTGACGACATTGGGATGGCTGAAGCGGTCGAAAGAATAATTGCCGCCCATGCTGATCGCGAACGCGACGATGAGAATCGCGAACAACAGAAATACGACTACTTTTCGTATCGTGTGCATCATGGCAGGCGATGGTCCTTCGTGAGGCGAGACGGCCCTTGATTCAGGCGAGCAATTCAGCCAGGGTCCGCGGTGCGCTGTAATTTAGAGGATAAAAATTGGCGCGCAATATAAGATTGGCGGATAAAGTCCGCTTTTGAAGGGGATAACGATGAACGCGCCGGGGCTTATCGTCGCTGGAAATTGGAAGATGAACGGCATTCGTGCCGATCTTGCACAAATCGAGGCCGTCAAGGCGGGCATCGGTACCTCCTGCACGGCCGGTGTGTGGATCTTCCCCCCTGCGACGCTTATTCATGCCGCCGCTTCGCTCGCCGCTGGCTCGCCGCTTACCATCGGAGCGCAGGATTGCCATTGGGAGGCCTCCGGAGCGTTCACCGGCGATCTTTCCGCCCCGATCTTGATGGATGCCGGAGCCACCGCCGTGATCGTGGGGCACAGCGAGAGGCGGAGCGGTCACGGCGAGACGAGCCGCACGGTTCGCGCCAAGGCGGCGGCAGCACTGAAACACGGCCTGACCGCGGTTGTTTGCCTCGGCGAGACGAAAGGCGAGCGCGAAGCCGGGCTCGCTCCCGCGGTTTGCACGCGCCAGCTCAATGAAAGCCTGCCCGAAGGAAGCACGCCCGCAAATACGGTTATAGCCTACGAGCCCGTTTGGGCAATCGGCACCGGACTGCAGGCAACAACAGACGACATTACCGCCATTCACGCGGTGCTGCGGGCGAAGCTCGGGAAGCGCCAGATTGCCGGCGGGCAGCGGTGGCACATTCTGTATGGCGGGTCCGTTAATGCTGCCAATGCCGCCGGGATTTTCCAAAGCAGTGAGGTCGACGGCGTCCTCGTTGGCGGTGCGAGCTTGAATGCTTCGTCATTCCTTGCAATTATCGCGGCGGCAACGCAGGCCCTGGAGCGCCGGAGGCCCTGATCTATAGTGGAAAGGCAAATGAGAATTCCCGCTATTCACGCGCGCTTCAATTCCGGCCGCCTCGCACGGGGGGCCGCGGCGGTTTGTGGCCTTCTTTTGCTCTTGCCCTTGCAGGCCCTTTCCGCGCCGCTGGACAAAAACTCCTGCTCGAAGCTCGCGCTGGACATGCAGAACATGAAAGCGCTCGAAATCGATAAGCTGATGGAGAATGGCCCGGCATGGGCCACTTCCCACCTGTCCCCCGCCGATTTGAGCCTCGTCAGGCAATATATCGACCTCGACGAGCAACTGAAGTTCCGCTGCTCGGCGCCAGGCTCCCTCGTTCACCTCAAGCATCTTGAAGAGGAGGATGAGGAAGGCGCCCAGAACAACGCAGCCCAAGCGGCTGAGAGCGATGCGAAAAAGGCGCAGTCTGGGGATGGAGAGGAAGCTGCCCCCCCGGCTTCGGATACGCGCAAGGCTGCAAAGGCGCCCGCAAAGGAAAGCCAGCCGCCGCGTGAGCGTGCCGGCGCCCAATAGTCTGCCCGCCGCAGTTTAGTTCCGCGCCTTGGCGAAGTTACGGGATTGTGCAAATCGGGGTACGGCAAGGAATACGTTATGCCGCATCTAGTTGAATGCTTCGCGGCGCTTTGATGTCCTCCCGGAACGGCGCCCTTCGCGCCGTATCCGGGATCTTTACGGGCGCTTCGAACGTTGCAAGACCCCGGATAAGCGCTGACAGCGCTTTCCGGGGTGACGCCTGCGAACTATTCAACCGGATTTCGTATTACCAGCTGGAAGCAGTCTTCTTTTTGGGGCCGCCAGCATATTCTGCCCCCCGGTAGGTCAGCGCCTTATGTTTTTTCTTTTCGGTAAGGTGATGAAATAAGCCCGTCATTGGCCGGGAAGGCCCAGGCCGGGCGTTATCGAACTCGTTTTCACGGCGAGAGACGAGGCCGGTCAAAGCGCGGAGAGTTGCTCTCAGCATCTCAAACCTGTTTCCTGCAAAAGGCGGGGCCGGTTTTGGGCGATACGAGCTCGAAGCAATAATCGTTTAGGATATACCAGAGAAGCATGTCGTTTGAGGGACCGCATAGCCAGACTTCCCGTCTTCCCTTCGATTGGGCATACATAGATGCCATCTCAAGCGCAACCAGTAACACCAAACCTCTCATGCTATGATTAGGATTCGGGCTGCCCTCAACCGCTTCGATCCGGCAAGCGGTGTTGTTTAGCCTCATAAGCAGAAACCCGCACAGCTCGCGCTCGCTCTGGCACCACATGGCCGCGCAAAGCTTCGTCGGGTCATTACTCCTGGCCAAGCGGCAGGAAGGCCAATCCCAACCGCCGTTAGGCGGCATCCGGTTTGAGACCGGCTGCCACTGGCTACGCCACGCGCCGTCCGATTTTTCAGACCCAGGTGTCAGAGAGAAGCTGGATGGTAAATACTCCTTCAACGAAAAGGAAGCAGCCGCGGCGATCTCCTGGAAGTTCATGTGTTGCGATTTTGTGGCCGCAGGTTTCATGTTTGCAACGCGCAAGGATTGACGCATGACAACAGGCCTCTGGTTTGCCGTTGCACCCATTATTTCATGGCGCTCCCCACGTGGCGCTAATTTGTACCTGGTATCACTAATTGTAGCGATCTTCAATTATTTGTTCGACTGCCTCTGGCCGGACTGATTTTCGCGCAGCGGCCTTTGTTTTAACCGCAAAGAAGCCGGCAGCGAAGATGGGCAAGCCTCTTCACCCGAAGCTTCCGGGTGACACCGGCGGCCGGCCGGGCATTTGCCGTCTTGATCTTCGAGCCAAAAGCGGTCATGTAAGACGCTAGTTTTCCCGAAATTCAGAGCGGTTTAGGTTCTATGGCCACTGTCCTTCTCGTCGTTCATATCATGGTCGCGTTCTCGATGATCGTGATTATCCTCCTTCAACGCTCCGAAGGCGGTGCGCTCGGCATGGGCGGCGGTGGAGGCGGCTTCGTGACCGGCCGGAGCGCCGCGAACTTGTTGACGCGGACAACGGCCATTCTTGCCGCGATCTTTTTCGCAACGAGTCTTGCGCTTGGCATTTTTAGCCATAAGCATGTGCCGACATCGGCGGTTGGGGACGGCGTACCGGGGCAAAGTGTTCCCGCTTCGGCTCCCGCAGGCGGGCAGGCGCCGTTATCGCTTCCAGCGCTCAAGCTTCCGAAGCTGAAAGTGCAAACGCCGCCAGCTCAAAATTCCGCGCCTGCCGCTCCGGCTCAGCCGCAACTCCCGCAGTCTCAATAAGCGGACAGGCCCGGCGGCATCATGCCGCCGTTGAAAACTGCGAGCTTTCACTTTCGCTTGGGCGCGCGAAGCATTACGTTTTGAGTCCATGGCGCGATATATCTTCATTACTGGCGGCGTGGTTTCCTCGTTAGGTAAGGGTCTTGCATCGGCGGCGCTCGGCGCACTGCTGAAAGCGCGCGGTTTTTCCGTCCGGCTGCGCAAGCTCGATCCTTATCTCAATGTCGATCCGGGCACGATGAGCCCCTATCAGCATGGGGAGGTCTTCGTAACGGACGACGGCGCGGAGACCGATCTCGATCTCGGCCATTACGAGCGGTTCACCGGTGTCTCGGCCCGCCGCGACGACAACATCACGACGGGACGCATCTATCAAAATGTGCTGTCGGCTGAACGGCGCGGCGACTATCTGGGCGGCACTGTGCAGGTGGTGCCGCACGTCACGAACGCCATCAAAGAGTTCATCCTCACCGGCAACGGGGGCGCGGACTTCGTCCTTGTCGAAATCGGGGGCACCGTCGGCGACATCGAAGGGCTGCCCTTTTTCGAAGCGATCCGCCAGCTCGGCAACGAGCTTCCCCGCGGGCACGCCGTCTTTATCCATTTGACTTTGCTGCCTTATATCAAAGCGGCGGGCGAGCTTAAGACGAAGCCGACGCAGCATTCCGTGAAGGAGCTGCGCTCCATCGGCATCCAGCCGGACATTCTATTGTGCCGCTCGGAGAAGCCGGTTTCCAAGAGCGACCGCGCGAAGATCGCGCTTTTCTGCAACGTCCGCGAAAGCGCCGTGATCCAGGCGCTCGACGTGCCGAACATCTACGATGTCCCGCTCGCCTATCACCAGGAGGGGCTCGACACCGAGGTGCTGGCGGCGTTCGGTATAAACGATGCCCCGCCCCCCGCGCTCGATGTCTGGCGCGAAATCTCCCACCGGATCGCTCATCCAGACGGCGAGGTTTCGATCGCCATCGTTGGAAAATACACGATTCTTAAAGATGCCTATAAATCGCTCACCGAGGCCCTGGCGCATGGCGGCATCAGCCAGGGCGTGCGCGTGAATGTCCAATGGCTCGATTCGGAGCTTTTCGAGAAAGGCGACCCAAGCGCGCATCTCGAAAACATCCATGGCATCATCGTGCCGGGCGGATTTGGCGAGCGCGGTGCCGAGGGCAAGATCGAGGCCGCGCGTTACGCACGGGTCCGCAAAGTGCCCTATCTCGGCATATGCTTCGGCATGCAGCTTGCCGTCATCGAGGTGGCGCGCCATGTGGCTGGCATCAACGGCGCAAGCTCGACCGAGTTCGGCCCCGCCGCCGAGCCGGTTGTCGGCTTGATGACAGAGTGGATGAGCGGCGCTACGCCCGTGCATCGGGATGCCCTAAGCGAGAAGGGCGGCACGATGCGGCTCGGCGCTTATGAGGCCGTTTTGGCCAAGGGGAGCCAGGTCGCTGGGATTTATGGCCGTGAGCGCATCAGCGAGCGCCACCGCCATCGCTACGAGGTGAACATCAACTACGTTGAGCGCCTGGAGCAAGCGGGATTGCGCTTCTCGGGTTTGTCGCCGGACAAGAAGCTTCCGGAAATCATTGAGATACCGAGCCATCCTTGGTTCGTTGGCGTGCAATTTCATCCCGAGCTGAAATCCCGGCCCTTCGATCCGCACCCGCTTTTTGCATCGTTTGTCGGTGCGGCGGTTCATCAAAGCCGGCTTGTTTGATGACGCGGCGGCCATGCGCATGGGCCGGCCCCGGCCCGGGTTTGACACCGCCAAAATAATTTGTGCACATAGGGAAACATGCCCTACTGTGCGGATTTGCGGGGCGGCTCGTATCTTATGCTTTTGTAATTTCTCGCCAATATCGCCTCTGGAGGAGGGTTTCGATGGAACATCGTAAGGTTCTAGCGGTGCTGTTTGCCCTTGCTTTACAAGCCGTTTCGGCTAGCGCCGATAGCGTCACGCGCACGGTTGGCAGCGAGAGTTTCGATTTTGTGGTGCCCAAAGGGCAGTGTGTTCTGGAGGAAAGCAATCCCTACGACGCCAAGTTCATAAACGTGGTGCGCACACTCTTTAAGGGCGCAAAAAATACGCTGATCGTAGCAACTGCGGAGTGCGGCCGGCGCGCAACGCTCCGCAATGGGGTCACCGGAAACGTCCTCGATTACGCCGCATACTACACGCCCGACTCCAACGTGAATTCCACGGTAGAGGGGAAGACGCAGAGCTTACGTAAAAGCCTTTGCGCCGATATGCGCAAGCAAAGCGACGCGACGTTGGAGAACGTAACGGACATAGTGGCCAAGAAGGCAAAGGAGCTGCGTGCCAAGATTGCGATTACAAGCACAAGCTATATCGGCGTTCTCGACGAAGACGAGCATGGCTGCTACGCTGGTTTGCTTATTGGCGTTAAGGGCGCCAACAAAGTTATCCTGATGTCCGTCATCGTGACGAGCACGTTGTCTCACGCGAAGCCTTTGTTTCTGGCTATCTACCATGAATATAACGGTCCTTCGACAACCACTGCTGGCGTTCAGGCCGCAAAGGCGACGCTGGCCGAGTTCGACAAGAAAAATCCATGACCTCTCAGCATCCTCGCTCTTCGTCTCCAAACGCAACGGTTGAGATTCGGGGGGTTCGCGTTTCCAACCGGATGCCACTGGCGCTGTTTGCGGGGCCATGCCAGCTCGAAAGCCGCAGCCATGCGCTTGAGATGGCATCGGCTCTAAAGGAGATTGCGAGCAAGCTTCGCATCGGCCTCATCTATAAAACGTCGTTCGACAAAGCGAACCGGACCAGCGCGGCGAGCGCGCGCGGGCTAGGGCTCAAGGCGGCGCTCCCGATCTTCGCGGAAATCCGCGAAACGCTAGGCCTGCCCGTGGTGACGGACGTGCACGAGGCCTCCCAGTGTACGGCCGTGGCCGAGGCCGTGGACGTGTTGCAAATTCCCGCCTTTCTGTGCCGCCAGACCGATCTTCTTATCGCAGCGGCTGAGACGGGCCGCGTGGTGAAGATCAAGAAGGGGCAGTTCCTGTCGCCATGGGACATGAAGAACGTCGTGGCGAAGGTGCTTGCGGCTGGGAATGCGAACGTGCTCGTGACCGAGCGCGGGGTCAGCTTCGGCTACAATACGCTCGTGACCGACATGCGAGCGCTTCCCATTTTGGCCGAAACGGGCTGCCCTGTGGTTTTCGATGCGACCCACTCGGTTCAGCAGCCGGGCGGACGCGGAACTGAGAGCGGCGGCGAACGGCGCTTCGTGCCCGTGCTCGCGCGGGCAGCCGTTGCGGTTGGTGTGGCGGCGGTGTTCCTCGAAACGCATCAAGACCCGGATCACGCCCCTTCCGACGGCCCGAACATGCTGCCATTGTCCTCGCTGGAGGCGCTGTTGCGCGAGTTGCAAGAGTTCGACAGGCTCGCAAAAGCCCGGCACAGCGAAAGCTAGATTGGCCCCGCGCTGGAGCCGGTCCGGCGGCAAAGCAAGGTTGTTGCTTCGCCAGCGGATAGAGCCATGCGTTAAGGCCGCAGGGCGCATAAGCGGACGGTGTGCATATGACGTTGCGGGCCATTAACGTAAGCGGCAGCCTGCAAATCACTCAGTCTTGGCCGGTTGGAATGCCGAAGTGAAATTGAGAGCGGCCAGGATCGATTCAAGATCAATAATATGATGTAATGACCAAGCGCGAAGAGCTTTGCCAAAAGAGAACTTTTGCGCGACCCTGCCGGGATCGGGCACAGTGACGCGTCCTTAAAGCTGAAACGCAAGAGGACAATCGGATGCAATACGCCATCTTCAAGACGTCGTGTTCTCTGGAACAAGGATGAAGACGGCAGTGTCATGGCACAGCTTGCGATTATACATGAGAAGCTCTCAGACAAGGTCGGCTCGCTCCAGGCTTTTACAGCTGAGGACCTTGGCCGAAAGCTGCTGACAGAGGCCGGGCCATACACCAGGCTTAGGGAGGAATAAGATGGCTGACAAAGTTCTTCTTTTGGTTGGGACGAAAAAGGGCGCCTTTATCCTGGAAAGCGATGCCGCGCGCCGCTCCTGGCAGTTTCGGGGGCCCTTTTGCGAGGCGTGGCCAATCAATCATGTCATCGCGAACCAGGAAACAGGCGAGATCTTCGCCGGGGGAGGCAATGCCTGGTTCGGACCTGCCGTGTGGAAGTCCCCGGATTTGGGCGCCAGCTGGACGCATTCGAGTGAAGGCTTGGCGTATGCCGCAGGCGAAACGCCCGTGAGTTCGGTTTGGAGCCTCGCCCAAGGCGCTGGGCGCCTTTACGCGGGGGTGGAACCTGCGGGCCTCTTTCAGAGCGAGGATAACGGGCAATCCTGGAGCCATGTTCAAGGCTTGCGCGACCATCCTTCGCGCGCGAACTGGCAACCCGGCGGCGCCGGTCTCATTCTGCATTCGATTGTTCCGCACCCAGACGGCAGGGGGATCTGGGTTGCGATGTCCGCCGCGGGCGTTTTTTACTCCGGCGATGGCGGCGCGACGTGGGAGCCGCGCAACCGTGGCACGCGAAACGATTACATGCCGGACGGTCAGAAATACCCTGAGTTCGGACAATGCGTGCATTGTCTTGTGATGGCGCCGGGCCGGCCGAACCTGCTCTATCAGCAAAACCATTGCGGAATGTACCGGAGCGACAATGGCGGACGGGAGTGGAAGAGTATCGAAGCCGGCCTGCCATCGACATTCGGCTTCGCGGCGGCAGCTCATCCGGAGAACCCCGAAACGTTATATCTGCTTCCCTTAAACGGCGACTCGATAGGCCGTTATGTTCCCGATGGCAAGGCTGCTGTCTGGCGCACGCGAAATGGCGGAGAAAGTTGGGAAGCATGCCGTTCAGGCTTGCCGCAGAACAATGCCTATTTCGGCGTCCTGCGCCAAGCTATGGCGACAGACCCGCTCACTCCGGCTGGGATATACTTCGGAACGAACACTGGGCATCTTTATGCCAGTGCCGATGAGGGCGATTCGTGGTTATGCATCGCTGAAAACATGCCGCCTATCTACTCGGTCGAGACTCTGGCTGTCGCTTAAGGCGGGAGGGAAGGTCACGTTGCATGCCCGATAGCCATTCAGCAGAGGTTCTGGTGATCCTGCCTAGGCCGCTTCTCGCCCTATTTCCGGGCGCCTTGGCAGAGGTAAAAGTCTCCGCTGCCACAGTCGGGGACCTAGTCGCGGACCTCGATGCCCGATGGCCCGGTATGGGGCACCGGATATGCGATGAGACGCCGCGCATCCGGCCACACCTGAGTATCTTCTGCAATGGCAAGCGCGCCGCTCTCGACACCCCTCTGCCAGACGGCGCCAGGATTTATATACTGACGGCGATGTCTGGAGGCTAAAGCACCATTGGGTTGGACGCAAACCTGCGCCCGGCGCTATTACTGCTTATGAGAGTCAGCCGCTAACAATCCGAATGCCGAACGACTGCTGCCGTATCGAAAAATGGTAGTCTGGGTCAAATTTTGCCGGTCGCTGCAACGCGCAAGGCTACAGCGGTCCGAAATTGGGCATTGAGAACTCCGGCCGGAATGGCGCCGGCAAAAATAAAATACTTAGATATCGGCTTGCCGGATGCGGCCTTAATTGGGCGCCGCTCCCCGCACCACCGTTATAGACATCGGTGGCAGGCTGAGAGACAGCGGCTTGCCGCTTTCCGTTCTGTATTGCGCCGGAGGCTCGGAAAATTTCGGGTGTCCGTCGTCGCGATTCGGTATCCAGGCATATTGCTTCGGCGAATATTGAAGCACGTCATGAGGCCCCCGCCAGCGGGCGGCATTTGAGTTTGCGCCGCCGAAGCGCACATCGATAACCCGCGTGCGGACGGAGTCTTTATTGAGAATAAGAACTGCCCACTGGTCATCCGGGCGATGGACCGCGTAGGCTGCGAGGCTCGCATCGGAGCCGTCAGTCCCGGCGATGCGCGTCCGGTAAAGGCTATGAACGCCGTCCGGCGCACCGAGCCATTCCCCACCAGCCAATTTCGCGCCGTAAAAAGTGGGCAGCCGCCATTCGATCTTGCCGCCCTCCCCGCTTTGCAGTGCCATCAGATTGCCCCAGGTGTCGCATGCGGCGCCGTCCCGTATCGGCTCGTTGGGCTCGATACCGTAAAGATAGGTGGTTTTGATTCCGGCCATCAAATATTGCGCGATGATCTCGGCATTGAGAAGGGCCGCCGGTAGCTCAACCTCCCTTTGCCCTGCGAAGGAGGAGTAACCGAATTCGGTGATAATCCACGGGATATTTTTCGGTACTCCGTCTTCGCCAAGGCGCCGCAGCGTTTGCTTTACGAGCTTAGGATGATGCATGAGCTGCTGCGAAGGCGAGTCCTCGCAGAGGTCGTCGAAAGGGTACCATTCGAAGGAAAAAAAGCCGAAATCGGCGATGCGATTTCTATTCTCCATATAAGTAAGAAATCGCTTCATCCAGGAGGTACGCCCCCGGTTGTCCGGAATGCTGTTCCAGCCATCCACCTCAGATTGGAAGCCAGGCCCGCCCATGACGAGGGAAGGGTTTTCCCGGCGGATGGCATCGGCGAATTGAATGAAGAGCGCGGCATAGTGCTCGGGCGAAATATACTGGCCGTCTGGCTCTTCGCCGAGTTCGATCTGGCGGACGCCATAGCCTCGCTCTTTCAGAAAGCGGACCTCCGCGGCAGCATTTTCAGGCGTATCGTAAAGCAGGCCCGTGGGCATAAGAACGGGTCTCCCGTGCGTTAACCCCGATTGCATAAAGCGGTCGATACCGGGCTGCTCGATCTTCTCGTCGCGATCGATGGCGCGATGCCAGGGATCGGTCGACGAGGTAAGCATTTTGGATTGGGTCTTCCCATTGGCCGAATGCATTACCCGGTCAATGAGGTTGCCGTTTGCGTCGAGGCTGCCTGCGTAGAGCTCGCGGATCGCGAAGCCGAGACGGTCGCGAATGTCCGCCGAGCCGGACGGAGCCGTCCCCGAGCCCTGCATCAGAAGGAGACGGATGTAATGGGTGCGCACCGGCTTATCGCTCAGCCGTAAAAGCGTGCTGCCGCCGGTGCCGCCCTCGATTTTCCCTTTGGGGAAAGTCCGCCACCGGCCCCTCAGCATATCCTTATAGAATTCGGCGGGGCCGCCTTCCCAATATTGCACATCGTAAACGGTTGCGAACGGCTCGCCCCAAACGATGCGAAGCGCCTGAATATCGGCCTCCTTCTCAAAGTTTATCAGAACCCATTGCGGGTTCCGCGCATTATCCTCGCCCGTGAAATGCGCATCGAGATAAGGATTGCTTTTCCAAAAGCTTGTCTCGTTGCCATCGTCCAGGCGCGAGTAGCCGTCGTGGTTGGCTTGATCGTGAGTGTTGCCCCTGCGGGGCAGTTTATATCCGTTCGTTGCCAAAATTGGCTTTTCCGCCTTATCGCTCGAAACCCAATAACCCTGGCTGTGCTGGGGGTCGCTCCACGCCCCATCCTCGTTCCAGTGCCAGACGGCCGCGCCAAGCTCCGTCCTGAGCCGGTAGGAAAGGCGGTAAAAGGGGATGGAAGACAGCTCTCTTAAGGCTTCCGCACGGTAGGTGCGGTCGACGTCCCCCTTTTGATGGCCGTCCAGCCCCGCTCCAAGCGCCTCGGAGGGAACCACTTGCGCGGCAGCCTCGCCGGTCTCGATCACGATTGTACCCCTGTCCGAAGCCGGCGCTTCGCCTGGCAGGAGCAGGATCGAAAAGACAAAACAAAAGATAAGCCGCCGCAATGGCTTCCCCCAAACACTGAAAGGCAGCCGTCAGTCCGAAGACTTATAGTGCCGCTCGGGCCCGCCCGATAGCGCTCACTATGTCCCGTTTTTTTTGGGGACCGCAAGCCGCAAGCTGTGCCGGTGCCAAGTGCTTCGTCTCAGCCGCTTTGAGAGCCTGTCCAGGGGCCGCGCCGGAGATTGGCGATAATCCCCCTGAGCGTGCGCACCTCTTGCTCGGTCGGCTCCATCCGGGCGAACATCGTTCTGATATTGTTGACCATCGTTTCGCGCTTTTCGGGGGGGAACAGAAAACCGCAATGGTCGAGTTCCCGCTCCAGGTGCTCGAAAAAGCCTAGCAGCTCTTGGCGCCCGGCAGGCCGGCTAGCCTTGAAGCGCGGGCCCGCCCCTAGCCGCGCATCGGGTAGCTGGCGGCCGAGCGAATCCGGATCGGTGAGCTTGCGCCATTCATAAGCGAAGAGCAGCACCGATTGGGCAAGGTTTAGCGATGCAAAAGCCGGATCGACCGGAGCCGTGACGATGACGTCGGCGATGGCGATATCCGAATTCTCGAGCCCCGTCCGTTCTTTGCCGAACAGGATGCCGCAGCGCCAGCCTTCGGCCATACGCTCGAAAATACCGGCCGCCGCGCTGTCCGGCGCCAGCACCGGTTTCGCCAGAAAGCGGCTTCTTGCGGTCGCCGCAGCCACGAAATGCAAACCGGCAACGGCGGCGGCAAGAGTGTCATAAAGCACCGCGCTATCTACGATTCCAACCGCAAGCGCCGCTGAGGCTCGCGCGGCTTCGTTGGGCCAGCCATCGCGAGGCTTTACCAGCCGCAAGTCGCGCAGGCCGAAATTCGCCATCGCGCGAGCCGCAGCGCCGATGTTCTCGCCGAGTTGGGGCTCAACGAGTATGACCGCGGGGCCTGCCGATGCCGCCGGCATTTTGTTTTTCTTCATGGCAAGTTAATCCCTGTTTAACACTTGGCTCTTGGCGGCGCGCTCCAGTGGCGCTACGGTGCCGCGGCTGCGGCCAATGCGCGCAAGTCCCTACCGTCATACGAAGGTTTCCATGAGCAAGATCAAAGTCGAAAATCCGGTCGTCGAACTCGATGGCGACGAAATGACCCGTATCATTTGGGCGCAGATCAAAGACAAGCTTATCAAGCCCTATCTCGACGTCGATCTGCATTATTACGATCTCAGCATCGAGCATCGCGACGCGACGGACGACCAAGTGACCGTCGATGCGGCGCACGCCATCCAGAAATATGGCGTGGGCGTCAAATGCGCCACCATCACACCCGACGAGGCGCGCGTTGAGGAGTTCCACCTCAAGAATATGTGGAAATCGCCGAACGGCACCATCCGCAACATCCTTGGCGGCGTGATCTTCCGCGAGCCCATCGTCTGCAAAAACATTCCGCGCCTTGTGCCCGGCTGGACGAAGCCGATCGTCATCGGCCGCCACGCTTACGGCGATCAATACCGGGCAACCGATCTGCGCGTTCCGGGCAAGGGCAAGCTTACCATCAGATTCCAGCCCGCCGATGGCGGCGCGCCCATCGAGCACGACGTCTTCGATTTCCCCGGCTCTGGCGTGACCATGGCGATGTACAATCTGGATGACAGCATCCGCGATTTCGCCCGCGCCAGCATGAACTACGCGCTGCAACGCCATTATCCGCTGTATCTCTCCACCAAGAACACGATCCTCAAAGCCTATGACGGCCGCTTCAAGGACCTGTTCCAAGAGGTGTTCGACGCGGAGTTCAAGGACAAGTTCGCCTCCGCGGGCATCACCTACGAGCACCGGCTGATCGACGACATGGTCGCCGCTTGCCTGAAATGGTCTGGCGGCTATGTGTGGGCCTGCAAGAACTACGATGGCGATGTGCAGTCCGACACGGTGGCGCAAGGGTTCGGCAGCCTCGGGCTGATGACGAGCGTGCTTTTGACGCCCGACGGCAAGACGGTGGAAGCCGAGGCGGCCCACGGCACCGTGACGCGCCACTATCGCGAGCATCAGAAGGGCCGGGCGACCTCGACCAATTCGACCGCCTCGATCTATGCCTGGACGCGCGGGCTGAAGCATCGCGCCAAGCTCGACGGGAACGCGGCGCTCGACCGCTTCGCGGATACGCTGGAGAAGGTTGTGGTGGACACCATCGAGGCCGGTTTTATGACGAAGGACCTCGCGCTGCTCGTAGGCGACCACCAGCCGTGGCTTTCAACCGAGGGCTTCCTCGACAAGCTGGACGAGAACCTTCAGAAGGCGCTGGCATAGGCCGGCGTTATGCAGCCAAGGCTCTATTTGCCTCGCGCAGAATGTTAGCGCAGAATGTTAGACGAGTGCTTCTTGCCCACCATATGCTATAATGAGTGTGCGGGCGGATGCGGCGACCCATCGGTCCCTACGCACCGCGTTATAGGGCGATGACTAAAATTATAACGGTAAGAATCTCGGGCGGCGGGGCAGACACGGATGCTCCGAGCGTCGGAGATCTGCTCGATCAACTGCGTGATTATTTTGAATTGCTGACGTTAATAGAGGAAACGCTGGCCGAGGATGGGCAAAGCGCCATTGTTTGGCGTGTAATTAACGCAACAAAGGTAAACCCACTCACCTTTACGGTCCAGGCGTTTGCCCGGCAATATGCTGTTAATGTTGATTCGCGCGCCGCGGAGGTGGTTGGAAGGTCTCTTTTTGGTCTTCATCTGCTGGAACAAAAGGCAGAACGGCCGCCATACTTTTCTGAGACTGCAGTACTTAAGGCCGAACAGATATTTGAGAGAGTTACGAATGGGCTCGAGCAAACAGAAATCTTCACCGACGACATTGCTCCCGTTCTTCTTACGCCCAACGTTGCGCGGACAGCAGCCAGAAATGCTCGTTCAGTGCTGCAACCTGCTGGGCGGCCGTATAGAGAGATCGGCTCTTTGGAGGGCTACTTCCAAGGTGCAAGCCGAGACGGCCGTGGCCGTCGAATATTGCACATAAAGCGTAGGATTACTGGCGATGACGTGAAGTGCTTGATCGTCGGAGAGGCTGAAAAAGAGATAGCACATTGCGAAATAGATGATGTGTGGCGAGGCCGTCGAATTTCCGTATTCGGAACCATACAATATCGCGGTCCAGGCCGTATTTCTCAGATGGAGGTAAGCAAAATAAGGTTTTTGCGAAGTCGAATGGACCTCCCGGACCTCGAACAAATCATCGACCCGGACTTTACAAATGGACTTAAATCAGAAGAATATTTAGAGAGGTTGCGTGATGGCGATCTCGCCTAGCCGCGTATGTTGGGATTCATGCGCTTGGATCGCCCTCATTCAAGAAGAAAAAATTGTCGAGGGTGGAATTGACAGGGTAACGAGATGTAAGTCGGTGCTAAACCAAGCGAAAAAAGGAAAGATTGAAATTGCTATGTCGGCACTATGCCTAGCAGAAGTGTGCAGGAACAGAGACATAAAGGATAACGATCCGCAGAAAATAGCGGACTTTTTCGAGCATGACTATTTGCTTCTGGTGAATGTGGATAGAAATGTCGGAGAGCTGGCCCGGCAGCTCATGATGGCAGGGATCCCTAAGCTGAAACCTGCCGATGCTTGTCACATTGCCACTGCAGCAATTACGCCAGACATTATTGAGTTACACACGTTTGATGAGAAGCTATTGGATTTGAATAATAAAGTAACGAAAGCTGATGGTGGCATGCTGAGAATATGCTGGCCCGATACGGGCGGATCGACACCGCCTCTCCTGACAAACTGAAAATTACCGGCAACGTTGTTTTAAAGCTCGAAGGCGCTGGTGCAAGCCAATCGCTGAGCCAGCTGTTTACGTGGGCCTGACTTGGACGCTTTTTCCCCCGTCCTTTTCCCGGAGGCGTTGGCAGCCAGCGGCACTCTCAAAACTTTTTTGAACGCGGACGAGCGCTCAATCGTCCGCATTCAGATCGGCCATCAACGCGTCAACGCTCTCGAACTTCTTCCCTTTGCCTGCTTCAAGCTCGGCCAGGGCCTTGCGCGTGGCCGCGTTCGGCGCCTTCACCTTGAAGGGCAAGCGGCGTTCGTCTGCGATGCGCAGCATCAGCAAGCGGATCGCGTCGGAAATCGACAAACCCATCGCTTCGAGCGCTTCGGCT
>JBKQOR010000033.1:0-28387 GCA_052145435.1 Rhodomicrobium sp. | reverse complement strand
ACGAGCGGCGCGGCGCAATCGTCGCGGAGCTTCTGCCTAAGATAATGGCCCCAGCCCGAAGGCGCGCGGCAGCAGCATTTGCCAAGGACGGCGTGCCCCGGCAGGCGCGGCCCATAGCCATGGGCGAGCGCGCAGCGGCCCGTCGCGCAATGGTGCGCCGAGGCTGGGACGGATAGCGCGGCCATAAGGACGGCGCAGGCAACGGCAAATAAGGCTCGCATTTCGCATTCTCCGGCGGGGTGGGCTGCGGCTATTTTTAGCACCGGATCGCTAACCCCTTCATAATAGCAAACCACGGAGCGGGCGGCTCCCCCCTCATCCTGCCCTCTCCCACAAGGGGAGTGGGGGTAGGTCGCAGCGGTTGCGAAGGCGTTCCTTCTCCCGGCAAGCTCGCCTTGGCGAGCTTGCGACCCGGAGTGCCCGCATTCGCAAGCGGATGCGGGACGGGAGAAGGACAGGATGAGGGGTAAGCCGCGCACTCCGAGCTTTCGTTTATTCCCCCATCGCGCCGCCGCCGCCAAGCTTTCCTTCGCGCGCCTTTTGGCGTAAAGCTCCGCACAATTTCATGGCGAGAGGGAACGATGAACGAAGAGAACTCAGGCAAGGCGCAAGCCGGGCAGGACGCGCGCAGCCCCCGCGGCGGGGAGCGGAGCACCACGACGAAAGTACTCCTCCTCTTGGGCGCATGCCTCGCCTGCGCTCTGACCGCGCTTGCGCTGATCCGGTATGTGATCTTGCCGGCGAAGACGTGGATTGGCGGTTGACCGGTACGCACGCTTGCAATCCATGTATCTGCAAATTCCGAACGCTAGCTAGGCGCGGGGCTAAAACCTCTCGCGATAGCGCGCTGCTGTGTCTGGATGGGCGCTCTTGGTCATTCCTCCAACTCCTTCTTCCGATCCAGAACCAGATCGAATGTACCACAAAAAGTACAGGAATAAATCGGCCGCTAACGCTCGCGCGTCAACAGAAACACAGCCTGCTGTGCGATGAGATTATGCAGCGGCGGCGGCACTTTCATGCCGAGCGGGTGCCCGTAGGGCGACAGCGCGAACGAGCGCTCGACGCGCGCGCCCACCAACTCGCATAGCGCGCGGAAATCGCGGATGGTGCAGAAATGGATATTCGGCGTCTCGTACCAGGTCTCGGGCAGGTTCCACGTCACCGGCATGCGCCCGCTGAGCAGGATTTGCAGCCGGATGCGCCAAAAGCCGAAATTCGGGAACGATACGATCACGCGCCGCGCGATGCGCAAAAGCTCCTCCAGCACCTCCTTCGGCCGGTATGTCGCCTGCAGCGTGCGGCTCAGGATGGCATAGTCGAAAGCCTGATCGGGATAATCGGCGAGGTCGCGGTCCGCATCGCCCTGGATCACCGAAAGCCCTCTGCCCACGCAAAAATTCACGCGCGACTGCTTCAGCTCGATGCCCCGCCCGTCCACCTGTTTTTGCTCTTCGAGGAGCCTCAAAAGCTCACCCCGGCCGCAGCCCACATCGAGCACGCGCGCGCCCGGCTCGACCATGCCGGCGATCACAAGCAGGTCGATGCGAGGCGATTCGGCTTGCTCGGTTTTGGCGCGCTCCTCGAACGTGGTCATAGGCCCTCTCCGCGCGCCGCCGCGGGCAGGCCGCGCCGCTGCCCCGCCGCGTTCAAAAAGCCGCGGATCGCATTGAACAGCTCCGGCTCATGCAGCAGAAATGCGTCGTGGCCCTTGTCGCTTTCGATCTCGACGAAGCTCACATTGGCCGCTACCGCATTCAGCGCCTGCACGATGGCGCGGCTCTCGCGCGTGGGATAGAGCCAGTCGCTCGTGAACGAAACCACGCAAAAGCGCGTCTTCGTTCCGGAAAAAGCGTTAGCGAGCACGCCATCGCAATCGGCGGCGAGATCGAAATAGTCCATGGCGCGGGTGATATAGAGGTAGCTGTTGGCGTCGAAGCGGTCGACGAAGCTGATGCCCTGATAGCGCAAATAGCTCTCGACCTGAAAATCGGCGTCGAAGCCGAAGGTGACCTTAGAGCGATTTTGCAGGTTGCGGCCGAATTTGCGGTGCAGCGCCTCGTCGGAGAGATAGGTGATGTGCGCGGCCATGCGGGCCACGGCAAGCCCCTTCGCCGGGTTCGTGCCCTCCTCCAAGTAGCGGCCGCCGCGCCAATCGGGATCGGCCATTACGGCTTGGCGGCCGACCTCGTGGAAGGCGATATTCTGGGAGGAATGGCGTGGCGCGGTTGCAACAGGTACGGCGGAGAAGACGCGATCGCCGAAGCTTGCGCACCATTCGAGCACCTGCATGCCGCCCATGGAGCCGCCGATCACGCAGAACAAGTCTGGAATGCCGAGATGATCGATGAGGCGCGCTTGCGCGCGCACCATGTCGTCGATGGTGATGACGGGGAAGCCGAGGCCATAGGGTTTTCCCGAGGCGGGATCGATGGAGGCCGGCCCCGTGGAGCCCATGCAACCGCCCAGCACGTTCGGGCAGATCACAAAATATCTATCGGTATCCACAGGTTTTCCAGAACCTACGACAGTTTCCCACCAACCTGGCTTGCCCGTGACGGGATGTTGGCTCGCAACATGCTGATCTCCTGTGAGCGCATGGCACACAAGTACAGCGTTCGAGCGTTCGCTATTTAGAGTTCCATAGGTTTGGTAGGCGATCTCGAAAGGGGCAAGCATGCGGCCGCAATCGAGCGGCAACGCCTCCTCGCTGCGGAAGACCGGCGAATGCGAAAGGGCCGCTTCGAGATCGCGGCCCGGTAGGATGAGCTTGTTCATCGATGCGCGGCCAGCCTCCTTGGGACCAAAGTCCGATCCGGCCGCTTCTTTTGTTCCGGGCCCTGGAGGCCTCGGCCTTTTAGCGAGTTCTTTTACGTGGCTGCAAGCCGGCCGGCCAAATCACCACGGCGTGTAATTAGGGATGGCGCATGCCGCACGTCAAGCGTTGCTAGCACTTTCGTCCCTGGCATAAAAGAAGGGATTGGGCGTTGCGCCAAACCTGCGGTCTAACTCAGTGCCCGTTTTCTCTGAGAGGGCTTTTTTGCGGCCCTTTCGGTGCGCTGAAGTGTTTTGCGATGATGAAGAACGGTAAGAACTTCCATTACGACGGTAACAAATTTGCTGTAATCCCAGCCTTGCTGCTCCGAGTCCTGCCAGAGCTTCTCGATCTTCTTTTCCATAGATATATTAAATTTTGTCCGAACTTGAGGCCGATCCATTCGAAGATCTTCGGCAGGATAGACTAGCTCTACTTCATGTACTGTTTCGTGTACTGTTTGCATTACTCCCCCGACCTTAGTCATAATGTTTACACCACTTTGCCGGAATTTGGCGTTTGTTTGTTGTTACTGTACTCGTCTCTGTTACGAGCTGAGGTTAGTCTATTAAAACTTTAAATACAGTGTCAACAGATATTTTAAAATCGCGCCTTGCAACCAAACTGGTAGAACGATACACGGTACGCATCCGCCGTGTTCGTGGCTAAAACTTTGCTACTAGAATATTTAAAGTCGCCAACGTTCTCGCGTTGGATTTGGTTCCCGTAATCCCCACCCATTTTTTCGCTGCCCTGCGCCGCACTACTACCGCCGCATTCGAGTTGAGCCCGCCTCTTCTTGGGCCTTGGGCTAGGGGGAAGTACGCTACACGCCGGTAAGACCTCCTGGAGGCTTTTCCGATTTTGCGCTATCCATGAGATTCAGAGTTTTCGAAAGGGGAGTTTCAATGTCAAGCTACAAAGCACCGCTCGACGAGTACCGCTTTATTATGAACGAGGTTCTCGATGCAGGGGAGCTTTCGAAGCTACCCGGCTTTGAAGATGCAACACCCGATCTTATTGCCAGCGTTCTCGAAGAGGCGGCAAAGCTTTGCGAAACTGTTCTGCAGCCGCTCAATCAACGGGGCGATGCCGAAGGCTGCACTTACGAGAACGGTGCCGTGCGGACGCCGGCAGGCTTCAAAGAGGCCTACGATAAGTATGCCGGGGGCGGCTGGCCGGGATTGAGCTGCGCGCCGCAATATGGCGGCCAAGGCTTGCCGCACACGCTGGGCTTCGCCATCGAGGAATTTATTTGCTCGGCCAATCTCTCCTTCGGGACCTATCCTGGCCTTACCAGCGGCGCATACGGAGCCATCGAAGCTCACGCACCCGAAGAGCTTAAGAACCGCTATCTGCCAAAAATGGCAGCCGGGGAGTGGTCGGGTTCCATGTGCCTGACCGAGCCTCATAGCGGCACCGATCTCGGTCTTATCAAGACGCGGGCCGTACCCGCAGGCGATGGCACCTACAAGATCACGGGCACGAAAATCTTCATTACCGCGGGCGAGCACGACCTCACGCGCAATATCGTCCATCTTGTGCTGGCGAAGCTGCCGGATGCGCCGGCCGGCACCAAGGGCATCTCACTGTTCCTCGTGCCGAAATTCATTCCGGACGCGAATGGCGAGCCTGGCCCCCGCAACGGCGTGCGCTGCGGCTCCATCGAGCACAAGATGGGCATCAAAGCATCCGCCACCTGCGTCATGAATTTCGACGATGCCGTTGGCTGGCCGATCGGGGAGCCGAACCAGGGCATGCGGGCGATGTTCACCATGATGAATGCGGCCAGGCTCGGCGTCGGCATTCAAGGGCTCGGCATTGCCGAGGTCGCACGGCAAAACGCGCTGATCTACGCGAAGGACCGGCTGCAGGGCCGCTCGCTTACCGGCCCAAAGGCGCCCAGTAAGCCGGCAGACCCGATCATCGTGCATCCCGATGTGCGCAAGAACCTGCTCGAGGCAAAGGCGTTCACCGAAGGCGCGCGCGTTCTTGCCGTGCTCGTGGGGCTCAGCATCGACCGCTCGCAACACCATCCCGACGCGGCCGTCCGGCAGCAGGCGAACGATTTCGTGGCTCTGCTCACGCCCGTGATCAAGGCCTACTGCACCGATATGGGCGTCGAAACCGCCATCAAGATGCAACAGATGTATGGCGGCCACGGCTATATCCGCGAGTGGGGCATGGAGCAGTTCGTCCGCGACGCGCGCATTTCCATGCTGTACGAGGGTGCGAATGCCATCCAGGCGCTGGACCTCGTCGGACGCAAGCTGCCTCAAGACGGCGGCCGCGCGGTTCGCGCCTTTTTCGCCAGCGTGCAGGCTGAGATCGAGGCGGCAAAGGCAGATGCGGCGCTCGGCGATATTGCCGGGCCGCTCGGCGATGCCGTTGGCAAGCTCCAGCAAGCCACGGGATGGCTCGCCCAGAACGGCTTTGCCAATCCCGATGAGGCGGGCGGCGCGGCCACCGACTATCTGCGGATTTTCGCCCTCGTCAGCCTCGGCTGGATGTGGCTGAAACTATCCCGGACTGCGCACAGCAAGATCGGCTCCGGCGATGGCATGGCGCAATATTACGACGCCAAGATCAAGACGGCCCGCTTCTTCGCGCAAAAGATGCTGCCCGAGGTTGGCAGCCGCTTCCAGAGCCTGACCGCCGGCAGCAAGACGATGATGGAGATGGCAGTGGAGCAGTTTTAGAAGGCTTGCGCGGTTTCGCTAATGAATGGGGTGATGGCGGCCACGGCCGTCACCCGGGCGGCCGCCTCCGAATTGGCGCAGTAGGTTGATACCGGAACCGCTGCCAACGTTCAAAGTTGAGGTTGTTTTAGGCCGACGAAGAGACATATCGCCGATTTCTTGTGACGCCTCAAGTTAGATGGAAAGCTGCCGTTGCCATCCATACTGACTATCGCCAGGAAAGCCGCATTTACTGGGCTCACCGCGATTTGTACGCGGCATATTTTTCGCTTGTGAAGTCCATTGCCTCAAGGTAGCAAAATTGCTACATATCAAAGAGTGGACCGTTGAAACCCTGAACGCCGCAGTCGATGCTGAGCTCGAGGCTTTGCCGGCCGATTTGCGGGCGCGCTTTGTCCGCATCGCGGGCATGATCGAGGCGCTCGGCTTGGAGAAAGTAGGCAACCCACACGTCGATCACATCGAAGGGGCGCTTTGGGAAATTCGCATGAAGGGTGCCGACGGCATCGCACGGGCGCTTTATGTGACGGCGAAGGGCAAAAGAGTGGTGGTGGTGCGAGTGTTTGTGAAAAAGACGCAGAGGACGCCGCGCCAAGAGATCGAGTTAGCCCTGAACAGGGCGAAGGACGTGACATGACCCGCTTGGCCGATTTACACGAAAAGTGGATGAAGGAGCCCGGCTACGCGAAGGCGTATGCCGACCTCGAAACAGAGTTCGCGCTTGCCCGCGAGATGATCGAGGCTCGCACCCGCGCTGGGCTTACGCAGGATGAACTTGCGAGCCGCATGGACACTTCGCGAACAGTCATTGCCCGGCTCGAAAGCGGCCGCTACCTTCCATCGACGCGAACATTGAAGCGCTTTGCGGCCGCCACGGGAAGCCGTCTCACCATTTCTTTCGTTCCTGCCCCTAAAGAGCAGACCCGCAAGCAAAGGGCGACAAAGAGCGCGGCTTCCGCATAACACAGTCCCGCGGACGGGCTTGGCCTTGAAGCCCAATCCACAATCGCGGGTTTGAATTGATGGAGGCGGGTATTTGGTTGACCGTGAGGAACAAGGACTGATTTGGGATCACTTCAAGCCGCGCCATACCCATGCTTGGAATATGCTTGTGCTTTCACGGCGCGAGCTTGATCAATACCAGTTCAATGACGAGACTGATTCCGGTTTCGAGGTCGAATATTTTTGGGAAAATTTCATACTCCGCCTGTGGCTATACCGAACGGCCGTCAAGACATTGACCAAGCTAAATTCTGTAAGGAGCGAGGCGGAGTTTGTCTTGAAATCATTCGATAGTGCCATTGATGTCAATGGCAAAAGTTCCCTCAAAGCGCTCCGCGACATGATCGAACACTTCGATGATTACGCGGCAGGTGAAGGCCGGGGACCGGCTGAGCGAGAACGCGATTTGGACCCATGGCGCACAACTACGCGAGACCGGTATGAGCGAGGCCTTTTTTGTCTTGAGCGTCATCAATCCTATGCAGCGGCTATCAAGTTGCGGGCGGACGCAAAAGGCGTAAGCGACAAGTTCATCCAATGGTACAAGTCTAAATTAGCCGAGTGAGCAATGTCGGCGGGCGTCAGGTGCGTCGCTTTCACCAAGACTTCGATTGCGATGCAGGGTGCTCCTAGGTCGCAAAAGCGATTTCTGCTCATTGGGGTTCTGCGGCGGTTCGTTCGAAAATTTCGAATTTCTCTTATCGACCCCATGCTGCCTTTCGACGTACTTAATTCCTCCTGCCGCAACGGATCGGCAACTGCGGCAAGCCCTCCCGCCTATGCGATCTTGCCTAAGACTTCGGCTTCCAAGCCTTCTCACGGTTCGTTGCGGCCTTCGTCCTCCTCACCGTCGGGCGGGTTGCTTGGCCCGGCGCACTTTTTATAAGGCAGCGCCTCGCTCATTGCCTCCTGCTCCCGCGCAATCGCCTTGCGTTCTTGGCGCAAATAGCTCGCGACCGCGGAGGCAAGGCCCGGATCGGCCAAGTAATGCAAGCTGTAGGTCGTCTCGGGCGCATATCCCCGCGCGAGCTTGTGCTCGCCTTGCGCGCCGGCTTCCACATGCGCGATCTTGTTGGCGATGGCGTATTCGATGGCCTGATAGTAGCACGCCTCGAAATGCAAGAAGTTGTGCGTTTCGAGACAGCCCCAGTAGCGGCCGTATAATGTATCCCCGCCGATGAAATTGAGCGCGCCGGCAACATAGGCACCGTCGCGCTTTCCCATCACGAGCAGAATGCGATCCGCCATGCGCTCGCCAACCAGGCTGAAAAAGGCGCGGTTCAGATAAGGCGTACCCCATTTGCGGCTGCCGGTATCCATGTAAAAGGCGAAGAAGGCGTCCCAGTGCGCCTCGGTGATATCGGAGCCGGTCAGCCATTCGAGGGCGACGCCCGAACTCCTCGCTAGCTCGCGCTCCTTGCGAACCGTCTTGCGCTTGCGGGAAGACAGCGCGGCCAAAAAGCCGTCGAAACTCTCGTAGCCCCGGTTGTGCCAATGATATTGGGTATCGGTGCGCTGGAGGAAGCCGAGTCCGCCGAGTTCCTCCCACTCCTCCTTCATCGCGAACGTCATGTGCCAAGACGATGCGCGGTGCTGCTTCGCGTTCTCGACGGCGGCCGCGGCGAGGTGCGCGCGCGCCTCGCTTTCCGGAAATCCCGGCCGCACGAGGATGCGCCGCCCCGTGACCGGCGTAAAAGGAACCGCGGTCTGAAGTTTCGGATAATAGCGGCCGCCAGCACGCTCATGGGCCTGGGCCCAGGAATGGTCGAAAACATATTCGCCGTAGGAATGCGATTTGAGATAGCAGGGCATCAGCGCGGCCAGTGCGCCGTTTGCCTCCTTCAAAGCGAGATGGCAAGGCAGCCAGCCCTTTTTCGCCGAGGCCGAGCCGCTTTCCTCGAGCGACAGGAAATATGCGTGGGCCACGAACGGATTGTAAACGCCGCCCGGCGGGTTCGCGCAAGCGTCCCACTGTTCCGGACTTAAATCGCGCGCGCCCTTGAGAACGCTGACACTCAAAGCAGCGCGTTTATCGTCCAAGTCTAGGCTCCCGGCTGACACGATAGCGCTAATATAGGCTTGGAATAGTTTTAACACCGTTTTCGAAAACGCTCCAGGGCCGCCGGCAGCTACGTGAGCGCGGCGTTCTCTAAGTTCGTGCTTCTTGCTGCGGTCAATCCGCGATCTTAGATTCTCCCTATGGCAGCGCTCGCGCAAAAATCGATGACGGCGGAAGAATTCCTGAGCTGGGTCGAGGCGCGCCCGGAAAAGCACTGGGAGCTATTCGACGGGGAGCCTCAAATGCAGCAATCGCAGAGTTGGGGTCACGTGGATGTCAAGGGACGCATCTATGTGGCACTTCTGCGCGCTCTTGCTGAATCCGGGCTCGATTATTCGGTTGGGATCGATGGCACCGTCGTGAAAGTGGGACCTAACACCGCGTTCCAGCCGGACGTGGTGGTGTTCGCTGGGCGCATGGGCAAAACGGATATCGTAACGCCAGATCCCGTGATCGCCGTGGAGGTTTTATCGCGCTCCACGGAGCGCAGGGATCTGACCGTGAAGCTGGCGGGCTATTTCAAAGTGCCGTCGATCGAGCATTATGTCATCGCCGATTGGGAATGCTGCGAGTTGATCCATTACCGCCGCGAAAGCCGGGGCGTCGCGCCTCCGGTCATCCTGCGCGAGGGCCTGCTAAGACTCGACCCGCCCGGCATCGCCATCGCGCTCGCCGATGTGTTCAAATAGACGGCAAATTAGCCATTTTTGGCGATAGGCTCGCTGGCACCTGTCCGCCGCTAAGCCGCGCTCTGCGGCCTGTGCGCTACCCCCCTGGAAAATGATGGGGTGCGTTCCGATGTGAACGCCTTGCCCGCCGCGGCGTGCAAGCTCGCGAAGGGCTGGGGAGAGCGCCGCGCAAATCGGCGGGAAGGCTGTTATTTTTTTCTGAAGCCGGGTATCAATGGATTGGTTGAACCTAACGCTCGTAGGATCCGATATGAAGCATAAGCTGGCCTCGCCCTTCCGGACCGCATTTGGCGCAAGCGTAACTCTGCTGCTGGCCCTGCAGCCCGCTATTGCGCAGGGCGCTCCGGCTCAGGACCTCGCCGCGCATCCGCCTGCTTCCAAGCGGGAAGCCCCCGCTCAAAGCTATGGGCTCGCTTCGCACCGGGCCGTTTACGAGCTGACGCTCGGCGATACGGGCGCCGGCTCCAATGTCACCGACATTCGCGGTCAGCTCGTGTACGATTTCCGCGGCTCGCCCTGTTTGGGCTATACGCTGAACACGCGCCTCATCACCGAGGTGTTCGATCGCGACGGCAAACCGGTCACGAACGATATCCGGTCGGAAAGCTGGGAAGATGCGGAAGGCAGGCGCTTCCGTTTCTCCACGTCCCAATACACGAATAACAAGCTCGCCGAGAGCACAAAGGGTGTTGCGCGCCGGCTGCTGCATACTCGCGATGCCATCAATGTCGATCTTGAAAAGCCGAAGAGAGCCTCATTTTCCCTCTCCGGCAAGATTCTGTTCCCCACTCAGCATTCGCTGAACTTGTTGAAGACGGCGGTTGCGGGGCAAACGAGGCTCCAGGCCGACATCTACGACGGTTCCGAGAAGGGCACGAAGCTCTACGAGACAACCTCCGTTATTGGCGCACCGCTCGAGCTCAGCGCCAATTCACAGCTTCCCGCCATAAAGAACGCGGGCCTGCTGGACACGATTCCGTCGTGGCCGGTTGTTGTAAGCTACTACGAACCGGGGCCGAAGAAGGATGGCCTTCCCTCCTACGAAATCTCTTTCCGCATGTATTCCAATGGAGTGAGTCGCAAGCTCAAGCTCGATTACGGTACCTTCTCGCTCGAAGGAGAATTATCCAGCATCGAGTTTTTTGAAACAAAACAATGCCCTTAGCTTGAGGCGAGCGGCAGTCTGGCAAATCTTCGCGCAATAGGTTAGACTTTATTAACACATCCTGGAGATTATGGGGGCGCGAATGCTTCATTGTGAAACGGGCTATGCGCTTTCATTCATTTTCAAAACGAACGGCACCGCGAACCCCCGCGGCAGGCGTCCCGCAGCCTCGCGTCCTGCCGAAGGCGAGCAATACTGCCATGGCTAGCACAATTCTGATCGTCGAGGATAATGAGCTCAATATGAAGCTCTTTCACGATCTGCTGGAAGCGCATGGCTACAAGACCCTGCAGACCCGCAATGGAATCGACGCTATCGCACTTGCGCGCAAGCACAGGCCTGACTTGATCGTGATGGACATTCAGCTTCCGGAAGTTTCGGGCCTGGATGTAACAAAGTGGCTAAAGGAAGACGACAGTCTGCGTCATATCCCGATCGTAGCGGTTACGGCGTTCGCGATGAAAGGGGACGAGGAGCGCATAAGAGAGGGCGGATGCGAAGCCTATGTCTCAAAACCGATTTCCGTTTCGCGCTTTCTCGATACGATTCGCCAGCTTGTTCCATCGCATTTGCCCTAAAGGCTTGGGGAAAGCGGGGAAAACTCATTCGCCGCAGCCTCGCCTCAAAAATCTGAGTGCTTTCCGCGGATTGTTTTTGATAAAAGCCGAATACGCTTCTTAAACAACCGCTTGGAGACTGACTCCCGTTGGGTTCGCAGCAAACTTTTGTGGTGACGTTCGGGCAATGTTAAGGAGGATTAGCGCAAAAGCTCACAAGTGAGGCAGAAAAATGTCGATCTGCACTTGCCAACAGCGCATAATTTCTCATACATATATACTATCAGATACCCTGCGGAGTGCTCAGGTCCGCCGCATCTCCTGGGTCCGTAGGGCATGCACCGAAACCTTTAAGTTGTCGCAAGCTGGAGGTTTCGGAACGAGCCGTTGGGTCACGCCCTCTTGATCCAATGGTAGAAAGATCAGCTTCGCATCCTAAATCGGACTTACCCCGCTGCCGATGGAAGCGGAGCTGATCACCTCTCCATTTAACTGGGATATTCGGGAGCAGCTGGCGTCGACGCCAGCGCGTACAGCTATTTGATTTTCGACTCTTTGAATTCCACGTGCTTCTTGACCACGGGGTCGTATTTCTTAAGCACGAGCTTTTCGGTCAAATTCCGCGGGTTCTTATTTGTCACGTAATAGTAACCGGTACCGGCGGAGCTCACCAACTTGATTTTCTGAGTTACAGGCTTAGCCATGATAGATTCCGACGTAGCTCCAAGCAGGCTTGAAAGTGGACCAAGTTGAGGGGATAAGTCAAGGGGAAGGACACCGTAATTCACTTCCGTTGAAAAGTCACGATGCAATGCAGTATCTATTCAGTTTAATGTTGGCTGCCTAACTTCGATCACAGCGGCGTCCCTGTTGCGGAGGCTCCGCGCCGATGCAGCGCGGCTCCGTGCATTCCGTGGACCGGCGCCAATTGTCACGCCTCGCTGTTCTGGGAGGAGTCCCGGACGTGCCGCTTCTTCTTGGAAGATGGCGCCGGGCGCTTTGCCCCGGCTTTGACAGCCTTGCCGCCTGTTTTTCCACTCCGTTTCCGGCCGGCTTTCGCAAGCCCAGCTGAGAAACGGCCGTCGCTCAGCATTTCGAACCGGAGCGCGCCCGCCGCGGGGTTCGCCTCCACAAGCTTCACATCGACCTTGTCGCCAAGCCTGAAGCTTTCGCCCGTGCGCTCGCCGACAAGGGCGTGCGCGTTCTCGACATGCCGGTAGAAATCGCGCCCGAGCGTCGCGGCGGGCACGAAGCCATCCGCACCTGTATCGGCGAGCTTCACGAAAAGGCCGAAGCGGGCCACCCCTGAAATGCGGCCTTGGAAAGCCTCGCCCACGCGCTCCGCCAGATGCATGGCAATCAGCCGTTCGACGGTCTCCCGCTCGGCTGACATCGCTTTGCGCTCGCTATGGGAGATGGTTTCCGCGATGCGATCGAGTTTCGACCGCTCCGCGTCCGATAGGCCGCCCTCGCCCAGCCGGAACGCGCTTACGAGCGCCCGGTGCACGATAAGATCGGCGTAGCGGCGGATAGGCGAGGTGAAATGCGCGTAGCGGCGCAGGTTCAAACCGAAATGCCCGAGATTTCCTGGCCGGTATTCGGCCTGTGCCTGAGAACGCAGCACGACTTCGTTCAGAAGCTCCTCATGCTCGGTGCCCATGGCTTTGGCTAAGATGCGGTTGAACTGGCCCGGCCGGTTGAAGCCGGTTTTAGGCGCATTGATGCCGATGCTCGCGAGAAACTCACTCAACGCGACCAATTTCTCCGAGGACGGCGCATCGTGGACCCGGTAAATCAGCGGCGATTTTTGCGCCTCGAGCGCTTCCGCCGCCGCGACGTTTGCCTGGATCATGAACTCCTCGATGAGCCGGTGTGCTTCGAGCCTTTCGGGCACGATGACGCGGGAGACGAGCCCGCGCTCATCGAGTATGATCTTTCGCTCCGGCAGATCGAGATCGAGGGGGCCGCGCTTATCGCGGGCTTCCTTCAATAGCGTATAGACCTGCCAAAGCGGGCGCAGCACCGTATCGAGAAGCGCCGCGGTTTTTGCGTTTGGCTTGCCGTCGATGGCTGCTTGCGCCTCTTGATAGGAGAGCTTTGCTGCCGAACGCATCGTCGCGCGCGTGAAGCGGTGCGAAAGCTTTTTGCCGTTGCGGTCGAAGGTCATCCGCACCGCTAGGCATGGCCGCAGTTCGCCGTCGCGCAGCGAGCAAAGATCGTTCGAAAGCTTCTCCGGCAGCATCGGCACAACCCTGTCGGGGAAGTACACCGAATTTCCACGCAAGGCTGCCTCGTGATCGAGCGCAGTCCCCGGCCTCACGTAGAAGGAGACGTCGGCGATTGCGACGATTGCGGTTGCGCCGCCTTCGTTGGCCGGATCGGTATCGGGCGAGGCCCAAACCGCGTCGTCGTGATCCTTCGCGTCGAAGGGATCGATGGTGACAAGCGGCAGGCGGGTGAGATCCTCGCGGTGCGCCATGGTCAGTTCCGGCAGCGATCCAAGCTCTCCCAGCACATCCTCGCCGAAGCGGTCGCGGAGCCCGTGATTATGAATCGCGATCAGGCTCACCGATTTCTCGGCCTGAGGATGGCCGATCCGCTCTGTGACGCGCGCACCTGGACGGCCAAGCTTTGCATCGCGCACAACCTCGAAGCGGACAAGCTCACCATCCTCGGCGCCATCCATATCGCCGTCCTGAACGGGCCATTCTTTCAGGTCTTTCTTGTCGATAGACTCGACGATAAAGCCGCGCCCGGCCTTGCGCAGGATACCGAGCTGGCGGGGTTTGCTGCGCGGCAGCCGCTTGATCGGCGAGGCAACGAAGCCGAATTTCTCCCCGCCGCCGGCGGTTTCCTCGATCGCTTCGCGCAGCCGCGCCAGCACATGATCGCCAACGCCAATGGCCGGCCCCTGATATGCCCTCGTTATGTCGAGAAGGATGCGCGGCGGCGCGCCATCCTCTTCGTTCCAGTGCAGCGGCGTGCCGATCAGATCGCCATTCCTATCCTGGGCGCGTATAACGAGCACGCCAACCTGGGCGAGCGCCTCCTTGCGCATCCGGCTCCGCGTATCGGCAATCAGCCCATCGGCGGCAAGCTCTTTTAGGATGCGCTTCAGCTCAATTCGATCGGCGCCCTTGATCCCGAAGGCGCGCGCGATCTCGCGGCGGCCAATATTTCCGGTGCTGGAGTGAATAAATTGAAGAACGTCTTCTTTGGCTAATTTCTTTGAGCGCGCATCTTGCGCGCCCTGTTCGTCGGTTTTCATTTTGTCTTTCTTGCGCGGCACGGGCTAGGTCGCCTCGCTCGCCGCTTTCGTTGCCGTCTTCTTGGCCGCTGCCTTGGGTTTTTTCGCGCCTGTCGCTGGCTCGCCCTTCGCAGCCTTTCCATTCGCCGCGGCGGCTTTCGGCTTGGCTGCTTTCGCCTTTCCGCCCGCTTTTTTCTTGGCGCCGCCGCTTTCCATGCGGGCGGCGATAAGCTTGACCGCCTCTTCCATGGTCACGGCTTCAGGTGCCATATCCTTTGGGATCGTCGCGTTGACTTTCCCGAACTTTATATAGGGGCCGTACTTGCCGGCAAGAACCTCAACCTTACCGCCCTGCGTGGGGTGCTCGCCGAGAACCTTGATCGGAGCTGAGGTACGAGCCGCTTTGCCATTGGCATTGGCCGCGGCATCCGCAATTAACGCCACCGCGCGATTGAGCCCGATGGCCAGAACCTCGCCTGCATCGATTTTCGTATACTTCCCGTCATGCTCGATATACGGGCCGTAGCGCCCGAAGCCGGCCATGATGGCTTTGCCGCTTTCGGGATGGATGCCAACCTCGCGGGGAAGCGCCAAGAGCTTCAGGGCATATTCCAGGCCCATCTGCGCCGGCTCGATACCGCGTGGGATCGAGGCGCGCTTCGGCTTCTCACCGTTTTCGCCCTCACCCAGCTGAATGTAAGGGCCGAAGCGTCCGCTCTTTAGAGTGACGGCCAAGCCCGTTTCCGGGTCTGTGCCAAGCACCGTGTCGGCCGGCGCGGCTGCCGTCTCGCCGTTTCCGTCGCCGCCGCCGGTCTTGAGCTGGCGGGTGAACCGGCATTCGGGATAGTTCGAGCAGCCGATAAAGGCGCCGAACTTGCCGGTTTTCAGCGAAAGCTGCCCCTGTCCGCACAGCGGGCACAGTCTCGGATCGCTGCCGTCCGCCTTGGCGGGGAAGATATGCGGGCCCAAGAGTTCGTTCAGCGCGTCGAGCACCTGCGCCACGCGCAAGTCCTTGATCTCGGTCACCGCCGCGAGGAAGTCGCGCCAGAACTCGCGCAAAAGTTCCTTCCAATCGAGCTTGCCGTCCGAGACAAGGTCGAGCCGGTCCTCCAGATAGGCCGTGAAATCGTATTCTACATAGCGCTTGAAAAACGCTTCGAGGAAGGTGGTGACGAGCCGGCCCTTGTCCTCGGGCTCGAGCCGCTTCTTTTCGAGCTTCACATATTCGCGCTCGCGCAAGAGGCTCATGGTGCTGGCATAGGTCGAGGGGCGGCCGATGCCAAGCCGCTCCATCTCGCGGATGAGCGTCGCCTCGGTGAATCGCGGCGGCGGCTCGGTAAAATGTTGCGTGGCCTCGACGCCTGAATCGCGAAGCTCCTGGCCACGCTCCAGCTTGGGCAAACGGCTGCCGTCCTCGTCCTCGGCATCGTCGCGCCCTTCCTCGTAAAGCTTGAGGAAGCCATCGAACAGAACCACCGAGCCCGTGGCGCGCAAGCCGTAGGCGTGGCCGTCGCGGCCCGGCGCGCTAATCTCAACCGTCGTGCGCTCGATGTCCGCGCTCGCCATCTGGCTTGCAACCGCGCGCTGCCAAATGAGCTTATAGAGCCGCGCTTCTTCGGCGCTGAGGCCTTTCAGCTTGTCCGGCTGGCGGCCGAAATCCGTCGGGCGAATGGCTTCATGCGCCTCTTGGGCGTTTTTTGCTTTGGTCTTGTATAGGCGCGGCGCATTCGGAACGTACCGCTTGCCGAACTGCGACTCGATCTGGCTGCGAGCCTGTGCGATTGCCTCCGGCACGATCTGCACGCCGTCGGTTCGCATATAGGTGATGAGGCCCACGGTCTCGCCGCCGATGTCGATGCCTTCATAGAGGCGCTGGGCGATCTGCATGGTCTGGCGCGGGGACAAGCCCAGCTTGCGCGAGGCTTCCTGCTGCAACGACGAAGTAGTGAAGGGCGGCGCCGGATTGCGCTTATGCTCCTTGGCCTCGATGCTTTCCACGCGGAAAAGCTGCCCGCGAAGCGCGTCGCGATAGGCGTGCGCCATCGCCTCGTTGGGGATGTCGAACTTGTCGAGCTTCTTGCCGTCGCGCGCGGCGAGCCGCGCTGCGAAATTCTCACCGCCGGCCGTTTTGAGGTTCGCCTCGACGGTCCAATATTCGCGCGTCCTGAACGCCTCGATCTCGGCCTCGCGGTCGCAGACGAGGCGCAACGCCACAGACTGCACCCGCCCGGCAGAGCGCGCGCCCGGCAATTTCCGCCACAGGACAGGCGAGAGCGTGAAACCCACAAGATAATCAAGCGCGCGGCGCGCCAGATACGCGTCGACAAGCGGCTCGTCGATTTTGCGCGGATGAGCCATCGCCGTGAGGATCGCGTCTTTTGTAACGGCGTTGAACGCAACGCGCTCCACCGCGACGCCATTCAGCGCCCGCTTCTGCTCCAGGATTTTTAAGAGATGCCAGGAGATCGCCTCGCCTTCGCGATCCGGGTCGGTGGCGAGGATCAGCCGGCTCGCGCCCTTCACCGCCTTGGCAATCTCGTTGACGACCTTTTGGGAGTCGGCCTCGACCTGCCACGTCATCTCGAAATCGCTGTCCGGCAGGACCGATCCGTCCTTCGCCGGCAGATCGCGCACATGACCGTAGGACGGGATGACCTTATAGCCGGCCCCGAGATATTTATTGATGGTTTTCGCCTTGGCGGCGCTTTCGACGATGACGATGTTCATAGAGGGTGATGTCTGCTTTCTGGCCCGGGGCCGGGAGGTACACTTCGGCCGGGTTGATCGATCCTTCAAGTCCGCTAGACGGCGGCGACTCTATTCAAAAGCGCCTCACCGGATCCTTACCGGCCGGCGCCGCGATGCTTAGCTTTCGGCTTAAGCCTTTGATATTCCCATGAGTTAACTTGGCAGAGCAGCCGCTATCCCCCTTGATTAAGCCAGAAACCCCGTAGAACTTTACAAATTTAGCGCGAGCCATTTTGGGGCTTACCGCCTTCCTCGTGCGGCTCCCCATTAACCCTGTATTGCTCGCTGAGCCGCAAGAAATCAAGCTTGAAGCTATTTTGCACAGCTAGCACGGGCGCGGAAAGTTCGTCACTCGCCAGCGAAATTTCGCACAAGTGCGGTCTATCGCGCAAAAACGTCTCACCGTCCCAGCAAGGCGATTGGGCTTGGTTTGACCTTCGTCAAGCGGCAGCGCGGCGTAGGGCGCTTTTGTCATCTATCGGGCCGCGGCCCGAATCCGCTATACTGCACAGCTAGCGAAGAGCTATGGTGCGTCCATCCGAAGGTTCTTTTTGGCGGGAATGAAATGGCCGAAAGTTTCCAAGGCGAGTTGCCGTACCTCCTGCGGCTTCTAGCCCGTCCGGCAGGCGTGCTGCCGCTTGGCTTTTTCTTGACGCGCTCGCTGCGCGATCTTGCCCGGCGGCGGCTCGTGCTTTTCGAAAGGCTCGGCGAGCACCGCCGGACCCTGTTCTTCATCGACCCCACCGATCTCACTTACGCGTTTCTTATCGTGCCCGACGGAGCCGCGGCCGAAGTCAAAATGGTAAGCAAAGAAGCGTCCGCAGCGAGCGACGTCGTTGTGCGCGGGCCGCTCTTGTCTCTCCTCGGTCTGCTCGACGGCACCTTCGACGGAGACGCACTTTTCTTCAGCCGCGGCATCGCCATAAGCGGAAAAGTGGACGCGCTGCTTGCGCTGCGCAACGCCATCGAGGACGCCGATCTCAAGCCGTCGGATTTCATCGGCCTCGGCGGGAGCGTGGGCTCGGTTACAGACAGCCTCGTCCTCAATGCCGTAGCGCTCGCGCGGCGCTTCGCCGGAGC
This sequence comes from Rhodomicrobium sp., assembly GCA_052145435.1. Taxonomy (GTDB): domain Bacteria; phylum Pseudomonadota; class Alphaproteobacteria; order Rhizobiales; family Rhodomicrobiaceae; genus Rhodomicrobium. The sequence continues at coordinate 10,326 of JBKQOR010000033.1, read as the reverse complement.
ACCCGCAGGTTCCTCCAATGAGCATTGAGCTTGTATGCCCGGCCGGGACGCCCTCCGCCCTGCGTGCCGCTGTCGAGGCGGGAGCGCACGCGGTCTATTGCGGTTTCCGCGATGAAACGAATGCGCGCAATTTTCCCGGCCTCAACTTCTCGCCGCAAGAGCTGCACGACGGCGTGCGCTTTGCCCATGAGCGCGGCGCCAAAGTCCTTGTGGCCATTAATACTTTCGCACGCGCAGGAGCGTTCGAACCTTGGGCGCAGGCACTCGCAAATGCGGAGAGGGCAAGAGCCGACGCGGTCATCTTGGCCGATATCGCAGTCCTGGACCATGCGGCAGCAAAGCATCCTAATCTGCGCATTCACTTGTCGGTCCAGGCCGCCGCCGCCACGCCCGAGGCAGTCGGGTTCTATGCGCAGGCCTTCGGCGTGAAACGGGTCGTGCTTCCCCGCGTGCTCTCGGTGGAGGAGATCGCGGCGCTCAATCGCGCGATCGGCATCGAAACCGAAGTGTTCGTGTTCGGCGGCTTGTGCCCGATGGCGGAGGGACGCTGTGCGCTGTCTTCCTACGCAACGGGAAGGTCTCCGAACATTTCCGGCGTTTGCTCGCCGCCGGAAGCCGTCGCCTATTCGCACGACAAGGACGGCACAGCGGCCAAACTTGCCGGGTTCACCATCAACCGCTTCAAACCTTCGGAGCCCGCCGGATATCCAACGCTGTGCAAGGGCCGCTTCGTGGCCGGCGGCAAGACCTCTTATCTGTTCGAGGACCCCACCAGCCTCAACGCGGCGGGTCTGATTGCAAACCTCAAGAAGGCCGGCGTCACTGCGCTTAAAATTGAAGGGCGCCAGCGCGGCAAGGGGTATGTGGCCGAAGTGGTCCGGATGTTCCGCCGGGTGGTGGATGCGGTCGAGGCCGGGCAGCCGCCCCTCGAAGCCGAACATATGCTTCAGGCCTTCGTCGAAGGCGGCCGTCAGACGTCCGGCGCCTACAAGAAGACGTGGAGGTGAGGTTGCGCAAAATCGGCCTGACGCTCGGACCGCTGCTATTCAATTGGGAGGCAGACCGGCTTCGCTCCTTTTACAATGAGATCGCCGCGAACTCGAAATTCGACCGCGTGCACCTTGGCGAGGTGGTTTGCGGCAAGCGCATGCCTTTTTCCGATCCCGTTTGGCCGGAGGTCATCGAGCGGTTGGAAGCGGCGGGAAAGGAAGTGGTGCTTTCGACGCTGGCGCTGCCCGCCACGGAGCGGGAGCGCAAGTCCGTCGCAGCGCTCTGCGGGGATGAACGCCTCGTCGAGGTGAACGACGTGACCGCGCTGCCTTTGCGCAAAGGCCGGCCTTTCGTGGTTGGGCCTCTCGTCAACGTCTATAACGAACGCGCCGCCCAATTCTTTGCCTCGCGCGGTGCCGCGACTCTTTGCACGCCCGTGGAGCTGCCGCTGACGTCCGTGCGCACAATTGCCGGAGCTTGCCCTGACCTGGAGATCGAGGTGTTCGCTTTCGGCCGCCTTCCCCTCGCTCTGTCGAGCCGGTGCTACCATGCTCGGCTGCACGGGCTGCATAAAGATTCGTGCCAATTCGTTTGCGCGAAAGACCTCGACGGGCTCGCGGTGGACACCATCGACGGCCAGCCCTTCCTTGCCGTGAACGGCGTTCAGACACTATCTCAGGGAATGCAAGCCTTTTGTCCAACCGCGGACGAGGCGGCGGCCTCAGGGATCCGGCGTCTGAGGCTCTCGCCCCACACCATCGGTATGGGTGCGGTGAGCGCGATCTACCGCGATCTTTTGGACGGCCTCATCGATCCGGCCGGAGCACGCTCGGCCCTCTCCGGTCTCGGCCTGCCCGGAGCGCTCATCGACGGTTACACACGCGGCATGGCCGGATGCGCGCCGGCAGCGTAGCAGCTGCGGGAGACGGAAAGATTGAATGAAAATAACTCAAGCGTTCACTTTTGAGGCTGCGCACGTTCTGCCGAACGTTCCGCCAACGCATCGCTGCCGGCGGATGCACGGGCATTCCTATCGTGTCGAGCTTAAGCTCGAGGGCCCCATCGATCCGGTCACGGGTTTCGTGATCGACTTCTTCGATGTCGAGGCGGCTTTCGCGCCGCTGCTGGCCCAACTCGACAAGCGCTGCCTCAACGAGGTCGCCGGACTGGAAAATCCGACCGCGGAGAACATCGCGATCTGGATCTGGCAACGGACCGGGCCGCTGCTTCCGCAGCTTTCCAGCGTCACCGTTTACGAAACGCCCGATTGCTGGGCGGAATACGACGGCGATTGATTGCGAGAGGAGAAACCGCGGCAGACGGTCCAACCGCCAACTTGCCGCGGGGCATTGCCGCATTTCCATCCTTCCTCAGTTTACCGCAGGTCGAAGAGCGGGGAATCGGCTTGCCCCGTTTCGAGGTATCCGGCAACGAGCGCGGCTATCGCCGGAGCCATCAGGTAGCCATGCCGGTACGCGCCGTTTACTGTAATCGTGCGGCCTCGCACGCGGATTTTGGGAATGTTATCGGGGAATGCGGGCCGTACCCCGGCGGACAGCTCGACAACGCGCGCCTCGGCGAAGGCTGGAACGAGTGCGTAGGCCGTGCCGAGAAGATCGAGCGCGGATCGCAAACGGACCGGCCCTCCGTCCTGACTTTCGATTGAAGTTGCCCCGATCATGTAGACGCCATCGCCCCAGGGCACCGCATATAAGCGGAATCGGGGATGCAAGAGGCGGATGGGCCGGGAAAGGCGCACTTGCGGCGCGCTCAAGATCGCCATCTCGCCACGGACGCCGCGCAACTCCGGCAGTTCTCCCTGTGCCGCAAGCCCGCGGCAGTCGATAACCGCCTCGCCAGCGCTGGCTGCGAGCCACAGCGGCGCGGGGACGGGCCTTTCGAATTCAAGAGCGGCGCCCAGACGGCGCAGCTCGCTCACAAGAAAATCGAGCGCGCGCCTCGGCGCCAAATGCGCCTCGTTAGGAAAATAGAGGCCTTGCGCAAACCGGCCCGCCAGCTCGGGCTCGAGCGCTGCTATGCGGCTCGCATCCACCGGCTCGTGCCCGGCGGTCAGCCTGGCGAAGTGGGAAAGCTCGGCCCCGTCGCGCGCCGCAGCCACGACGAGGGTTCCCGCCGCGGTCACTTCCGGATAGGCCTCGCGCCACATTTTGAGGCCGGCGATGCCCAGCTCGCGAACGATTGCCTCGGCGCCCTCGGCCTCGCAATCTGGGGCGAGCATGGCGCCGGCAAACCGGCTGGCGGCGCCGGTTTGCCCTTCGGGCATGGCCTCGCGCAGCGTCACGCCATGCCCGCGCCGCGCGAACTCGAAGGCTTGCCAGAGCCCGAAAATGCCGCCACCTGCCACGAGCACGCTAAGCTTTGTCATGAGTTTGGAGCGGTCCTTGTCCTAAGCGCGGCTGCAAAGCTACCCCTTATGCTTTCGCGGGCCGGAAGGCCTTACACTTTTCAGGGTCCGTCTCCAACCGGGCAGCACCAATCAAATCCAGGCAATAAGGGATAGCGGGAAACACCGCGCCAAGACAGTCGTGGATCGAGGACGGCCGCCCCGGCAGATTGACGATGAGCGCCGGCCCGCGAATGCCCGCGGTTTGGCGCGACAGGATCGCCGCCGGAACCTGCTCCAGGCTCTTAGTCCGCATCAGCTCGCCAAGCCCCGGCAACATCTTCCGGCAAACGGCCGCGGTCGCTTCCGGCGTCACATCGCGCGGCGCCGGACCGGTGCCGCCGGCCGTCAATATGGGAGCGCACTTTTCGGCGTCCGCGAGGGCGATCAAAGTGTCCTCGATTCCCCGCGGCTCGTCAGGAATCACGCGAGCCAGCGCCTGCCAGGGGGAAGTGAGTATCCCGGCCAGATAGCCGGCAATGGCCGGGCCCCCGAGATCCTCGTAAAGGCCCCGGCTTGCCCGGTCAGAGACGATTACGATGCCAATTTTCGCCGCTGCCATAGTCTCTCCAACCAAAGGACGGAATTACAGCTGTGTATAAATGCCACAGGCGAGGACAGCAAACCGGAAAATTGACCCAGGTCAAGGGAGGGAGCAATAGAGCTTCTAAGAGACCCTGATGGCTTAACTCGGCCCCCGTCTCGAATGGGAGCGGGCGGAAAGGTCTTGGCAATGTCCGAACGAAAGCTCCGCGCTCAAAGCGGCGCGAGGCAAGAGCCGGTTCTCCTCAAGAATGACGGAGCGGGCCCGCAAGCACAGCCCGGAAGTCATATCACGGCGGCGTGCAGCGAAGGGGTCGCGTGGCGAAGCTTCCAAGGCGCGAATGGCGGCACCGAGCATTTCTTCATGATCGACGCCCCCAAGGGCGGCAGTTTTGCGGATCAAGCCGCTGGCCTTGAGGGGCGCTATCGCGCTGCGCTGGAAGAGCGCGGCCTGACCGCGGAAACAGCGATCTTCAGGCGGATTTTTTTAAGCGACATCCTCAATCAGGCCGACGCCGTATGCGACAGCGCCTTGATCGAGGAGATCGCGGAAAATCCCGTTTCGACCTCGATTATCCAGCAAGTGCCGCTGTCCGGCTCGAAAATTGCGCTGCTCGCCTATCATATCGCCAGCGATGCGCCGATTGAGAAAAAATTCATCGGGCCAAGGCACATGCTGATGAGAAAGAACGGCATGCGCTATCTGTGGAGCGCCGGCCCGTGGGTCGATGGTAAACCAACGCTTCCAGCACCCGCGGCCGAAACCCGCGCGGTGTTCGACGAGCTCCTCCAAGTGCTGGATAGCCAAGGTGCAACGCTTGCCGGTCATTGCGTAAGGACTTGGATCTTCATCAAGGATGTGGACATTTTCTATCAGGACATGGTCGACAGCCGCCGCGCGCTTTTCGATGAAAATGGGCTTACGCACGACACTCATTACATCGCCAGCACCGGGATCGAGGGCACAAGCGCGGACCGGTTCGATACGGTGTGCATGGATGCCTTGTCGCTCCTGGATCTTCAACCGGAGCAAATCTTCTATTTGAACGATTTCAGCCGGCTTTGCCCGACAAGGGACTACGGCGTCACTTTCGAGCGCGGCACGCGTATCGGCTTTGCCGACCGGATGCACCACTACATTTCCGGTACGGCAAGCATCGACAATCGCGGAAACGTCTTGCATATTGGCGATGTGCTCGAGCAGACCGGGCGCGCGATGGAAAATGTGGATGCGCTTCTCAAGTCGGGCGGTGCGTCAATCGAAGACATGATGTACTTGATTGTCTATCTGCGCGATCCAGCCGACTATCAATGCGTGAGCCGTTATCTGCACGATACTTTCCCGAACTTGCCGTGTATCGTCGTGCAAGGGCGCGTATGCAGGCCGGAATGGCTCGTGGAGGTGGAAGGTGTCGCTGTCGCGCCCAACCGCGATCCCTCTCTGCCGTCGTTTTAGATTCTAGGAGGAAAGCCTCATGAGCAGCTTGAACGCCGGGACGGCGGTAAGGAAAGCCAATGCGGTTGCCGCGGACCGGCCGTTTAACTATTTGAACGAGGAAGCGATCCGGGCCGCCGTTCTTAGGAACGAACCCTACGACTTTACCTACGTCCCCAACGCAATCGAAGCGCGCTTCAAGGAAGAGGTGTTGCGGGACGCGCCGGTCATTCCGCATCGCGGCAGCTACGGCTTACCGTCGCTCAGGCGCGGGCCGAAATTCGAAGCCGTCATTCAAGACCTGTTGAGCGACCGCTTCCGCCATATCGTCGAAGAGAAGTTCAACATCGACCTCAGCCACAATCCGCCCGTGATCGTGATGATGGGCCAAACGAGCGGCGCCTATAATGAAGGATACGCGCACCCGGATTCCAAGCACAAAATCATCACCGTGCTTCTCGGCTTTTCCTGGGAATGGCCCTATGAGCGCGGCAAGCTTAGGATTCTGAATAGCCCGGACCGTGAAGATTTCACCTTCGAATATCCGCCAGAGTTCGGCAAGATGCTCATGTTCCGCGTGAGCGACAAATCCTGGCACGGCTTCCTGCCGCAAAAGGGGCAGCGCATGAGCTTGCAGCTCTGCTACTGCGATTCCGAGAGTTACGTGAGGAGCGAGTATCTGCGGCACAAAATCAGCTCCTACGCGAAATCCATCCCCGCGCTGCGCAAGCTGATCGGTTTGGTGCCGCGCCACAACCCCGCGGCCGAGGTTCTCAAAGATAAAGAGGGCAAACCGTCCGCATAATCGCGCAACGGTCTAGTGGCACAAAAAACAGAGGGCTTAAATGAGCTTCCCGCCTGTCCCCGAACCGGCTGCCGTTGCCGAGCACTTCTGCGGTGCCCTGAAGGCATCCTTGCGCAAAGAGGACTATTACCGGCGCTGGGTTTTGAAGGAAGTGCTTCCCGAGAGCCTTTGCGTTGGCGTGCTGGTCCTGCCGGTTTGCCCGCCCTGGATCGACGAATGCGGCGGCGTTCGCGACCTCAACGAAAACAACAAGAAGCGTTCGTTTTTCACGCCCCAGTTGCAGGCCGATTTCCCGGCATGCGCGGTGTTCGCGCAAGCCTTTCAGCGCCCGGAGGCCGCCCGGCTGTTCTCGGAGACGCTCGGCATCCCGGCCGATGAGATCGAGGGCAGCTATCTGCGCGTCGAGTACATCCAGGATACCGATGGCGCCTGGCTTGAGCCTCACCGCGACATCCGGGAGAAGCTCTTCTCCATGGTGATTTATCTCTGCACCGGCCCCGAGGCCAAAAATTGGGGCACGGACATCTACGACCACGATAAGAAATGGGTGGGCCGCTCCTCGGCGGAATTTAACTCGGCGGTGATTTTCGTGCCGGGCCCGCACACGTGGCACGGCTTCGACAAGCGGCCGATCGTAGGCGTGCGGCGGCTGATGGAGGTAAATTACGTCCGGCCGAGTTGGCGCGACCGCGAGCAGCTTTGCTTTCCGGACCGGCCGATTATGCTCGGGTAGCGTCGCAAGACGTGATGAGGTTGCCGGAGGATGCGGACAACGAAAACGGCGCGCCGCATAAACGCACCGTTATTTTTTTGAGCGCTATCCCTCGCCCGCGTTAGCTGACGCCTGGTGCGCGATGCGGTGCACTTTTTTTGCGGGAAAATGGTTGCGGGGGCAGGATTTGAACCTGCGGCCTTCAGGTTATGAGCCTGACGAGCTACCGGGCTGCTCCACCCCGCGTCACACACCTGACATATGCCGATCTGCACAAGATCGCAACCGGCATTTGCCTAAAAGTTCGGAAATGTCTCCAGAAGACAGATAGATGGGGATTACCCGGCTGCTTTCAAGGCCTGCGGCTCGCCGCCCCGCCGCTTATGCCGCCAGATGAAATAGATGTTACGCGCATAAATGCCGAGCCCCAAAGCTTGCCCCAATATGAACACCGGGTCTACCTTGTGTATTGCATAGAGCAACAGGCCCGCCCCGCCGGCAAAGCTAAAATACCAGAACGTCTCCGGCACAATGCTCTTCTTGACGCGCTCGCTCGCGATGATCTGCAGGATAAAGCGCATCGCAAACATCGCTTGCGCCAAGAAGCCGAAGGAGACCCAAAATAGCTCGGTCCAGGTGACAGCCGCCCACCAATGTGATAGCCCCGCCGCAAAATTAGCCAAACTCACTCTCCGCTCCGTTTCTTTGCGTTTTGAGGCGCGCGTTAGACTTGTGTGCCATGGCACTCCGCCGCCGCCTTGCCGTTGGGCTTCGGTCCGGCTTTAGCGCCGCTTGCCGTATCCTCGGCTATCGCCGGCACACGCGTGCGCCGCCTCAGCCAAACGATGCCGATCATGTCGTAAATGCCGAGCAAAGCCCGGTTGAAGTTTGTATACTTGGACCGCCCCGCCAGGCGCGGCCTGTCGTTCACGGGATGGTATTCCACCTTGTGGCCCCGCATGAGAAACAACGCTGGATTGAACCGGTGCATGCTCGTGAAGAAGGGCAGGTGCAAATAGGCTTCGCGCCAGAACACCTTGATGCCGCAACCGGAGTCGGGGCAATTGTCTTTCAGAATGGCGTTGCGCGCCTTGTTGCCGATGCGGCTCGCCAAGCGCCGCGAGCCAACGGTCTTGCGCCGAACCCGTACACCGCCCACAAGAGCCGCGCCTGTCGAGCCTGGCACTGCAAGGCGGCTCAAAAGATTGGGAATGTCGGCCGGGTCGTTTTGGCCATCGCCATCCATCGTAGCGATGATAGGGCTTCTAGCGGAGAGCACCCCTGTTCTGACGGCTGCGCTTTGGCCGGACCGTTCCCCATGGCGGATGTAGCGGAGTTTGGGATAGACGGCGATTAGCCTCTTCACCTCTGCGCCGGTGCCATCGGAGCTGCCGTCGTCGATCACGATCACCTCCGCGAGCGTTTCCGCGGGAATCGCCCGGAAGGTCTCCTCGACGAGACGTCCAATATTCCCCTCTTCGTTCAGCGCGGGGATTATCACTGCAACAGTCATCGATGCTTCGAAGCCTCTAGGTTTGCCCGGTAACGCTTGCAGATCGCGTTTTCCTGCTCATAGCAGGCTTTTTACCGTCTGCACAACGGGCTTGGCCGGCACGCTAGTACGCCCCGCGGGAAATCCTGACCCGTTTGCCGCGAGCGCTGACAGGATTTCCCGCGGATAAGGCGTACTAGCAACATAGTGACTCTAGTACAGCTTATCCGAGGCAAGTTCGCTTACGAGCGTGCGGCAAATGGGGTACGAACTTGCCTCGGGCTGTACTAGCAGCTTATTCATACTTTGGTGACCGCTTCATGGGACAGTGAAAAAGCAACCGTCTTCCTGGATCGATCGTTAATCATGATTGAGCGCGCTCCATCGCAAGCAGAGTCACCGGTTCCGCTGATAGTGGGCCCCGGACAGCGCATTCTGACGCCCGCCTTGGATCCTCTGTCCGGCTGGATTGGAGACGAGAGCGCGCAAATTGCACAAGCTTTGATCCTTCCCCCGGAGCTTCTAGAGCCTTGCGCCACAGCAGTCATATCCTATGCTTGCAATCTTCCTGCATCTCAGCGCGCTGCAACGGAAGCCGGCATATTGTTAGAGCCGGGCCAACCGTCCGTCACAATCGAGCGCGACTCCGAGCCAGCCTTCCTGGCTTCGACCCTTCCTGGCGGTCAGGTTTGCATCGTTTCGCCTGGTGGCGAGCGCAACGCGGTAGCATTTCGCTGGGCTTGCTTAACCGCGCATGCATCTATCGGCGCTGTGTGGCGCTGCTTCTTAAACCTGCGCGCGCCGCTTGAAACCGGACTTTGGACTGGTACCGGACAAGATTATGTTTTCGAGGCTGGCGGGGGCTGGCTGTTGAACGCGCCCAAGGCATCGAAAGCCGCTCTAGGCGGCCGCGCCTTCACCTTAACCCATCCGGAGGGCATGCTCACATGCTTTCCTTCTGGATCTCAGCGCGTCAAGGTGACCCGCCTTTCCGGAAACGGCTGGGCGAGGCGGGAGCTTAAGAGCCTCATGCTTTACCCCGATCGCAGCATCGTTGCGCGCTTTTCGGATGGTGCGCAACAGCGGATAGCGACCGCAGCGCCGATGCGCGCGGCCGAGGCAATCGCGGCTTAGGGGGCCGCTCCCGCGAGGGCTGCGCTCTACGGGCAAGAATGATTTACGGCCATACGCCGCGGTGCGAATTATACGAAATCCGGTTGAATGCTTCGCTGGGCGCTGTTGTCATCCCGGAACGGCGCCCTTTGCGCCGTATCCGGGATCTTTACGGGTGCTTCGAATGCTGCAAGACCCCGGATAAGCGCTGACAGCGCTTTCCGGGGTGGCGCCCGCGAACTATTCAGCCGGATTCGGTATTACAGCAGAATTGGCCACAATTAAGTGTAGTCCGCTTAGCGCACGGGCCGCTCCAAGAGTAGTGTGCATCTGTTGCCGAGTTTACACATTTGCCATTGCGTTTGCCACACTGGGCTTCAGCGAATCATCTACATAAGGCAAGCTAGTTGCGAGTCAGCTTGAGCTGTAGGGCTCTTCCGGCATGCGTGACTCCTTCGCGGAGCGGATATGATAAGGGCCGTTACACGTTGCTTCGCAGCCTCGCTTGGAAGGACTGCGTTCAAAGCCGGTTGGGCGATGAGCCTCGCCGGGTGTTTGGGGTTGCAGTCTTGCGCCGGGCCGGATTTCCAGCTTCCGCAGCCTCCCGAAATCACCGCCTTCACCGCCGAGCGCCTGCCGGCGAAGAACACGGCACAGGGAAAAACGCAGCGGCTGGAAATCACTAACTCTCTCCCCGCCGATTGGTGGGCGCTCTTTCATTCGACCGAACTCAACGCGGTTGTCACGCGCGCGCTTCGCGACAATCCGAACGTCGATGCCGCGCGGGCGGCGCTGCGCGTGGCTCAGGCGAACGTCTATGCCGAGGTGGGGC
>JBKQOR010000032.1:0-41467 GCA_052145435.1 Rhodomicrobium sp. | reverse complement strand
CAGACGGTGAGGTTTATGGCGCGGCGGCCGCCGAGGCCGATGCTGGAGCACACCTTGGCCTCGGTCGTATTACGGGCGCGGCATGCCTCGGCGAGGCGCTCGCGAAAGAGGGAGAAATCTGTTTGCACGCCATATACATGCGGTGCAGCTGGATGGGCATCAAGGCGGCCGCATTAAGATCCCACGGAGGAAAGACGGTATTCTTCCGTGCGGGACCGCGCTCCTCGATCGCTGAAGGCCGAAAGCGGCCCAATCGGGTTATCGATGTATTGCCGGGGTTAGACCGATCTATCAAGGCGCTTATTTAATTATTGCACAGAGCGCCGTCCTCATTGCTAAGCGAATTTCTATTTTTCTTCAGCCCTGGGCAAATAAGGTAACCTTGGACGCAGCTGGCACTTGAAATTCTGAGGCAGCTGTGTCCGGTTCGGGCGATGCGGCCATCGCCACCGGTAGCCTTTCGTAAACGAGGTGCTTATTATGCGTGCAAATAGCCAATCTTCGGTGTGAGCTCACACGATGGTAGGCGTTCCAGGTGGAGTGAAATTTGGCCGTGGTACAGAGCAAGCTTCTGAAGTGGGGGCGGATAGTACGGAAGCTGAAGATGAAGAACACACCTGCTGCGCAAAATGCAGAAGGTGCGCCTACTGATGAACAGAATGAATTGCAGAATTTATATGTTGCGCTGAACGGTTTGCTTGCTGAGAACAAATCGTTAGAAAAGAAAAAGCTCGAACTTCAGGAAGAAATGAATGCCATGCGTCTGCGCAGTGACCGGGATAATCAGGAATCCATGAAGTATGCGATATCTGAATTTGCTGCCGATATGATTAGCGTTGCCGATAATGTTCACCGCGCCATTGAAGCGCTTCCAAAAGAGCAGCTAGGCGCGAACCTGACCCTGAACAGCCTCGTAGAAGGCTTTGAGGTTACTGAACGATCACTTCTGAGTGCACTGAATCGCTATGGGGTGACGCGTTTCGATCCTCTAGGCGAGCCATTTGATCCTCACCTGCACGAAGCCAAGTCTACGGTGAGCGCGCCCGATTTGCCTGAGAATACCGTAGTTCAGGTGATCCAGGCAGGCTTTATGATAGGGGAGCGCCTGCTCCGGCCGGCGGGGGTTGTCGTGACTCAAGCTGGCGCTGGCTCGGGGCGATACGCCCACCAGGCAGACGCGTCTGAGCGCAACTCCTCTGTCTTGCACAAGCCGGTTATAACCGCGGCGGAGGGTGCTCCCCGCGATTGGGCAAAAAAAACATCTAACTACATTCACGCATCCGGGCGGAATCGGCCTTCATTACCGGGTCAAGAAGCTACTTACGAGGAAACGGAGATTTCGCTCGCATCCGACCCCGCAAAGGCCATCGAAGACGCGCAAGAGAGAACCAAGGCCGTAAACGGCGCGTTCGAAGCCAAGAACTATGCGGAGGCAGCGCGCCTCCAAGAAAGAATCGCTGTGGAGGTGCGCCGCACCGAAACTGCCGCTGAGGGGAAGCCCGGCGACGGCACACTCGATGCTCTCCTAAGTCTTTCATGGTATCAGCTTTTCGCTGGCCAGTATGACACCGTGATCGCGACCGCAGATCAGGCCGCCGCAATAAGCGAGGATTACATCTCAATCGACACAAATCGTGCCCACGCTCTAATGCTAAAGGGCTCAACGGACGAAGCAAGAGTCGTTTACAACAAGCACAGGGGAAAGGAAACCCGGAACAAAAAGACCTGGGACAACGAGGTCTTGGACGACTTCGACGAATTGGAGCAAGATGATATTAAACATCCACTCATGAACGAAATCCGAAGTGCTTGGGCTGCAAAGAGTTGACTTGGAAAGTTGTATAAGCTGCGAAAATTTTTCAGAAATGCAGGTGAGAATCGCATACCAAGGGCGCGTTAATCCTGCCGGCATTAATCATGCCGGTGCATCCGGCTCTGGGCTTGCGCCATATCGAGAGTTGCTGGCCTTTATCCGCCTGCTTTGCTACACATGCGGTGTAAGAGATGTCTAGGGTGATGGAAGAAAAGGTGAAAGCGATGTCCAGGCTGTTGGAAATGCCGGTTGTGCCACAGAAAAGGCAGGGGAGCAGCATGAACCGTCTCGATGAGCTGAATAGGATCCTCCGCAAGTTGCAGATCGATTCTCCCGGGATCGAGACAAGCGCGCTGATTTCCGAGGACGGGCTGATGATCGCGCGCGCCGACAACATGAACATCGAGGAAACGCGTGTCGCCGGCATGGCAGCCACGCTGCTTAACCTGGGCACCCGGGCGGCCATCGAACTGTCCCGCGGCGCCGTGCAGGAAGTGATCGTGCGCGGCGAACACGGTTACGCCGTGGTTCTCAGCGCCGGGCGCGGCACCCTGCTGCTCGCCGTTACGAACGAATCCAGCAAGCTCGGCCTTATCTTCTTCGACATGCGCGAAGCGATCCGGGCGCTGCAGAAAGTCCTTTAGGCAGCTTCACGAAACCCGTGCCTTTTGCCGCATCGTTGTCAGGAGTTGCTCATGGCGGATAAAGTACTATTCGACAACGGCACCCACCGTAACATCCTCCTTGAGGATTCCGGCAGCGCCGGCATGGCGGTGCAAGCGAACCAGCACCTCATCGTGCACAATGGCGAGGCCATGCTGCTCGATCCTGGCGGGCACAAGGTCTATTCCCAAGTTCTGTCGAAGACCTTCGCGGCGCTTGGCCGCGGCAGGCTGCGCTACCTGTTCCTCTCGCACCAGGACCCGGACATCGTCGCCGCAGTCAATGGCTGGCTGATGACTACCGACGCCACGGCGTACATCTCAGCGCTGTGGCAGCGCTTCGTGCCGCATTTCGGCCTGGATCACCTGCTCGAGGACCGGCTGCTTGCCATCCCCGACGAGGGCATGACGTTCGAAATGGGCGGTGAGTCGCTGTTCGCCCTGCCCGCGCACTTCCTGCACAGCGTGGGCAACTTCCAGCTTTACGACCCGGTCGCGAAGATCCTGTACACCGGCGACCTCGGCGCCTCGCTCGGCATGGAATACTTCGAAGTCACCGACTTCGAAGCGCACCTGAAATACATGGAAGGTTTCCACCGCCGCTACATGACCAGTAATCGCGCCATGAGCGCCTGGGCCGGCATGGTGCGCAACCTGGACATCGACATCATCGCCCCGCAGCACGGCGCGCTGTTCCGCGGCAAGCCGATGGTCGAGAAATTCATCGATTGGTGTGCCAGCCTCGATTGCGGCATAGACCTGATTACGCCGCTGTACAAGGTGCCTGCAGCCGCCCAGTCCGCCGCGCCGGCAAGATGAAAGTGTGTGCGTGAACGCCGATCTTCCCGACGCCTTCCCGCCCGCCCTGCCATTGGCCGGCGAGGGCGCGCCCGCCTTGCTCGTCGCCGCGCTCGCCGCCATGGGTGCCACGCTGGCGGTTGTTTCGGCCTTGATCTGGCTGGCCCCGCCCGTGACGCCACAGAAGCCGGTGACCATCGTGGTGCACGAAAAGGAACCGCCGCCGCCGCCCAGAATCATTGAGGTGCCGGTGCCCGCGCCAGCGCCGCCGCCCACCATCATCCAGGTGCTGACGCCGCCCGCGCCGCCGCCCTGTTTCGACCCCGTGACGCTCATGTTCGCGACGGACAAATCCGAGCCGCTGACCGCAACGGACGCAGACCGCGCGCCGCTGCGCGCAGGCATCGCCCGGCTAAGCGACTGGCTCGGCAAGCATGCCGATGCAAGGCTGCTCGTTGCAGGCTATTCCGACAGCCACGGTACCGAGGCGCACAACCTCGTGCTCAGCTTCGCCCGCGCCAAGGCCGTCTCCTCCCTCCTCGCCAGCAAAGGCATCCCTGCCAGCAGCATGACCGTGCGCGCCGCCGGTGCCGGGGAGGCCGCCGCGAAACTCGACCCGCGGGACCGCCGCGTCGATGTCAGCATCGAGGGCGTTAACGCCTGCAAAAGCGCCACCGGCGCGACGGAGCATCCATGAACATACCCGCCCTTCTCATCGGCCTTGGCGCCGCGTTGCTTCTGCTGCTGGCGGGCTACCTCGCCGGCCTCAGGCGCGGTTTAAAGGAACGCACCCGGCTGCGGGGCGTGGCCGAACAACAAGCCGCGATCCTGCAACACTGGAAGCAGCGCAACGCAAGCGCGCTGGATGACGACCGTACCCTGAAATCCACCATCGAGCAGGTGCTGGCGCCGCTGGTGGAACGCGAACGCCTGTCGGTCGACCTGGCACGGGTCGGCAGCGCCGGCCAACGCCGCGACCTTTCCCCGCTACTCGAGCTGGTCGCGAAAGTGGGCAGCTTCGGCTCGGTCCTGCTGAGCAACGAGGACGGCCTCGTGGTCGCCGCAGCAGGGACGGCACCGGACTTCGACGCCATGGCCGCGGCAACCGCCCGCCTGACCGGCGCCGCCGACCAGTTCGCCGCCCACCGCGGCGGCGCGTTGGCCGTTGTGGTGCGCGACGCTGCCGACTCGACCACGCTGTGCCGCCTGTTCACGACGCACGGCCAGAGAATGGCTCTGACCGCGACATCGAACGACACGCGCCTGGCCGCGGTGGCGCTCGACCCGGCGCTGGCGAAGATTGAAACGGCGCTGGCGGCGCAGGTTGCTGGTTGAGGGGTAGGGCTCGGCCGGCGCATCTCCCCGGCCACTTAACAGCTGGGCCATTACCACGGCGATCTTTTCACTTTCGGGGCCGAGTCCGATTGCGAGGGGCCAGCAGACTACATGTGTACATTGCTGGACTTTCGTTCTTCGACCCCAAAGGGAAGTATCTTTTCCGCCGGCCGCTGGAAGAAGCGCCGCCCAACGGCACTATCTGGAACGCCCGGCCCGCATGGTTACCGTTCGTATGGTAAACAGCCTCCCGCGATATTTTTCCCCGCCGTATTTTTGCGTTTTTTTCGCGATTCAAGCCGATTTCTCGATTCCTGGAATCCTGTTAATTATCTTTTTGTAACCGCGGTGAGCTTGGCAAAAGGTTTTGCTAAGAGGTTGGAAAGGTTTCGGAGAAACCTCCGGCTAAGCCTAACGTCTCATCAGCGTGGAAGCTGCTGAGCGCCATCTATTTGCGGGCTGGAAATCGTCGCGGCTTAGATCTGCTCGTCGCGGCATGCGCCGGAGTTGAGAACGCGGCCGGCCTCGCAAAGCCTCCTCTCCTTCCACCCAGGGGCACGATCGCATCCGCAAGCTTTTCAATTATCTTCGCGTGCCCTCAATTGAGCATTATTTGACAATCGATACGGAATTCCGGCGCACAGGCCATCATAGGCGCGGCCCCGGCGGCACCATCGTCACGGCTGTCGCATGCGGCGAAAGTCTCGTGCTCGACCCACCGGGCCTGCGCCTCAGCTTGAGCGGTATCTTCGAGGAGGCGTGAAGGCGTAGTGCCTTCATCCTCCGGGATTGGCGCGTACGCCAATCGGGGATCGTTCAAAACGCATCGCCACGTCTCGCAAAAACGTGCCTGCGGCAAACTTAATGTAGGCACGGGCGCCGCATTAACGTAAAACCGAAGCATGCGGATTCTCATCACCAATGACGACGGCATTGAAGCGCCCGGCCTCGATGTCCTGCAAAAGATCGCCTCGGACCTTTCGGACGATGTGTGGGTGGTCGCACCGGAAACCGACCAGAGCGGGGCCGCGCATTCGCTGACGCTGCACGAGCCGCTGCGCCTGCGCAAGCTGTCGGAGCGCATTTTCGCCGTCAAAGGCACCCCGACCGATTGCGTGATCATGGCCGTGCGGCATGTGCTTAAGGGCGAGGAGCCCTCGCTCGTGCTGTCCGGCGTCAATCGCGGCGCGAACATTGCCGACGACGTGACCTATTCGGGCACCATCGCCGGAGCCATCGAAGGAACGATGCTCGGCATTCCCTCCATCGCCATGAGTCTAGCCGTAAACTGGGAGGACCCGAGGAAAATACATTGGGAGACGCCCATGGAGCATGGCGCGAGCCTGGTCCGCAAGCTTATGCAGGCGGGCTGGCCGCGTGACGTTCTGATAAACGTCAACTTTCCGGACCGGGAACCAAGTAAAGTCCACGGTATTCAGATTACAGAGCAAGGCAGGCGCGATCAAGATTACTTGCGCGTCGAGGATCGCCTCGATACCCGGGGTAACCCATATTACTGGTTCGGCTTCCTGCCGCGCTCGTTCCATGCCGGCAAAGGCACCGATATGTGGGCGGTCAAAACCGGCGCGATATCGGTAACGCCGCTTTATTTGAATTTAACGCATAGTGAGACGTGCGCGAAGCTGTCGGAGCTTCTGACGCCGTAGCGGGAAGCGGGCTCGAACCGGGCGCGCCGCTTCAGGAATGGTAGTTATGAGAGACGATACGCTGCGGGAGCTGCTGCGTTGTCTTCAGCGTAACGGGATTTCGGACCCCCGCGTGCTCGATGCGATTGCCCGCACACCGCGGGAGGATTTTATCTCCATCGCTGGGCTCAAGGCGCGCGCCTATGCCGACGAAGCCCTGCCCATCGAATGCGAACAGACCATCTCTCAGCCCTATATCGTCGCTTACATGACCGAGCGCCTGCATGTGACGGCGGATCACGATGTTTTGGAAATCGGAACCGGCTCCGGCTATCAGGCGGCAATCCTGTCGAAGCTGGCACGCCATGTGTACACCATGGAGATCTATCGTGAGTTGCACCTTTCGGCTGCGGCGAGGTTCGCCGAGCTTGGGCTGACGAACGTTACTGCGATCCAAGGCGATGGCACAAAGGGATGGCCGGAACCCCGGCTTTTCGACCGGGTCATCGTGACCGCCGCCGCCGCGGAGGTTCCGGAGATTTTGCTGGATCAACTTGCGCCGTGCGGGTTCTTGGTTATCCCCGTTGGTTCGCGCGATGGACAAAGGATTATGCTGATCACGCGCGGCGGCCGCGTCGCCTATCAGACCTTGCTCCCCGTTCGCTTCGTGCCGCTTCTGCCGGAGGACGAATGGCGCCGGTCTCCATAACGATACGAAAGTTACCCGCCGTTTAAGTTAATCTTAAGCCTTACGTTGCATAACTCTTACATAGAGAGGTGCGGCGATGAGTAACGTTGTAAAGGGGCGGCGCGGCCCCGGTCATTTTCGCGCGGCTATGCATTTGACTTTCGGTTGCGTTCTGTTGGGCGGGTGCAGCGCCGGCTTCGACAGATTCGATTCTTCCTCCTTCGGGAGCGGCTACGACGCGGCGCCGTCAGCCAAAGCGGCAGCAGCGCCTTCGCAGAAGGTTGCGGCAGATACCTCACAAACGGCTCAGCAGGCGAGCTATCGAACCCAGCCGCAAAGCGGCTATATGCTGGCGAGCGCGAGCCAAGGCCAGCAGGGCGGCTATCTTCAAGTCTCACGGGTGGACTTGCCCCCGCTTCCCCAGGCTACGCCTGCTCAGGGAACGAAAACGGCGGACGGCTACGGCCCCTATAACCAGCCTCCGATTTCGGACGGCAGCTACACGGGACCGCGCGTTTACACCCCATACGAGGAGCCGAGAGGCGACGCACCGCCTCCTGCAGCTTACGCGCCGGATCAAGGCGATCCGCGCGGTTACGATCGCGGAACGCAGCCGCCCCGTGATTTCTACCGGCCTTCGGATGGCGGGGCGGGCGGCGCGGGCGCATACGAGCCGAAGCCCGGCGGCTTTTACCGGGACGAGGAGTCCTACCGGGGCGAGGGTGGCCCTGGATATGACAGGCAGCCCGAGCGTGGCGCTTACGCTCCACCGCGTTCGCCTAGCGGCCATGCCGAGGGCGAGCGGGTAAGGGTCGAGCCCGGCGACACGCTCTATGCTCTCGCACGGCGCTACGGCGTGACCGTCGACATGATCGCCCGCGCGAACGGCCTTACGACCGTCTACGTGCGCCCCGGCACGATTATCTATATTCCGCGTGCGGACCCAGCGGCCTATGGACCGCCTCAGACGCCGGCGCCGTCAGCGCAAGCGGGAGCCTGCGGCGGCGTGCGCTGCCATGTGGTGAAGCCCGGCGAGACGGTCGCGAGCCTTGCCCGCACTTACAATCTAACCGAGAAGCAGATTGCCGAAGCGAACAATCTGACGGGCAGCGCGCTGAAAGCCGGGCAGACAATCGTCATTCCGGCGGCCAAGGAGGCTCCGCGGCGCGCCATCGCTTCCGCGCAGGATCGTGCGGCAGCGCCTGCGGGACAAAACCTTCTGACACCTGCGCCAGGTGCTGGCCAGCCGGCAAACCCAGCCTTCAGGCCAGGCCCAGCCCCGGCGCCGGTCCCGCTCCAGCAGGCGCCCGAGTTCAAATCTGCCGAGCTCGCGCCGCAGGCGGATGCATCCTGCGAAGCCGCTCTGGCGAACCCGCAGCCTCGTATGGGCGATACATTCCGCAAGCCCGTCGAGGGCAAGACGATTGCACAATTCGGACCTCAGCGGGATGGCACGGTCAACGAGGGGGTCACGATCTCCGTTCCGAAAGGGACGCCGATCAAGGCTGCCGAGAATGGCGTCGTTGCCTATGCCGGCAACGAGCTGCCGGGCTATGGCAATCTGATCCTGATCCGGCATGCCGACGAGTATGTGACCGCCTACGCTCACGCGGACACGATCCTTGTCAAGAAATGCGATGTGGTC
The DNA here is from genome assembly GCA_052145435.1 of Rhodomicrobium sp. Classification (GTDB taxonomy): domain Bacteria; phylum Pseudomonadota; class Alphaproteobacteria; order Rhizobiales; family Rhodomicrobiaceae; genus Rhodomicrobium. The sequence goes on along the minus strand of JBKQOR010000032.1, from coordinate 32,880 downwards.
AAACGCGGGCAAACGGTGGCAACGGCCGGCACGACCGGCGACGCGAGCCAGCCGCAGGTGCACTTCGAGATTCGCAAGAACTCGAAGCCCGTCGATCCGTCCCCGCTTCTGGGGTCGTAAGAACGCAGAGCCCGCTTTTGATTCCATCAATAGCGGGCGTCTCACGTTTTTGTTTTATCCTGCGTCTTTATCGGAAAACCGCTTCACACATTTCCGGGCGCTCTTTAAGCTTCGTGTTATCGCGCGGCCAACGGACCGAACCGTTGGCCGCGTCCTGTTTTTCAGCTGCCGCGCAGGCTGCCTCGCGGCTCGCCAGCGCTTCTTGCGTTAGTTCGCGTGCTGATTGCTAAAATTTAAATCGTAGATCATAATGCGCATCATCGTAAATCTGCGCTTTATCGGCAGCGCAGGTCTCTCCTCCACGCCGCTCCTGTAGGGGCTGCAATTTGAGGCGCGGAATTATGCTCGGTGTGGTGAATGAGACCAGCGGTCCTGCCAAACCAGGTAGCAGTATCGGCGATCGGCATCGCAGCGGGCAATCTCAACCGGCCTCCGAGCGCTTGCGCGTCTTCATCTCCTACAGCCGCGACGATCTCAACTTCGCCGACCAATTGGACGCCGCGCTTGGCCTTTGCGGATTTTCCTGCAGCCTCGACCGTCATGGCATCTCAGGCGGCGAGGAGTGGAAACAACGCCTCGGCAATCTTATCGCGGAAGCGGACACGGTCGTGTTCGTGCTGTCGCCGTCCTCGGCAAGCTCGCACGTTTGCACCTGGGAGGTCGAAGAGGCGGAACGCAACGGCAAGCGCATCATTCCCGCCGTCTGCCGCCCGCTCGAGGAGGCGAGCCCGCCGCCGCGTTTGAAGGAGCTCAACTACATCTACTTCTATCCCGAGCCAAAGGTTCCCGGCTCGGGGTTTGGCTGCGGCCTTGCGAGCCTCGTGCCGGCGCTCAACACCGATCTCGAATGGCTGCGCGAGCACACGCGCTATCAGCAGCGGGCTCTGGAGTGGGAGGAGGGCAGCCGGCCCGCCATCCGGCTCCTGTCCGGCAGCGACATCGCCGAGGCCAAGGCCTGGGCGGCGCGGCGCCCCAAAGCCGCACCCGCGCTGACGCCGCTTCAGCTTGGCTTTATCCGGGCAAGCGAGGACGAGCAGGCCGCGCGCGAGAACGCGCAGCAACGCCAGCTTGCCGAGCGCGAGGAAGCCCTCCGTCAGGCGCAAGAATCGTTGCGCAAGGCCCAGGAGGCGCAGCAGCAAGCCGCGGAGGCCCAGCGGCGAATGGCGGAGGCGCAGCGCAAGCGGGCGAGATTAAGAAACATCATGTTCGTGGTGGTGAGCCTCGCCGCGGTTGTCGCGGGATGGGAAGGTTGGAACGCCACCAGCGAGAGGGACAAGGGCAGAAAAGTCACCGCGGCAACAACGAAGCTTATATTCTCCCTCTCCGGGCGCTACAAATTCGATGAGCGCGCATGGATCAGCGTGCGCGACGTGCTTGAAAAAGGCGTGGCCCAGGGGGACACTGTTTCGATGACCAATGTCGGATGGCTGTACGCCCATGGCAAAGGCGTAACGCAAGACTACGCGATGGCCCGCAAGTGGTACGAACAGGCTGCCGGTAAAGGCGAAGCGGGCGCGATGTACAATCTCGGTTGGCTGTACGAAAATGGCCAGGGCGTGCTGCGAGACTTTGCAATGGCCTTCAAGTGGTACGAACGGGCTGCTGGCAAGGGCGAAGCGGGCGCGATGACTAGTCTCGGCTGGCTGTACGAAAACGGTCAGAGCGTGGGGCAGGACTACGCGAAGGCCCGCGAGTGGTACGAAAAGGCCGCCGACAAGGGCGAAGCAGGCGCGATGACCAATCTCGGATCGCTTTACGAAGATGGACAGGGCGTGGGGCAGGACTACGCGAAGGCCCGCGAGTGGTACGAAAAGGCCGCCACTAAGGGCGATGCCGCCGCGATGTACAATCTCGGTTTGCTGTACGCCTTTGGCAAGGGCGTGCCGCGGGATTACGCGAAGGTCCGCGAGTGGAACGAAAAGGCTGCCGGCGCAGGCGAAGCGGGCGCGACGCAGAACGACGCGGAGGCCCACCTGTGGCACGAAAAGGCTGCCAGCAAGGGCAGTGCGCGCGCGATGAACATTCTCGGTTGGCTGTACGAAAATGGCATTGGCGTGAAGCAGGACTACGCGAAGGCCGTCGAGTGGTACGGAAAGGCTGCCGGCTCAGGCGATACGGGCGCGATGGCCAATCTCGGCGTGCTGTACGAAAACGGTCAGGGTGTGGGGCAGGACTACGCGAAGGCCCGCGAGCTATACGATAAGGCCGCCGCTAAGGGCTATGCGAGCGCGATGACCAGTCTCGGCGAACTGTACAAAAATGGCCGTGCCGTACCGCAGGATTACGCGAAGGCCGTCGAGTGGTACGAAAAGGCTGCCGCTAAGGGCGATACGGACGCGATGATCGATCTCGGTTTGCTGTACGCCAATGGCGAGGGCGTGCCACAGAACGGCGCGAAGGCCATCGAGTGGTTAGGAAAGGCGGGCGGCAAGGGCGATGCGGACGCGATGACCGGCCTGGGCAGGCGGTACGAAAACGGGCGGGGCGTGAAACAGGACTACGCGAAGGCCCGTGAATGGTACGAAAAGGCTGCCGCCGTGGGCGATGCTGGCGCGATGAGCAATCTCGGTTGGTTGTACTACAATGGCGAGGGTGTGAAGCAGGACTACGCGAGGGCCCGCGAGTGGTATGGAAAGGCCGCCGCTAAGGGCGATGATGGCGCCAAGGATGTTCTTGTACGATTGGCCATAGATGAGGCCGCAAGCGCGGGCCGTTACGCCGAGGCCCTCACCCTGTCCGAGGCCCGGGCGAGGACGATCGAAGCCGCCGAGGTCAAACGCGACGCCAAGCCCGGCCAACAGACGGAAAGGGCGCTCCTCAGCGTTTCATGGTTTGCCCTTTTCGCTCGCGATTTCGCCAAATCCCTTGTTGCTAGCGAACGCGGCCACGGTCTTGACCCTGATGACCTCACCATCGAAACGAACCATGCGCACGCTCTGATGTTCCTCGGCCGCTCCGGGGAAGCCAAAGCCATCTATCTCGCCAATAAGGGCGTAACAGGTCACAAACTCGGAGAGGGCAAAACGTGGAACGGCGTCGTCGCCGAAGACTTCGCCGAGCTTCGCAAGGCGGGGCTTTCCGATCCGCTGATGGGCGACATCGAGAAGGAGCTCGGCATCTCCGGTTGAGGCCTTTGACACCGGGCGAGCCGTTCACGCCCGTCATTGCGAGCGAAGCGAAGCAATCCAGAAAATGCAGGCGTAAACAGCAAGTTGCACTGGATCGCCACGGCGCCTTTGGCGCCTCGCGATGACGATTCTGGAAGCACCGGCGGAAGCAATCAACCAGATCTGGTATCAGCCGATGCAACTGTGCCGCCGGGCGGCCCTGCGCAATCTACCGGGAGAAAAGATCGCGATAGCTGTCCCGGAGCAGGTTTTTCTGAACTTTCCCCATCGTGTTCCGGGGCAAGCATTCCACAAACAGCAGCCGCTTCGGCAGTTTATAATTAGCGAGCCGCTGCTTTAGCGGCTCCAAAATATCCGCTTCGGTAAGCTCGCTCTTGGTCTTCACCACGAGCGCCACGACGCCCTCGCCGAAATCGGGGTGGGCAACGCCGATAACGGCGCTTTCGGCCACGCCGTCGAGCGCATCGATCTCGCTCTCGACCTCTTTGGGATAGACGTTATAGCCTCCCGAGATCACGAGGTCTTTTCCCCGGCCAAGGATGTGGACATAACCGCCTGCGTCGGTTTTACCGAGATCGCCCGTGATGAAAAAACCGTCCTCACGGAATTCGGCCTTCGTCTTATCCGGCATGCGCCAATAGCCTTTGCAAACATTGGGCCCGCGCACCTCGATCACGCCGGTCTCTCCGGCCTCAAGGATTTCGCCGGTTTCAGGATTCGCAATCCGCAACTCAACGCCCGGCAAGGGCCGGCCCACGGCTCCCGGCACGCGCTCGCCTTCGTACGGGTTCGAGGTGTTCATGCCGGTCTCGGTCATGCCGTAACGCTCGAGGATGGCGTGGCCGGTGCGCTCAAAAAATCCGTGAAAAGTGTCGGGGAGGAGCGGCGCCGAGCCGGATATGAACACACGCACATGCCGCGCGGCCTCGCGCGTCAGCCGAGGATCGGCGAGCATCCGGACATAGAAGGCCGGCACGCCCATCATGGCGGTTGCGCGGGGAAGCAGCCGGAAAATCTCGTCCAGATCGAATTTCGGCAGGAAAAGCATCGAACCGCCGGACATGAGCGCGACATTGCTCGCCACGAACAGCCCATGCGTATGGAAGATAGGGAGCGCGTGCAGCAGCACATCCTTGGACGTGAAGCGCCAAGTCTCGATCAGCGCGCGGGCATTGGACGAAAGGTTTCCGTGCGTGAGCATCGCGCCCTTGGAGCGGCCAGTCGTGCCGGATGTGTAAAGAATTGCGGCTAGGTCATCGGGACCGCGGCGAACGCCGGCAAAGGTATCGGCCTGCGCGGCCGCAAGAGCCATAAGGCTGCCGTCGCCCGCGGTTCCGAGCGTTACGCCATGAGCGACCCCGGCGTTTGCGCAAAGCTTTGCACCGGCTCCGGCGTTTTCCGGCCGGCAGACAAAAACGGCGGGCTCGGCGTCTCTCAGGAAGTAATCGAGCTCGGCCGGTGTGTAGGCGGTATTGAGCGGCAGGTAAACCGCGCCTGCCCGTAGGCACGCGAGATAAAGAAAAAGCGCTTCGGGCGACTTCTCAACCTGCACGGCAACGCGATCGCCCGGCTTCACGCCGAGGGCAGCGAGCGCATTGGCAAGTCGCGCCGAGACTTTAATCACATCGCCGAACCGGTAGCGCTTTCCGCTGCCGGATTCGAGTGCAGTCTTCCCGCTGACCGGCCAATTGGATCTGAGCTTAGAAAAAAGATTGGCTTTATCTTGCACGTAGCGTACCCGTTTAGCGTGGCGCTCTTTGTATACAAAACACCTGGCTCTGTCAGCAAGACAAACGCCCTTGCGGAATGCGAGCCACGATCTCTCGAAGGATGCGGAACAACCAATTTCCCGGGGACGTTTTTCTTGAAAACCTAGTCCTACCGGGGTTCCGGTTTTGCGGCGCCGGCCAGCTCGCCGGCAAAGACCCGCATATTTTCGGAATAGTCGATAGGCACCGCAACGAGTTGGACTCCGCCGCCGGTAAAAGCAGACTCAAGCGCAGGGACGAGCCCCCCGGCGGACGCAACGCGGGTGCCCTTGGCGCCGTAAGCGGCGGCGAATGCAACGAAGTCCGGATTGCCGAATGAAAGCCCAAAATCGGCAAAGCCCAGGGCCTGCTGCTTCCACTTGATCATGCCGTAGCCATGATCCTCGACGATCAGCACAAGGAGGTTCAGCTTGAGCCGGATCGCCGTCTCCAGATCTTGCGAATTCATCATAAAGCCGCCGTCGCCGCATACGGCCATGACGCGCCGCCCCGGATTGAGCAAAGCCGCGGCAATCGCCGACGGCAACCCCGCTCCCATACTGGCGAGCGCGTTATCGAGAAGGATGGTATTGGCGATGTGCGTGCGGTAGTTGCGCGCGAACCAAATCTTGTACATCCCGTTGTCGAGGCAAAGGATGCCGTCGTCAGGCAGCACCTTGCGGACATCCGCAACAAGCCGCTGCGGCACAACAGGGAAGCGCGTATCGTCCGCCCGCTCGGCGATATGAGCCATCAGCGCGGCCCGCTTCTCCAAGAAGAACCCGGCATCGAATGCATGGCCTTGCAGCGCGCGGGCTAGGCGATCGGCCGAATCGGCGATATCGCCCACGACTTCAAAGTCTGGAGAGTAGATGCGGTCGATATCGGCGGGGTTGAAATCGACATGGACGACATGGGGGCGCCCATTCTGCATGATGAAAGGCGGCTTCTCCACCGTGTCGTGCCCGATCGCCACAATCAGATCGGCGCTGCCGATAATCCGGTGAAGGTAATCGCCTTCCGAAAGCGCGGCCGTGCCGAGAAAGAGGTCCGAATTCCCGTCGACCGCACCTTTGCCCATCTGGGTGTTGAAAAACGGAATTCCGAGCGCCCGGACCGCTGCCGAAAGTGCTGGCGCAAGACCCGGCCGGTTCGCGCCGCCGCCAATCATCACGAGCGGATGGCTCGATTTGGCGATCAGGCCGGCGGCTGCCTTCACAGCGGTGTCCGGCGCCACGGGATGAAACTGCGGTGTCACCGGCTCCAGCCTGCATTCGCTAAGCTTTTGCTCCGCTATATCCTCGGGAAGCTCAAGGTGCACAGGGCCGGGCCGCTCCTCCAACGCAATGCGGAAGCTATCGCGCAACTGGGCCGGGATGTTGCGCGCATCGATGATCTGTTTTGCCGATTTCGTGATCGGCTTCATCGCCGCCACGATGTCGATAATTTGAAAGCGGCCCTGGCGGCTTTGCAGGATGGGCTTCTGGCCCGTGATCATGACCATGGGCATTGCGCCGAGAAGGGCGTAGGCGGCGCCGGTGAAAAGATTGGTTGCGCCTGGGCCTAGCGTGCTGAAGCAGACGCCGGGTCTCCCGGTCAGCCGCCCATAGGTTGCCGCCATGAAAGCAGCGGCCTGCTCATGGCGCGTCACCACGAGCTTGATGGATGACGTCCGCAGCGCTTCGAGAAAATCGAGATTTTCCTCGCCGGGCACTCCAAAAATTATGTCAACACCCTCATTTTCGAGCGCCTTGACCAAAAGCTCTGCCCCTTTCACGGACGTGCCCTGCATGGGTTTGCTCCTCTTCAAATCCGGCGTTTCCCGCCCTGGATGCGATGGTGCGGACGGAATGTCATCGGTTGAAGACAAGTTCGGTTCCAGATGGAGGGCACGGCGCGGGCGGCTGCGGCCCGGGCCGGGCGATTTTAACCGCGGCGCCTTGCCCAGAGCCTTGGCGTTTGTTATCCCTGTTGCCTGAGTTCCCGGACAGGGCGTCTTTCGCGGCACATCGTATCGCCGGGTTTCGTCCGGTTTCCGTTTCCTGGAGGGGTGCTAGAGTGGTTGAATAGACCGGTCTTGAAAACCGGCATACGCGCGAGCGTATCGTGGGTTCGAATCCCACCCCCTCCGCCAAATGTGCGTAATGTCCCTTTAACAACAGTGACTTATATGATAATTGGCTAACATTTTTCAACCCGTTCGTCACCCTTGAAACAAGCCATCACCGCCATCAACACGCCGATGCCACCGTAAAAAAAGAGCCGAATATTCGATTTCGCAATCGGATGTATTTGTGTGACTTAAACCGGTAATTGCTTATAACGGAGGCGCAAAACCCGCGGGCTGTCAGTGGAAGTGGCGGCCCTGGTTAAGGCGCCGCAACGCCATCTAAGGGACCCCATCATCCGTGGCTCGCCGATCAGATTGGCTCGATAGATTTTTGCCGCGATTGGCCCGCGGTTCGTGCTTGCCGGACGCCGCGCGCAATTCAGCTATTCGACAGTCTAGTCCCCTGCCGTGGCCGGAAATATAAGATGATGGTCGCTGTCTGACGAAAAAAGGCGCCAAGCCTCCCAAACAAAACTAGCTGGAAACAAAAGAATCGCGTGTTCGTTAGAGAGTTCGCGCTTTACGTCACCGTGTGCCGTCTAATGCGCCGCAATGACAGCGAATTGATCGCTCTTGTTAACCCAAGAGCACGTGCTCTCGTCGCGGACAAAAAGGCTGGCGAATCTTTTGTCCTGCAAACTGAGGCCATCGTCGTACGACCAGTTTGGCGGACGCTCCTTTGGCCCACCATACACCCACAGGTCGTTGCGTCCCGTGACAATCCCCATCGGCCCATCAAACCGCCACGGACACTGGACGTGCAAGGCATACGCACCGATAGTGCCCTCTCCTGATGGGTGCGCTTTGATATCACCAAAGTGAAAGACCTGCATGTCAGCCGCTCTCCGGACAATGGAAAGTTGAAGACCAACCGGCACCTCGAAAGCGTTCAATTGCATATCCTCACAGTGCAGCACCGAAACGCTTGATCACAGCGGCACTTCGTTGAAGCGGCCACATTTTCCGCAACGAACTACAAACCCCGCCATAGCTCCGAATTTCGCAACGGCCAGAACAGTGCTGCAGCGCCCACGACGGTAGCATGCGCCGCTGGCAGAAAAAATGAAGTGGGAGACGCAAGGATAGCCTGCTCGACTCAGCCGGCCAAATAAGCTTGATGGTATTACTTCAAGCTGCTTAACATCGTTTTCGCCCAGTTTAAGGAGGGGCAGATGGCACGAGCATTTTGGAGACCGTTCCGGAACATGACTCCGTTCGCAGCCGTGATGCTGTTTGCGCTCCCGGCTGGGGGGAAGACGTTGTTTGTCCGGGCTGAAAATCAGGTACCTGTGGCTATGATTGAGGCAAGGCGGACGCCAGAATACACAGAGGTTCGCTTGCAGACCCAGGCAGCCCTCGTAAAAGTTTGCTGGTATTCGACGGGCCCCAACAGTCCCTATTTGCTGGCCGAAGGGCACCGCTATCGCTATCTCAGCGGCGATAACATTACCGCCTGCCCTACAAAAAGGGACTACACCTTTCAGGAGGTCATGGTTCTACGTTTCGAGCCGCTAACACGAGATACACACGTGTTTTCTCTCGTGGAAGGCCAAGGGGGGGAGAACCAATTGGCTGCCCCTGCTTCTACGACCGACCGCTACTGGAACTTTCTCAAAATCAACCTGAACTGAATTGCTTCGGACTAACCTTGATACCACATAGACGAATTTCTCGACTTTCTCCGATCACGGCTCACCCCCCTTTGACATCCATCATGGGCAACCGCCCTGCGCTATGCCCACCTCAAAAAGCGCAAGACGCGCAAGAGGCCCCTATGGAAAATCAAAGCCCCTCCATCACCGAACCGCAAAACGTGTGGATGCGCGGCCTCTTCATGCTCCTCTTCGCGTTTCTCTTCGGCATCGGCCACATGGTTTTAAACGCAATAACCGTCGTGCAATTCCTCTGGCTGCTCTTCACACGCGAACCCAACCGGTTTCTGTCTCGCTTTGGTTTGTCACTCGCCAAATGGTTTGGCGAGGTCACACAGTTCCAAACCGCCGCAACCGGCGACAAGCCGTTCCCCTGGCGCGACTGGCCGCAATCCGTGTAGCCTTGACGGGTCGCCGTCCTCATTCGCGATCGCGCACCGCGGCCGCATTATGGCCTGCACTTGCGCATCACGGCGTATTTCCTTCCGCACCGCTGCGTGGTAGAGATCGGAATGAATTTTCATATCGGACAGCACGCCGTCTGCATTTGCGACCGTTGGTCAGACGAACCAACGTGGCGGGCGGCCGTCCACACATACCCAAAGCTGCATGGCATCTACACGATCCGGGACATCTGCGACCGCGAGGGATTGATCGGCCTGATGTTCGAGGAGATCTGGCACGAGCCTGCCCTCTTTTGCGTTGGCCTCGTCGAACCCGCCTTCAACGCCAAGCGCTTCCGCCCAGTCAAAAAAACCAACATCGACCTCTTCAAGAAAATGCTCGCCCCCTCGCCCCGCGCCCTCGTCGACGCCTAACGCCCAAGTACACGCCGCATTGGCCGCGACTCTGGCCTTTAAACCGTCAGCGGCCAAGGACCGTCGGCTAAAAAATTCAAACCCCGAACTTCATCAGCGGTATCCGCCTGGGCAGCTATGTGCCGCCATGTGCATGGCGCATGCTTCCCCTTGCCACCACGCCCCTCTCAATCCGCATGGGAAACCACGGCGCTTCGCGGCGGACAAAAGGCTACGGATCAGTTCGGCCGGAACCGTTGGCTTCGAAACCACCAGCGCTTCTGGCCATGCCTCCAATACCTCCGACCGGCCGCAGGCTGTGTAAAAGATGAAAGGCACACCGAGCGCGCATAGCTTCGCGGATATTGGCAAAGAAGTTTTCGATCCGAGCCGGAAATCCAAGAGTGCCAGCGACAGTCCCGGCGTATCGGCAAGCGTCATGGCTTGCGCCAAGGTTGCGGCATGTAGGGCCTCGCCATGCGCTCCCCTGGTAATGCCCTTCAGATCGAAGGCGATAAGAGACTCGTCCTCAACGAGGAGGATACGATGACCCTCAAGCGGCATGCCATTCCCTTGCTTAATCCAAGGTTGCAACTTTAGCATGCTTATAAGCGCATGTTCCACCGGTTTTTTTCCACAACGGTGCCTGTTCCTGCCACACCGGCCCGGCAGACGCCCGATGCCGCAACGCTCAATCCTCGCGCAGGGCGTTTCAACCTAAAAAAAGTAGCCGGCCCGTTCCGGCAGTGAAACTTCACGCCAAAACAGCGCGGTAGCTGCCGGCCGTTTGTCACCCGCTGGGTGAGGCTCCATTGCCTCTGACTGTCATTCCCGCAAAGGCGGGAATCCAGTAGTCCAGGCGGTAGAAGCCATTGATATAGCACGGTGTTTACTGGGTCCCCGCCTGCGCGGGGACGACGCTGCGGCTGGCGCGAACTGCCGGATTTAGGGTGAACCGGCATCGCGCCGGATCGCATCGCAGTACTCCGTTCCTTCGACGAGCTCGACCCTACGCCCCGCGCCCTTGCCGGCGCCTAACCGCATTTAAAGCTCTCCCGCATAGTTTCACTTGGCGCTCTCCGGCAAGAGTGCGATCCTTCTTATTCTGGAGGACTCGCGTGGCCGAACAAGACGAACCACAATTCCCCAATGACGGCATACTCTGGCGCGGCTGGAGCGAGGAGACGCTTGGCGAAATTGCAAAGCGCGGGCATCCGGTTCTGCTCTTCGTCGCCGACCCCGATCCGTTTGTGTGGCCCTTCCTCCGGGAGATTTTCAAGGCGATGCCCGCCAATGCCGCGCTGCGCGCACTACTCAAGGAATCCTTCATGGCGCTGTTCATCAAAGCGGATGAGCTTCCCCAAGAACTCAAAGACCTCGGCGCCGGCAGCGGCTATCACATCGCTATCCTGTCGCCCTACGGTTTGACGCCCATGGTCACCGTCAACCCCGTCCACGGCAACCCCGCTGCCGTCGTCGATGAAATCGCGTCGATCCTCGAGCGCCTCGCCGCAACCTGGCGCTGACGGACCTCGCGCCCTCACCGCCCCCCAAAAAACACACCGCCTCAAACCGCGCCATGAGTATCCGCGGCCACGCGCGATCGCCGGCAACTCGTTAGAGCAGCTCTCCGATGCCGTCCCGCAATCAAGCTCGCTATTCAGCTCATCAACAATTTTCACCTTCAAGGTAAAAGCGTGTAACGCTATTGGAAATCTAATAAGAAGGCACGCCGCGGTTGCCGGCGTGTCCCGGTCATGCAAGAATGGCGGACGGTACGATGGAGCACCCGCCCGATGAGCCGTCGCGAGAAGCGTGGAAAAAATACCGTGCATTGCCGAGCGGCAGCGGAAGCCATTTTGTTTGGGGCCTTGATCGCTATTGCCGGCATACCCGTGCAACCAGCTGCCGCCGAGCCGTCCTATTGTCCGAATCCGGCCCATGCGAGGCCGGAAAAGGTCCCGGCGGATCTGGCTGCCTCCGTTGCCAGCGCCTTCCACATCGACGCTGCCTCGGCCCGCCATGCGGCCTTCGTACGCTGCGCCGGCCGGAAGCTATTGGCGTGCTATACCGGCGCCAATCTGGTCTGCGACAAGGCCGGCACGCGCCGCACGCTACAGGGTGCGACCGCTTGGTGCCAGGAGCATCCTGGATCGAAGGGCATTCCGATGGCGGCGACAGGACACCGGACGATTTACGACTGGTCCTGCAAGGGCCGGCGTGCCGTTGCGGGCAAGGCCGTGATGACCGTCGATCCGCAAGGCTATATCGCGGAAAATTGGCAAGAGATCCGCTAATTTTTGCTTGTTCTCGGCCTCGGCTTAGCGATATTCAGTATTGCGCCGGGCTTTCTTTGGGCAGCATTCCCTGCGGACTCGCTTGAAGCGAGCAGAGAGATTAGCTAACATCCTTAGCTAAGGAGCTGTGCCATGCCCACTTACACCGTCCACGAAGCGAAAACCAACCTGTCCAAGCTCATCGAGCGCGCCGAGCGCGGCGAAGAGGTCATAATCGCGCGCGGCGAGAAGCCCGTGGTGCGCCTCACGGCGGTTGCCCAGAAACCGTCAGGGCGCCGCTTCGGGGCTTACAAGGATGTAATACCCCACTTCCCGGACAGCTTCTTCTTCGATCCGCTGCCCGACGACGAACTCGCCTTGTGGGAAGGCGATGGGCACGAGCACGATCCGCTCAACCAGCCGTTGAGCGAGCCGCATGAGAAGGTCAAGCATGAAGCTTCTTCTTGATACCCACGCGCTGATCTGGTGGTTCGAGGGCAATCAGAGCTTTTCGCCCCGCGTGCGCAAGCTGATAGAGGAAAGGCAGCGCGAGATTGCCGTCAGTGCGATCAGCGCCTGGGAAATCGCGACCAAAGTCAGGAAGGGGAAACTGGCCGAAGCACGCGAGCTGATCGAAAATTTTGAAGATTTCTTGCGTGAGCAGGAGTTTATACCGCTGCCGGTGACAATGGCGCACGCGAAACTTGGCGGCAGTCTCGCCTCTCCGCACAAAGACCCTTTCGACCGGCTAATCGCCGCCCAAGCTCAGGCGGAAGACGTCCCGGTGGCCACGTGCGACCCGGCGTTCCAGACGCTTGGCGTGCGGATTTTCTGGTAGCCTCAGCTCAAGCGAACTCCATGATAACCGCATCGACCGCGAGGCTGTCGCCGGGCTTTGCCTTGAGCTTGGCGACCGTCACATCGCGATCCGCCTTCAGCACATTCTGCATCTTCATGGCTTCGACCACCGCGAGCACCTCGCCGGCCTTCACCTCCTGCCCCTCCGAGACGGCAATCGACACGACAAGGCCGGGCATGGGGCAGAGCAGCTTCTTCGAGGTGTCGGCCGGCCTTTTCTCCGGCATAAGCGCGGCAAGCTCCGCCTCCTTCGCCGTGTAGACATAAGTCTTCGCGCGAACGCCCGCGCAAGAAAGATCGTAGCCATTCGCAATGGGGCGCACTTGCACAAAAAGCTTATGACCGCCCACCACCTTGCCTTCCCAGAGCGGCTCGCCCGGCCACCAATTCGAATGCAGCACAACCTCGCGGCGCACCTCTCCGTCCGCCTCGCAAAGCTGGACGATGGACCCGTCGTTGAGCTCGCCCGTAACCCGGAAATGCTGCTCGAATGTGCCAAGCCGGCACACGCGCAGCTCGCCGAGCTTGAGGCCCACGGCGCCGCGCAATTGCCCGGAAATATGGCGGCGGCGGACATTATTGAGATGGTCGATGGACGCTGCCACGCTCGCCAATATGTCGCGCGCCTCGCCCTCGGGCTCGCGGTGCTTGAAGCCGCCCGCAAATTCCTCCGCGATAAAGCCGGTCGAAAGATCGCCGCGGCGCCAGCGCGGATGCTGCATCAGCGCGGACAGGAACGGAATATTGTGCTCGATGCCGTCGATATAGAAGGCATCGAGCGCGGCAGCCTGCGCCTCGATGGCCGCCTCGCGCGTTGGCCCATGGGTGACGAGCTTGGCGATCATCGGATCGTAATACATCGAAATTTCGCCGCCTTCCTCCGCGCCCGTGTCGTTGCGCACAACGATGCCGCCGTCGCGCGGGCCTTCCACCGGCGGGCGGTAGCGCACGAGCCGGCCGATCGAGGGCATGAAATTGCGGAACGGGTCCTCGGCATAGACGCGGCTCTCGACGGCCCAGCCGTTTATCTTGAGATGGTCTTGGACGAAGGGCAGTTTCTCGCCCGCCGCAACCCGGATCATCAGCTCCACGAGGTCGAGGCCGGAGATCATCTCGGTGACGGGATGCTCGACCTGCAGCCGGGTGTTCATTTCGAGGAAGTAGAAATTCCTCTTCGGATCGACGATGAACTCGACCGTGCCCGCGCTTTCGTAATTCACGGCCTTCGCCAGCGCAACCGCCTGCTCGCCCATGGCGCGCCTGGTTTCCTCGTCGAGGAACGGGCTCGGGGCCTCCTCGATCACCTTTTGGTTGCGCCGCTGAATCGAGCATTCGCGCTCGAACACATAAACCACGTTGCCGTGCTTGTCGCCGAGCACCTGGATTTCGATGTGGCGCGGATTTTCGACGAATTTCTCGACGAACACGCGGCTGTCGCCGAAGCTCGACTTCGCTTCCGCCGTGGAGGTGAGGAAGCCCTCGCGCACCTCTTCCGCCGAGCGCGCGATGCGCATGCCCTTGCCGCCGCCACCGGCGCTCGCCTTGATCATGACGGGATAGCCGATATCGCTCGCAATGCGGATCGCCTGCTCGGGGCTTTCGATCACGCCGAGATAGCCCGGCACGGTCGAGACCTTCGCCGCCGCCGCCGCCTTCTTGCTCTCGATCTTGTCGCCCATCGCCTTGATAGCGTGGACATTCGGCCCGATGAACACGATGCCCGCAGCCTTCAGCGCCTCCGCAAACGCCGCATTCTCCGACAGAAAGCCATAACCCGGATGGACCGCCTCTGCGCCGGTCTCTTTCGCCGCCGCGATAATCTTCTCCATCACGAGATAGGACTGCGCGGCGGGCGCGGGCCCGATCGGCACCGCCTCATCGGCCATGTCCACATGCACCGCGTCGCGGTCGGCCTCCGAATAGACCGCCACCGTCTTGATGCCCATCTTGCGCGCGGTCTTCATGACACGGCACGCGATCTCGCCGCGATTGGCGATCAGTATTTTCTTGAACATGGTAGGCTATCCTATGCGGCAGGCGGCTATTGCGCCGTTTGCGCTCTTCTACTCTTAGGCCGCGCGCGGTTCAATCGCCCATTGCGGTGCGACCGCCATACGCAAGCATGGCCACGGCTGTCCGGTTTAATTTCGCAGACATCGTCATCGCGGAAAGGGCCGGAACGGGCCTTATCCGCGATCTTGCAGCACATGAAAACGGAGTTTTGGGTAAGACCCCGGATAGCCGCAAGCGGCTTCCGGGGTGACGTTGGGGGCTGCTGACCGCGCTTTCCGGGGTGACCTCGAATGCCGGGCCAGCAACGCAAAAGAGAAACGAACCGGACATCATTGGGGCACGGCCGGGCGCGGCGGGAAGCCGCGCGTGGGCTCAAAAATCGGAGACGATGCCCTTCTTCTCCCAATCGCCGTAGCGCGTGGGCTCGGGGCCCTTGCGGTTGCCCACCTCTTTGGGCAGCGGCTTCTCTTCCGCCTCGCGGCGCCGCGCCTCCGCCTCGGCCAGCGCGCGCTCCGCCGCCTCTTTGCGCCGCCGCTCGATCTCCGCTTCGGTTGGCCCGGTCATTGCCTCGTCCTCAAATCCGCGGCTTGGCGCCTTTCAGCGCGAGCGCTTCAATCAGCTCAGGCAGCTTGTCAGGCTCTATCATATGAGCTTCGGCGAAGGGCATGGGAATGAGCTTGCGGTCAAGTTTGGGATCGCGCAGGCAGATGAGCTTGCCGTGTGCGTCCGCGAGGCTAGCCTCGGCGCGCACCCATTTCGAGCCGATGGAGTTTTCCGTCCACAGCACCACCACCGCCTTCACCGTCTCGATGCGGTCGCGCAGCACATCGCGGAAGGGCTGGCCTGCGATTAGGCCGCGGTCGAACCAAACCGATATGTGCTTGCCTTCGAGGCTGCCCGCGAGGCTCTCGATCTCTTCGCCATCCTTGCTCGAATAAGACAGGAACACATCGGCCTGCCGTGCCTCCGGGCTCACCGGCATGGCGGCAAGGATGGCGCGCATATCGTAGCGGCCGCCCGGTCCCATAATCGTTGCGTCCCCGCTCCGTTGCGCGGCTTGAATAATCTCGTACTCAATCCAGACGGGGCCTTCGCGGCGCGTCCGCCCCACCGCCTGGATGAGCATCTCGGGGCGCAGCTCGACTTTCTCCTCGAAAGGCAATTGCGGCATGGTCTCTAACGTCGTGAGAATGCTGTCGCGCAGCATGCCGAGGTAGGCCGGCGCGTCGCTGCCCTTCACCAGGAGATCGATATTCCGTGTGTGATAATCGGCGCGGATAAGCGCTTCGGCATCGTGACGGTGGGGCCGTAGAAGCACGCCGTTCTTCCAGACGATTTCGCTGCCCTTCAGCCGGGCGATGTCGCGGAAATATTCGACAATGAGCGCGGGTACGATATGCGTGGGCAGAAAACCGCCGAAGTCGAAGCGGAAGGCGAGTGCCCCATCGGCGCGGAAATCGTGCTCCGGCTGCTCGGGCGCAAGCAGCGCCGGGATCACAAGCTCGCCCGAGCCAAGCCGGTAGGCGACGCGGAAGGCAATCATGGCGTCTGCGATCAGCCGGCATTTGTCCGCCTGATAGCGGAACGCATGGCCGTTCGGAATGGATGCGTTCACCTTTTTGAGGATCGCGACCAGCGCCGCCTCGCCGAGCCGCCCCTTCGCCGCCTCCGCTTCCGCCGAATAGATGATGGTATAAACGCCATAGGTGAGCCAGCGCGGGTTTAGCACATAATCGGTGAGAAACGGCAGCTGCTCGAAATGCATGACGATGCCGAGCTTGTCGAACAAATCCAGTAGGCCGTCGCGCCCGCCCGGCCCTTCGAGCGGGATGCCGTTCGCCTTGCAGATTTCGTCGAACCCCTTCTCCGGCAGGAAATCTTCCTGCGCAGCTTGCTCCTCGATGGTCTTCAGCACTTTGAACTGAGCGGGCGAGAAACGCTCAGCCTGCTCGCCTAGCGCATTCAGCCGAGCCTGAAACTCTTCGCGGAACAGCTGGAACTTAGTCTTGAAGGCGCCCTTTGCTTGCGCACAGGAGATGGAATAGAAGCCGACGATGTTCGGATATTTCTCCGTGAGCGTGCGCAGATCGAGATTGACCGGCGCCACGTCGGCCTTGTTGCCGACGAGCAGCACCGGCGCGCTATCGCCAAACGCGCGCACATGCTCCAGCCAGTATTCAGCCTCCTCGTTCGGGTTGCGCTCGGCGCGGCCCGCCAGCACGATGACGTATAGGCATTTCGAACGCAGAAAGAATTGATGCGTGGCGTGCGCCATCACCTGCCCGCCGAAATCCCAGAAATGCACGGTGAGATCGTCTTCCTTGGAATCGGTGACGCGGGTGAAGACGCCCGCTTCTTCGTGGATCGCGTCCTTGATGGCGACGCCCTTCGTCGTCCGGTCCGGCGGCTCGGCCTCGCCGCCATGCAGCACATTGATGAGCGAGGTCTTGCCCACCTCGCCGTGGCCGATGAAGATCGCGCGCACGCGCTTAAGCTGCTTGGTGAGTACGCCGTCCCGCAGACGTTTGAGGTAAGCGTTGATCTCCGCTGCGCTTTGGGAGAGCCGCTCCTGGGTGAGAAGTGCCTGCTCACGCTCCACCTCCCAATGGAACGGCTTCCCTTCCAGCCGGTCTTGATACCAATCGACCCAGACGTCAAAACCTGAACGGAACTCTTGCAGATCGAGCTGCAGCTGAGTCCATAACGCCTGATAACCGACTGGTATCCCCTCTTGCCATAATGGCGTAGTGAGCAGCCTCGCTATCTCTGCCTGGAGAGGCGCTTGCGGAACACGCCGCCCAAACCATTGCGGCCAGAATTGCTTGGTTCCACCGGAGGCTAGTCTTTTCACGTCCGCTGAAATCGAATTGACAAAGCATGTCGCGTCGCGCGTTTCAGAAGCCCGATGGGCCGCGTTACAGGCGGCCTCTGCAACAGCGGCTGGAGATCCGAAGTGGGTAGGCGACGTGGGATCCGCCGCTAAAGCAAGAGCAACCACAGCCTGGGCGGGCTCCCTGAGTGCCACGTAAATAGTGTTTTCGACACTTGGAATTACCCTCGTCCAGTTGAAAATATCTTGAGGTAGCGGGTCGTTGCTTGAATCTAGGAGGACTACCTTTCCGGCAATTTGCTCTGCCGCTAAGCTATTAAGCAGACATGACACTTGATACCAACGGAACAGTGCTAACGCTTTGTGAGATCGCCGAGATGGGAACCAATATGCGAAGGCGCCTGATTGGGTTGACCGCACCTTCGCCAAAACCGGAAGCACACGCATGGCAGCGCGCAATGCGATAATTGCCGCCGCCTTTGGCGGCAAGCCCTCAAATTGCTTCTCAAAATACTTCCGGTCGTACTCCGCCATAACGAGCCCCCGCTTGCCGTCTAGCGCCAGCATAGCCGATCCCGCGCAACTGCAAAATTGGATTCCGCATGCGCCAGGGGTGCCGTTGCGAGGGGCGTACCCCCGTAGCGACCCAGGAGCCGCAAATTCGAGCGTGCTACAAGCTGCCTCTGGATCGCCACGGCGGCCAACGCCGCCTCGCGACGACCTCAGGTGTGAAGCGCCTCGCGAAGACGGAAGACTATCATGCCGGAACCGGCTGCGGCCGGTTCCGGCATCTTACTGAGTGGGTGACGGCCCCGGCCCGGCGCCGCCCGGCGGGCCGATGTTCGTAGCACCGCGGCATGGTTAAAATTGGAATGGTAAATGCCGATGGATTTTCATTTCTTCCCGCCGCAAAAATCGCGATTTTTCGCGATTTCACCCCCAAAAGTAGATTCCAAAAAGTCCGTTAAATATATTTCCGGCCGGGCGTTAACTATAAGGAAGAACATGCAGCCCCTGCATGCGCGCCGAGCCCGCCGTATTTTCCTTCGCATTATCAGCGTCTTAGCTCTGTTAAAGTTTCGGCAAGGCGCTTTCTCGTAATATGGCGGCTTGATAGGAAGCGGCATCGCCGGGCAAAGCGGGCGGAAAGCGCCGGAGAGCTGAGGTTAACGGCGATTTAATTTCCGGGCGCCGGAATAGTAAGATGGGAGGTCAGCTTGAAAGCTCGCGCGACCGGCGCGCGGCGGCGGCGACGGTTTCCCGGATGAGGTCTTTGAGCGAAGGCTCGCCCATGAGCACGGAGAGGCCCGCCGCGGTGGTGCCGCCCGGCGAGGTGACGTTCTCGCGCAGTTGCGCCGGCGGGAGCGGCGAGCGGTGCAGCAATTCTCCCGCCCCGGCTACGGTCGCACGCGCAAGTTGTGCCGCAAGCTCCGGCGGCAGGCCCGCAGCCACGCCGGCGTCCGCCAAGCACTCGGCGAGGTAAAACACATAGGCCGGCCCCGATCCCGAAACGGCGGTCACGGCATCGATCAGGCCTTCGTCCCCGATCCAGGCCACCTCGCCCGCCGCGCGCAGAAGCGCATCGCACAAGGCGCGGCGCTCAGGCGTAACTTGCGCATTGGCGTAGGCCGCGGTGATGCCCCGGCCGATCTCGGCGGGAAGGTTCGGCATGGCGCGCACGATGGCCGTGCCCTGCGCGAAATGAGCGGCGATGCTCGCCACCGTGCGCCCAGCGGCAATGGAGAGAACGGCCGTGTCCGGGCCGGCCAGCGGCGCGCTGGCGGCCAGCACCTCGTTCATGATCTGCGGCTTTACCGCAAGCACCAGCACATCCGGCGGGGCTTGCGGCTTATCGGGGATCGCCTGATCCTTCAGAAGTGCGGCGATCTCGGCGGAAGGATGCGGCTCGGCAACGGCAAGAGAGCCGGCCGGAAATCCGGCGGCGAGCCAGCCGCGCAAAAGCGCGCCGCCCATGCGGCCTGCGCCAACCAGGAAGATCGAAGCTTTTCGGGCTCCTTCGCTCACGCTTGCCCCTCGGTCGCGAAAATGGTGCTCGCGAGCGCATCCTCGGCGCGTTTTCCGGCCCACACGACAAATTGGAACGCCTGATAATAGCGCTCGCACGTGTCGAGCGCCGCCTGGAGCAGCGCCTCGCACTGCTTCGCCGTCGGCTCGGCCCCGTTCAGCATCAGCCCCTGCCGGTAAAGCAAAAGCCCGTCCGAAGACCAGATATCGAAATGGCCGAGCCAGAGCTGCTCATTGATAAGCACAAGCAGGCGGTAGATTTCGGCGATCCTGTTCCGCGGAACTTTGAAGTCGAAAGCGCAGGCCATGTGCAGGCTTTCCAAATCGTCGCGCCAGTTGAACGAGATATGATAATCGCACCAAGCCCCCGCAACAGAAACAGTCAGCTCATCCTCACTCGAACGCTCGAATACCCAGTCCTGTAAGCAAGCAATGTGCTCCATGAGATCGACAGGGTGTGAAAGACGGTTATAATCCTGTGCCGCAGCGGTCATCCGCAAGTCCCCTCCTGATGCCGCAGCAAAATCCTTCGAACAAATCCCTTTGCAGCCATGCTGCCTTCGCTCGAATTTCGCCGCATGCATCATTCAGTGCGGTGATCCGCGGGTTTTAGGCAATCTATCATCGGCTTTCTCCACGGGGAAAACAGCACCGGCTTGGCAATAATTGAGAAAGTGTTGCCAAACAGTGCTGCCGGAAAGGGGTGAATACAACCTAAGGTTGCTACAAAGACGTGCCTGGTATGCGGGTCAAAGCTTCCTCGAGCGCGGCGATGCGTTGGGCGAGCCGCTCGTTCTCCTCGCGCGCTTTCAACGCCATGGCCTTTACTGCCTCGAATTCCTCGCGCTGCGGGATATCCATGCTTCTCATGAAACGCTCGGCTTGGGTTTTCGCGGCGGTCTCAAACTCGGTGCGCATGCCTTGGGCCGCACCGGCGGCGTCGGTCATGAGCTTTGCGATATCGTCGAAAATCCGGCCAGTGGTCTGGGTCATGGGTGCCTCCTCGCAAGCAGCGCCTCTCTTCTCTGAAACTAAGCGGGTTGCCCGGCCGGTTCAAGAAAATGTGCGGCGCGCGATGCCGGCGAAGCTTGTACAAATCAAGGCCCAGCGCCCCGCCACGCCCGCACAGAATTAATACGCTGCCGGATGCGTTGTATCGTTGGAAACCCGGGCCAGGCCAGATGACAAAAATATTACCACCTACCTACTTTTTCGCGTCCATCGCACTCGCGCTTGCCGCGCATTTTCTCTTCCCGATTGCCACGATTATTCCCGATGGCTGGAGCTTAGCCGGGCTTCTTCCGATCGCCGCGGGCATCGCCCTCAACGTCGTCGCGGACGGGCAATTCAAGCACTGGGGCACGGAGGTGAAGCCGTTCAAGCGGTCCAGCGCCCTCGTGACGGACGGCGTCTTCCGATGGAGCCGCAATCCGATGTATCTGGGCATGGTGCTGATTGTTGCTGGCGTTGCCCTGCTTGAGGGAACGTTGAGTCCGTGGATTGCACCTGTGGCTTTGGCGGTTCTGCTGGACCGCGTCTTTATAGTTCGCGAGGAGAGGACGCTGGAAGAGACATTTGGGGCCGCTTTCCAGCAATACAAACGACGCGTGCGCCGATGGCTCTGACCGCCTGCCGACTCGCGCTCCTGTGGGAAGCTAGCGGTGGCTTACCCGCCCTTGCCCGCGGACGATGCTTGCCTTGCGTTCGGCCTTGCGCAGGTCCTCTTCCAAAATAAGAAGACCCGATAGCTTAGGATTCCCAACGTCGAGTTCGACGACGAGCTGTCCATTGCCCGTAATGCGCGAGCAAAACACGAAATCACGGCCGCAATACCGGATCTGCTGATGCGCAACTTCAAGGCTCTTGTTGTGGCTCAAGATAGCCCGCAGGGCCAGGACGGCCACACGATTGGCCTGTGCTCCAAGCACATCGCTTGCAGCCTTTGAAAGATAAAAGCCAAAGGGAAAGAACCCGTAGCTCATCGATTTACCTCCTTCGCGAGCACGCTCTTAGGCATGCGGAATTGCATACCTACGCGTACGATTGCGAAGAGGGAGGGAGCTACGTCATGCCTCTTGAGGTATGGATGGCAGGGGCAAACGTCAAGCTTGGCGCGAGTGGATGGGATGGCGGAATACCCATAGCCCGCACCTTACACATCTTTTGCTTTGGCGCCGCCCGTTGCTCTGCTAAACCGGGCGCCAATGGCGGCGGCATTCGAGGCATCCATGGAGCTGATGGCAATTGCATTTCCCTTCAACGATCCGGTGGCGATCCATCTCGGGCCGCTTGGCGTGCGCTGGTATGGCCTCGCTTATATGGCGGGGCTACTGCTCGGCTGGTTCTACATGCGGCGCCTCTGCGAGGAGGAGCGGCTCTGGGGCGGCCCTGCGCCGATGCAGCCTTATCAGGCGGACGACTTCCTCTTCTGGGCGACGCTTGGAACCGTGCTCGGCGGCAGGATTGGCTTCTTCCTTTTCTACGAGCCGGGCATGCTCCTGCGCAATCCGCTGCAGTTTTTCCAGATTTGGCAGGGCGGCATGGCCTTTCACGGCGGGCTTTTGGGCGTCGGGCTTGCGGTGTGGCTGTTCGCGAGGGCGCATCGCATTCCGGTCCGCTCGCTCATGGATTTGTCGGCGGCGGCCGTGCCGTTCGGCCTGTTTTTCGGCCGTATCGCAAACTTCATCAATGGCGAGATTTATGGCCGGCTGACGGATGTGCCGTGGGCCGTGGAGTTCCCGGCGCGTCTGCTGCTTAAAGGCGATCTGCCGGGGCCGCGCCATCCAACCCAGCTTTACGAGGCGCTGCTCGAAGGCGTTGTCATGTTTGCCCTGCTTCGCTTTTTCACGCACAGCCGCCGCGCGTTCCTCTCGCCGGGGCTGACCGCGGGCATCTTTCTGATGGCGTATGGCTTCTTCCGCATCTTCGCCGAATATTTCAAGGAGTGGGACATGGCGCAGTTTTTCACGACGCCGTATTTCTCCGAGGGCGTGGTGTATTCCTTGCCCATGATCGCGCTCGGCGCCTATTTGGCGGCGTCGGCCAGAAAGGCGCCGGCAAAGGCTGCGCCAGCGCCTGGCACATCGCCGGTTCAGGCCTAGCCCGCCCATGGCCATCGGCTCGATTGGCGAGTTTCTCGCTGCGATCTCGGACCCGAAAAACAAGTTGGGGCTCCATTCCACGCCCGCCACACCTTGGTATCTCGGCCAACCCGGCCTTAAGTGCGACCTTGTGCCGGCGTTCTATAAGTCCGGGATCAAGCCGGAGCTTGAGCGGGAGATCTTGCGCGACTGGCGGCTGATGAGCGCCGAATTCGCGCCAACGAGCGGGCTTGCGGATTGGCAGCTTCTTGTCAGCGCCCATTTAGCGGGCGTGCCGTCACGCATCCTGGAATGGTCCGGAAACCCGCTTGCCGCGCTTTTTCTCGCCGTCGAAAGCATGAGCCCGGATGCAGGCAACGTCTGGATTCTCAATCCGTGGCTCATGAACGAGAACACGGGGAGCCTTTCCTACGTCCCGCCGGTGGAAAGCGACTACTTCAAGAAATATGCGGTCAAGCTCGACGCGCCGGACGCGCCCACGGCACCGGAAGCGGCCCAGCCAATGGCGTTCAGGCCAACGCGCAGCGTCCGCAATTACAACGTCCAGAACATCTACTGGACGGTGCACGGCAAGGAGGCGGCGCCGCTGGACAAGCTCAGCTTCTTCATGAAGCGGGCCAGCGTTTTCCTGACCTCGGTTCAAATCGAGGGCGGCGCCAAGAAAACCATCATGAAGGAGCTGCACGATATTGGCGTCACGCGCGCCAACCTATTCCCTAGCGCCGCGTCGCTTGCGCGGACCCTGGCATACCGCTATTCGAAAAACCATCTTGGCGGATGATGCCGCCCGTGACCGCGAAAGAAGCCCTATCCACGCCCCTTGCCCAGAAGCTGGCCGCGAGAATCGCGGCTGGGGGGCCGATTCCGTTCCACGATTACATGGAAGCATGCCTCTACGACGCCGGGCACGGCTATTATAAGAAGAGAGATCCGCTCGGGCCGAGCGGCGATTTCATAACTGCGCCGGAAATATCGCAGGTTTTCGGCGAGCTCATCGGCTTATGGGCTGGCGAGACCTGGCGCCTCATGGGGCAGCCGGCCGGGCTTTCCCTGATCGAGCTTGGCCCAGGCCGCGGAACGCTTATGGCGGATGCGCTTCGCGCCCTTCGCGTGCTCCCAAGCTTCCTAAAAAGTGTAACAGTCCATCTCATCGAAACGTCCGGGCCGCTGCGAGGTGCTCAGGAGGCCATGCTCGCGGGAGCAGGCTGCCCCATTTTCTGGCACGGCCGGCTTGGCGAGGTGCCCGCAGGCCCAGCCATCGTCATCGCGAATGAATTCATCGATTGCCTGCCCGTGCGGCAGTATGTGTTCGACGAGCCGGCGCAGGTTTGGCGCGAGCGTATGGTCACGTTCGAGGAGGGGAGCTTTAGGTTCGGGCTGGATTCCAAGGGCGCTGAAGTGCCCCCTCACCCAGGCCCTATCCCCGAGGGGAGAGGGGGAGGCTACGGCCCTCTCTTCGAGGGTAGTGCAAGCGTCCTCTCTGCCCTCGGGGAGAGAGGCAGAGTGAGGGGGGACTCTCCCGCCGCCGAGGATGGCTCGATTTTGGAAGTCCGGCCGGGCACGGCCGATACGCTTCGCGAGATGGCGGCGCGCGCCGCCACTGCCCGCTTCGCAGCCCTCATTATCGATTACGGATACACAAAGCCCTCATTCGGCGACACCGTGCAGGCCGTCAAACAGCATCGCTTCGCCGGCATTTTCGAAGCTCCAGGCGAGGCCGATCTCACCGCGCACGTCGATTTTGCCGGTCTCGCGCAAACGGCCAAGGCGCTGAACCTTGACGTTTACGGCCCCATGCCAATGGGCGAATGGCTTTTGCGGCTCGGGCTTGAGGCCAGATGCCTCCAGCTTCTCAGCCGGGCTACCGCTGAGCAAGCCGCGGAGATAATGAGCCGCGTTTCCAGGCTCATTGACCCTACGCAAATGGGCGCGCTCTTTAAGGCCGCCGTTCTGACCGGTGGCGGTCTTGGACCGCTGCCGCCATTTTAATCGGCAGGAGCGAGCCATGACGCAACAACCTCAGCTAGGGGCGATCGGGGACACCGCGGGTGACCTGCCGGTTTTGACGGGCAGCAATCTCGAAGCGGCCGGTGCCGCCCATGGCTTTTTTCTACGTACCGGCGGCGTATCGGAAGGCCTTTACGCGTCGCTGAACTGCGGCCGGGGATCGAACGACGAAAAAGACCGCATCGAGGAGAATAGAGCGCGGGTCGCAGCAACGCTCGGTGCTGGCTCCGGAAATCTGATCGGGCCGCGGCAGGTGCACTCGGCCAAGACCGTGATCGCGAGATCCGCTTGGACACCGGGCGATGCCCCCGAAGCCGACGCGGTGGCAACCAACGTCCGCGGCTTGGCGATCGGTGTGCTGACCGCCGATTGTGCGCCAATTCTTCTGGCCGACACGCAGGCGGGCGTCATCGCGGCCGTTCACGCAGGCTGGAAGGGGGCGAAGGCGGGCGTTATCGAAAGCGCAATCGAAGCCATGGAGAGCCTTGGTGCCGCCGCCGCGCGCATCGCGGCAGCCATCGGGCCGGCAATCTCGCAGGCTGCCTATGAGGTCAGCCCCGAGTTCGAAGCCGCCTTTCTCTCCGCCGGCGGTTCCAACGGACAGTATTTTTCGCACCCGCATGGCGGCAGGCCGCATTTCAACTTGCCGGCCTATGTTAAAGGCCGGCTATTGCGCCGCGGTGTTGGCAACATTCAAGATATCGGCGCCTGCACCTATGAAAACGAATCGATTTTGTTCAGTTACCGGCGCTCGGTTCATAGAGCTGAGCCCGATTATGGGCGTCAAATTTCCGCCATTCTCCTCAGTTGATGTGGATAACTGGACAGGACGGCCCTGATTTTAGCGGTATTTTCGCTGAAAGGCCCTGTGGAAAGCTGTGATCGCTAGACGCGATTGAACCCGGCCGCTAGATTTTGATCGTTAACGAGATTCGGCGGGGGAATGAGTGCCGGTATAGTCAAGTACCGCCGTGCTAGAGCCAAAAAAGCAAGGAGTGGAAAAGTGACGCGCGAGAACCAACCGGCCGCGCATAGCGCAGCTCGCCGTGCCGCGTCGCTCTTGACTGGAGCACTTCTGATAGCCGGCCTCGCCGGCTGTGGGAGTAGCCTCTTTCAAAACAGCGATACCGCCGGCGCAAGCCTAAAGGCCAAACCTGCAGTCGCCCTTTCGCCATCTGAGGGCGTTCCGCAGAAATTCGCAAGCAAAGTTGATGGTGAGCTCGCAAAATCGATGCAGGACAAAGGCGTTCGCATCGTCGACGCCAAGGATGCTCAATACATCATCAAGCCCTCGTACGCAGCGCTTCCTCAACCCAAACAGGGAACGAAGGTTGCCTACACCATCAACATTACCGACAAGGCCGGTAACCAGGTTCGCAGCATCACGGGCGAGGAACTCGTTTCTCCCAAGCGCGGCGGCGAAGCTTGGTCTCACGTCACCGAGGACAGCGTGCAAAAGGTCGCGGCTAAATCGGCTGTCGACATCGCCGCTTGGGTCGACAACCCGAACGCGCCCCCGCCCCCTGCTGCCGTGGCGAGCGCCGCCCCCGCTCCAGTGAAAGTGGCGGCGAATACTGCGTCTAAGTCCGCTGCTGCAAAACCCGCTGCGCCACAAGAGGCTTCTCTCGCGGCATCGTTCGATGCATCCGCAGCCGATCCGGCGAAGCAGAAGGTCGCGGTTGCGTCGGGCCCGGTAGTCGCCATCGTTCCCGAAGTGACGGGTGCGCCTGGCGACGGAAAGAAGACGCTTTCCGAAGCGATGAAGCGCGCTCTCAACCAGCAAGGCATCAAGACCGTGTCTAACGCACGGGGTGGAGCCTATAAAATTCTAGGGCAGGTTGAGGTTGAAGCCGCGGCGAACGGGCAGCAACCGATTACGATCCGCTGGGTTGTGGTCGATCCTACCGGCAAGCAGCTGGAAAAGACGGTTGTCCAGAAGAACAAGGTTGCAGCCGGAAGCCTGGACGGTGCCTGGGGCGATATTGCCAATCAAGCTGCAGGCGCGGCCGCATCGGAGGTCACGAAGCTGCTCCAGAAGCCTGCGCAGGGCCAAGCCCAACAGGGCACGAACGGATCTGCCGGTTGATACGTCCTGCCGGCACGGGGGCGAAGTGCCGCGATCGTACAATCGGCGGTTTACAGAATACGAGCGCGCTGTTAGAAGCGCGCTCGTATTCGTTTTGTCAGGCCCGTAGCGAAATGGACTGCCCCCCGACATGAAGCTTGTCGCCGGCAATAGCAATCGGCCATTGGCCCACGCCATCGCCGCTTATCTCAAAACGCCTCTCACGCAATGTCTCGTCAGGCGCTTTGCGGATATGGAAATCTTTGTCGAGGTGCAGGAAAACGTCCGGGGCGAGGATATTTTCGTCATCCAGTCGACGTCCTATCCGGCCAACGACAATCTAATGGAACTCTTGATCCTGATCGATGCGCTGAAGCGCGCCTCGGCGCGGCGCATCACCGCGGTCATCCCCTATTTCGGCTATGCGCGTCAGGACCGCAAAACGCTGGCCCGCACGCCCATTTCGGCAAAGCTCGTCGCCAATATGATCACCCAATCCGGCGCCGACCGGGTGCTCACCGTCGATCTCCATGCCGGGCAGATCCAGGGCTTCTTCGATATTCCGACCGACAATCTTTATGCGGCTCCCGTCATGGTGCGCGATATCCGCAAGCGCTTCCAGAACGGGAATATAACGGTGGTTTCTCCAGACGTCGGCGGCGTGGTCCGAGCCCGCGGCCTCGCAAGCCGCATCGACGTGCCGCTCGCCATCATCGACAAGCGCAGAGAGCAGCCGGGCGAATCCGAGGTTATGAATGTGATCGGCAATGTGGCGGGCCGCGCCTGCATTATGATCGACGACATCATCGATTCCGGCGGCACGCTTTGCAACGCAGCGGAAGCGCTTGCCGATAGGGGCGCAGCGTCGGTGGTGGCCTATATCACGCACGGCGTTTTGTCGGGCGGCGCGGTTGCCCGGATCATGGCGTCGAAAATCGAGAAGCTCTTCATCACCGATACCATCGTACCGACGGAGGCCGTTCGCGTGGCTGCCAATATCGAGGTGCTCTCGCTCGCGGGTTTGATCGGCGAGGCGATCCTTCGCACGTCGTCCGAGAAATCGGTTTCGACGCTGTTCGATTAATCCTAAATCCGGCAGTTGACGCCAGCCGCAGCGTCGTCCCCGCGCAGGCGGGGACCCAGTAAACACAGCGCTATATCAATGGCTTCGACCGCCGGGATTACTGGATTCCCGCCTTCGCGGGAATGACAGTCAGAGGCGATTGGGCCTCACCCAGCGGGTGACAGCGGCCTCGCCGGACATGACGGTGCGTCCGGCTAAGCGCACGTTGTTCTAGAACCCTGCACCGGTCCAGGCGTGCGCTGTCTCTTCGCGTTACGGCTGCTTGATGCGCGAGAGGATGGCCGCCATGAGCGAGGCCTCCTGATCCCCTGAAAATTGAATTGTGATGGGTAGCGCGCGCGCGGAGCGGTAAAGCTCCGCCAACGGCCCAGCCTTGCCCTTCAGCCTCACGAGGTCCTTTTCAGTCGTGAGAAGCCCCGCTCGAAGCGCCTTGGCTTCTGCGATGAGAGATTGTGCATCCTGCGGCGTAAAGGGATGATGATCGGGAAAGCTGCGGGTCTGAACCGCTTCGATGCCGGCTTGCCGGAGCGTATCGAAGAATTTGGCGGGCCTGCCGATCCCGCAGAAGGCCAAATAGGGCCGGCCGCGCAAATCTTCAGCGATTTCCGGCAGGATATCCGCTTCGAAAATATCCAAGGCGCGTCCAGCGGCGCTTAGCAGTTTTTGCTTGAGCGGCGCATTACTGCCTTGTCGTCCTAAAATCAGGACGGCGCCAGCCATGGCGGCTTGGAACGGGAGGGGAGCGCGAAGCGGGCCGAGCGGAAAAACTTGGCCAGAACCGATCCCGGCTCCGCCGTCGATGACGATGAGGCTGAAGTCCTTCCCAATCGTTGGATTTTGAAAACCGTCATCCATGACAATCACGCCAGCGGCCAGAGATTCGAGGAGACGGGCTCCGGCGGGCCTGTCCCTGCTTAGGGCTGCTGGCGCCGCTGCTGCGAGAAGGAGGGGTTCATCTCCCACGCGGCCGGCATCGTCGAATGCGAGGTCGACAATATGCGGGCCGCGCTCCCGGCCTCCGTAGCCGCGCGTGAGAAACGCAGGCGTGTAGCCGCGCTCGCGAAGCAGGGAAGCAAGCTTCAGCGCGACGGGCGTTTTGCCTGCGCCGCCCAGGGTGAAATTGCCGATGCAGAGGACGGGAAGCTTGCTTCGGTAAGCGGAAGCCGTCCGGAACCGCCTCTGCACGGCTGCGCCGTAGATTGCCGAAATGGGCCAAAGCCCCCATGCTGCATGCGGAATTGGGCCTTGGTACCACCAGGATGGCGGTTCAAGCCGCATGCCCGGCCGTGCGCTCCGCCGGCGTGGCGGCCAACTGAGGGGCGGCGGGCAGATAGGGCTTGAGCGCCTCCAGCGTCTTTTCGAGCGCGCCGCCCAGGGTACCGATCGCGGCCACCGCCCGGTGTTTCATCTCCTCGGCCTCCGCCGGGTTTTCGAACAGCCTCTTAAGCTCGGCCGCTAAATCTTCCGGGCCTGCGACGAGCTTGAAACCCTCGAAGCGTTGCAAGACCGAGTAGGTCTCCGCGAAATTGAATGTATGCGGTCCACTCAAGATCCCCGAGCCAAGTTTTATCGCTTCGATCGGATTTTGGCCGCCATGAGCGACAAGCGACCCGCCGATGAAGGAAAGCGGCGCCAGCTTGTAAAACAGCCCCAGCTCGCCAATCGTGTCGGCGAGATAGATCTGCGTTTTGCCAGTAACCGGCTCGCCCGCCGAACGCTGGGCAACGGTCAATTGCCGCTCTCCGAGAAGCGTAGCGATAGCCTCCCCGCGCTCCGGATGGCGGGGCACGATGACTGCCAGCAGCGTGGGAATGGTGCTTTGCAGAATTTCCGCAACGCGCGCTATGGCCTCGTCCTCGCCGGGATGCGTGCTCGCGGCGAGAAACACCGGACGGCCATCGAAACTGCGTC
Source organism: Rhodomicrobium sp. (assembly GCA_052145435.1). Classification (GTDB taxonomy): domain Bacteria; phylum Pseudomonadota; class Alphaproteobacteria; order Rhizobiales; family Rhodomicrobiaceae; genus Rhodomicrobium. Next base: position 3,155 of record JBKQOR010000032.1, on the reverse strand, counting down.
GCAGCACCTCGGCCGCCGCCGGATCGACGGGCGGCGGGGGTGCGTCGTATTTGAGGTTGCCTGTGATGACGGCTTTGCGTGCGCCAAGACCGGTCAGCCGTTTGGCGATGCGGAAGTTTTGCGTAAGAACGAGATCGAAACGCGAAAATACCGGCTTGGAGAGGCTCGGCATCAGCGACCAGCGCTTGCTGGATTTATGCGACATCCTCGCGTTCACAAGCACCAAAGGAACCTTGCGGTCGCTTGCCTCGACGATCAGGTTCGGCCAAATCTCGGACTCTGTAAACAGCCCGAGATCGGGGCGCCAATGATGGATGAAGCGCCGGCAGAAGCTCGCGCTGTCGAGCGGCACAAATTGATGAATCGCACCCGCCGGAAGGCGCTCGGCAGCGATCTTCGCCGAAGTTACGGTGACGGTCGTCAGCAGGATATTGAGCGCCGGGTAAAGTTGTTTGAGCTCGTGTATGAGCGGCAGGACGGCGTTGGTCTCGCCAACGCTCGCGGCGTGAAACCAAAAAAGCGGGCCTTCCGGGCGCGGCACCGCCGCGATTCCGAGGCGCTCGGGAATGCGCTCCGGCACCTCCTTGCCCCGGGCCGCGCGCCTGCGTAAAATCGTCATGGCCGCCGGGCGCGCCGTAGCTGTCGCGCCACGGTAAAGAGAGAGCAAAACGCCTGAGCGGCGGGGCGCGCGCGGCGGCTTCGGAGCGGTTTTGCGGGAGTCGCTGCCGGCAAGCCGATAGGCACGATCGGTTGTCGCGTTCATCCCCGCTTCCACTTGCTGGCGGAAGGCTTCCATCTCCTCTTCGCTGGCATCGCGCGGCACATAGATCGGATCGCCCACCACCATCGCGAGCTTCGTGAATGGCAGGTTGACCGTAAGCCGGCTCCAGGTTGGCAGCGCGACAAAGCGCCCGGTCGCGACAGCGACTGGAAGGATCGGCCGGCCCGACATCCGTGCGAGCGTGACAATCCCCATGCCCGCGACGCGCGCGGGTCCAGGCGGAATATCGGTTGTCAGCGCGACCGTGGTGTTCCCACGCAAGGCTTTGAGGGCTGCCCTGAGGGCGCCCGCGCCGCCGCGGTCCTTTCCCTTCTCGCCCGCGCCCGCGCCCCGGATGAGGCCCATATCGAAACGGAGGAGCGTGCGGGCAATCATTTCGCCATCGGTGTGCTTGGCCACCATATCGCTCACGGGCATCGTCTTCGGCTTGATGAGCGGAACCAGAAGAAACTGGCCGTGCCACATGGCCACGATAGAGGGATGATATTCCAGCAACTTAGCATCGGTGTCCGCCGGATCGCGGATCACTTCGGACGTGGCATGCACGGAGCGAATGTGGCGCGCGGCCAATCCGCTGACCGCGTTCAAGAAAAACTCCGATTGCTGCAGCCTCCGGCCGACGCCTTTGGCGCTCTTTTTCGTAGCCGTTTCGGTCATTGTGCGCCGGGAATCCTCGAAGCAACCGCATCCTGCGCCGCATCGCTTGAGGGATCGAGCAGGCGATGCATGTGCACGATGAAATAGCGCATGAGGGCATTGTCGACGGTGCGCTGCGATGCCGCCTTCCACGCGTCGTAAGCGGACTTGTAGTTTGGATAGATGCCGATAATGTGCAGAGCCGATGGGTCGCGGAATTCGGTGCTGCTCACCGACTTCAGCTCGCCGCCGAAAACTAAATGCAAGAGCTGGCGGTTGTGGATCTCACTCATGTTTAGTCCTTGTGCGTTCCGTGACTGCCGCGCCGTTCTTGTTGCCATTCAAACGCTCGATCAAAATCCGATGCAATTGCGGTGCTGCCGCAACAAATCCCTGAACTTTTGCCTCTACCGAGTTGAACGTCAAAGGCGCCCCCGAATAGTTGGTGACTATGCCGCCGGCCTCGGAAACGAGGAGCGCCCCCGCAGCGATATCCCACTCCCATTTCGGGTTCAATGCGAAAGAAGCGTCCGCCCGGCCGGAGGCGACGAGAGCCATCCGGTAGAGCGTCGAGTTGGCGCCCACCGGAATGGCCCCCGGCCAAGGCGCCCTCCACGGCTTCTTCGTCAGAGCGGCGGCAGAGACTGCTACTCTCGCACCGGTCAGCGCGGTTTGCCGGCTCGCAAAAATGCGCTGGGCGTTGAGATGCGCGCCCGCTCCGGCCCGCGCTTCGAAGACTTCGCCGCGCACCGGATTAATGACGGCTGCGAGCACCGGCGCGCCGTCCTCGACAAGGCTCAGGGCAACGGTCCAGTCGCTTCCGCCATGGAGAAAATCGCGTGTGCCGTCGATGGGGTCGAGTACCCAAACGCGGCGGGCGGCAAGGCGGGAGGTGTGCTCCGGGCTTTCCTCGGAGAGCCAGCCATAGTCCGGCCTCGCTGAGGTCAGCCGCGCGGCGAGAATCCGATCGACTGCTTTGTCGGCTTCCGAAACTGAAGTGCCATCGGGTTTGCGCTCGTGACGAACCGGGCGCCCCCAAAAGCTCAGCGCGAGTTTGGCGGCTTCGTGCGCGGTTTCGCGCAAAAGATCGAAATCTTGGGCGAGATCCCTCATCCCCTCACCGGTAGCGCTCCGGACTACTACAAAGCGAAAAGTATGGCATCGAGCGCGATGGCGAGGAACACGATGGCGCCGAAACTGTGGTTGCTGCGGAAACGCTCAAGACAGTTTTGCGGATCGTCGATATCGAGCGTTGCCACCTGCCAAATAAGGTGCGCGGACGCCGCGATCAATCCGCAATAGAATAAGATGCCCGCGCCAACGAACCATCCCGAGAATGCGAGGCCTCCAATAGTGATGCCGTAAAACAGACTGAGCCAGGATGCCGTGCTGCCGCCAAACTTGAGCGCTGTCGACTTCAAGCCCATAAGGGCGTCGTCGTCCTTATCTTGGTGAGCGTATATTGTATCGTAACCGATAGTCCAAGCGACAGCCGCGGCGTAAAGGACGATGGGAGCAAGGCCAAGCTCTCCAAAATAGGCTGCCCAGCCCATGAGCGCGCCCCAGGAAAATGCGAGCCCAAGCACCGCCTGAGGCCAGAACGTAACCCGCTTCATCAAAGGATAGATCAGAACGATGCCAACCGAGCCAAATCCCAAGGCAACGGCAAAGGAGTTGAATTGCAGAAGAACCGCAAGGCCCGCGAGGCAAAGCGCAATCGCAACGGCAATCGCCGGGG
>JBKQOR010000031.1:0-3345 GCA_052145435.1 Rhodomicrobium sp. | reverse complement strand
CCGCGGTTATTTGCGGCCTTAACGTTCCACCCCTCACCCTGTCCCTCTCCCGCTGGGAGAGGGGACGATAGCTGCGACCGTTGTGCCGGCGTCCCCTCTCCCATGGGGAGAGGGACAGGGTGAGGGGAGATTCCCTTGGACAGTGGCACATCCGGCGGGAAGTTCGGTTCGACGCCCAAATCGCGCAGCAAGTCGATGGCGTCCATCAACGGGATTTCGTCCAGCTCTTCGAAGGTGACGCCTTCCGCGCCCTCCAGTTCCGCAAGCTTGATGCGCGTGGTGACGATGCAAAGGCCGGGATTGTCGTCCGCGAGCAGCTTCAGAAGCGCCTTCACGCCGGGATCCTTGATGCCGCCGACTTGGGTGGAGGACTCGGCGCCACCTCGCGAGCCCGCCGCGTATTGCAGCGGCTCCAGCCCGTCGAGGATGAGGAGCGCGCGGCTTGCCTGCACGAGATGCGCCAGATCCACGCCCTTTTGATGCGGGTCGCGCGGCGGCACCGCGCCTTCGCCGCCGAAATGCTGGTACGCCGCCTTGAAGAAATCGTCGGCGCTGGTCTGCCGGTCCTCGTTCGAGCCTTGGCTGTAGAAGCTCCAGGCGAAGACCGAGCGCGCGCCGCGCCAGCCGGACGCCTTCAGCGCCTGCACGAAGTGATAGACGAGCGCGGTTTTGCCCGCGCCGCCCATGGCGTCGAAGGCGAAGATGCGGGTGAGGGCGCCGTCCCACGCGGCGATGAGGTCCGCCATTTCGCGGTCGCGGCCATACAGCCTTTGCGCGAAGGTGTCGGGGAGTTTGGAGATGTCCACATCCGTCGTCACCAGCGTGAGCACGCCTTTGGGCTGGCCCTCGATCTGCTCCGCACCCAGCGCGCGCAGCACCGGCGCGAGGTCGGGCGTTGCGGCCGAAACGTCGATGGTCGGCAGAATGTTGAACGGCGCAGGGATGAAGTGCCGGAGCGCGCCGATCGGTTCCAGCGCAAGCGGCACGATTTTTTGCGCATCGCGCGCCTTTTCGGCTTCGGCGTGCACCCACTCCGAATTCACCGAGTTGCGCGACCAAAGCACAACGGCCTTGGCCGAACGCTCCAACGCTTCATTGATCTTGCCGATGAAGCCGGCTTCGGCGTTGTCGAGCAGGCGCTCGTCGCGCCATACTTTGAGCTTGTGCGCCTCGAAGGCCGCTTGAAGCCGTTCGGCGGCCGCGCGATCCTTCTGGCTATAGCTGATGAAAATATCGTGTTCAAAGGGCGTCTTCATGAATCTCTCCGGCTATGCTATGCAATTAACTTAAAATTGCGGCGGAAAACAAGAGCGGAGCGGGAAAATATCGTGGCGGGAAGGGCTTGCGCTTAGCCGCAATCCCGGCTCAACTAAGAAAGTGCCCGGACAATGCAGCGAACGGGCTCCGGCATGACAGGGGAAGAAACGCGAGGATAATGCCATGCAGCGCATGACCGTGGTTTACCGGGTGCGAAGCGACGCGGCGTCCATCGGCGCGCGCGCGCAGGCGATAGCGCTTGAGCAGAGCGTGGAGATGCCGCTGGCCGCGATTTCGAGCGAGGCGGTGCTGCGTGATATTGCTGGCGAGGTGCAGGATATCGCCGAGGCAGGGCCGGGGCTGTTCGAGGTGCGCATCGGGCTCTCAGTAGAGAGCATGGGGCTCGATGCGGGCCAGCTCGTCAACATGCTGTTCGGCAATTCGAGCCTGCAGGCGGATGTGACGCTGCTCGATGCGGAAATCCCCGACGCGATGGCCAGGCATTTTGGCGGCCCCAATTACGGCATATCCGGCTTGCGCAAGATGTGCGGGGCCGGCCCCCGCGCGCTCACCTGCACCGCGCTGAAGCCGCAGGGCATGGCGCCTGCGGAGCTGGCGGCGCTGGCCGAGCGGGTGGCCGCGGGCGGCATCGATTTCATCAAGGACGATCATGGGCTTGCCGATCAGACCTACAGCCGGTTTGCCGACCGGGTTCGCGCCTGCGCCGGGGCGGTGTGCCACGCGAGCGACGATACAGGCCTTTTGACCTGCTATGTGCCCAACATTTCCGGCGATTTGAACATGGCGGCCGCGCAGATCGGGCTGGCGATGGAGGAAGGTATCGAGGCCGTGCTGGCCGCGCCGATTATCCTCGGGCTCTCCAACTTCAACCGTCTCGTGCGCGACTTTCCGGGCATGGCGTTCTTTGCGCATCCGGCGATGGCGGGCGCTTCGCGCATCGCGCCGCCGCTGCTGCTCGGAAAGCTGTTCCGCCTGTTCGGCGCGGATGCGGCCATTTTCCCCAATCATGGCGGGCGCTTCAGCTATTCCGAGGAAACCTGCCGCGCCATCGCGGAGGAGGCGCGAAAGCCGTGGGGATCGCTGAAGCGCTGCATGCCGGTGCCGGCCGGCGGCATGCCCCTGGAGCGCGCGCCGGAGCTGCTGGACTTCTACGGGCCGGATACCATGCTGCTGATCGGCGGCAGCCTGCTTTCCGCGAAGGACAGGCTGACGGCGGAAGCCGTGGCTTTCGTGTCGCGCGTTGCCCGCCATTTCGATGGAGCCGGCGATGGCTGAGGGTCCCCCCATCAGGCAGGCGCAAGGCGGCTTCCGCTGGGAAGGCGTCGAGCTGCTCGCCTATAAGGAGGAGGGAGGCGCGCCGTTTAAGGCGATCACGCGCCAGGTGCTGTTCCAGCGGCCGGAGCTCGGCTGCGAGCTGCGCTATTTCGAGATGGCGCCCGGCGGGTATTCGACGCTTGAGCGGCACGGGCACGTCCACGCCGTCATGATCTTCCGCGGGCGCGGCACCTGCCTCGTTGGCGGCGAGGTGCGCGAGGTGGCGGCGCCCGATCTCGTCACCATCCCGCCCATGACCTGGCACCAGTTCCGCGCCACAGGGCCCGAGCCCTTCGGCTTTCTCTGCATGGTGAACGCCGCGCGCGACAAGCCGCGGCTACCAACCGCGGACGAGCTGGCGCAGCTTAAGAAAGACCCCGCCATCGCCGCATTTCTCGAAGGCGCCGCTGGCGAAGCTGGCGCTTGACCCCCGGGCATTGTTTCAGCTGTCCGGCGCCGGCCGAAGAACGAAGGCCCTCGGGGCGTCCGCTTGCGGATCCGTATGCAGGCGAACATGGGAGTGGCGGCGAATTGGCGGATCGGGCCAGGAACAGACCTTCGAGCTCTTGAAATTCGAAACCCAATTTCGTCCAAGTTCCACCCGCTGCGGCCGAATCAGTAGCTGTGCAAAGCGCAGCGAGGATCGCAGCCACCTTTTTCCATCAGTTAGCAAAAGCGAAACAAGGGAGCCGGCCGCAATCCGCCCTCAAGCTGATTGGAAGCAGCCCAATGAATTCAGATTCAAACCGGTTA
>JBKQOR010000030.1:0-16340 GCA_052145435.1 Rhodomicrobium sp. | reverse complement strand
GTGAGCCATTCCGCAGCGTCATTCCCGCGAAGGCGGGAATCCATTTCTGGCGTTGGAACAAGCTCTTATATGGGCTCCCGCCTGCGCGGGAGCGACGCTGCGGCAGGCGCCAACTGCCGGATTTAGGTTCAATCGCTGCGCCGGTTCCCATCTACCGGAACATATCCACCAATTTTATTGCAGCCGGTCCGCCTACAATCAAAAATATAGATGGCATGATGAAAAGCATTACCGGAACCGTCATCAGCGCCGGCAGCCGGTTTGCCCTCTCTTCCAGTTCGATCATTTGCTGGTTTCGCATTTCGTTTGCAGCCGTCCGGAGAGACCGGGCGAGCGGCGTCCCGAATCTGAGGCTTTGCGACAGCGTGCCGATTACCGAGCGCACGGCCGGAATATCCACGCGATCCGCCAAGTTTGTGAGCGCCTTATCCCGGCTCGGTGAGATACTGATTTCAGCCCAGGTGAACGCGAGTTCGTCGGAAAGAGCGGGGCTCGTTAATTTGAGCTCGAACGAAACACGCTGAAGGGCGCCTTCGAGCGATAGACCCGCACCGACGCAGATGGCCAGCAGCTCAAGCGCGTCGGGCAAGCCTGTACCGACCGATTTGCGGTGCTGCCTGAGCTGTAACCCGATGCCAAAGATGGGTAGCACCCAGCCGGCGATCGCCGAAGCGGCTCCAGCGATGAGTGGCAAAAAGGGCGCGGCGGATGGCGTGGCGAAGTATGCGATGGCGCCGCCGCCTACGGCCAGACAGAACCTCATCGCGGCAAAGACCGCTAGGGACGAAGAAACCGGCACATGCAGCATTGCAAGGCTGCGGACGATTTGCCACCGCTCCTCGTTCGAGAGCCCACTCGCATACCAGCCGGCCGAGGCTTCGTTCCAATCCGGCGAGTAGCGGGCGGAGTTGCGAAGGGCAAGACCGGTTTCCCCCTGCATCAGGGCGAGCCTCCGGGCCGGTAAGCTGGCGCTCATGCGGATGCCCCACAAAAACAGCATGATGCCGCCCCCGATCACGGCAGCCAGGCTCATTGCAGGCAGCATGCCCTGCATGCTGCCTGGGATCTCAGGCCATTGCTGCGACGTCATTGCACTAAGCCTCGCATTCCGCCGTCACTCACGGCTCACGCTGCGGATCATCTGACGCATGGTCAGGAAAGCAAGAGAAAGACCGGTACCTGTCAGAGCAAGAATCCAATGTCCCCGGCGATCGTGAAAGAGAGGAACCAGATAGCCGGGATCGATCACGAGCAGTGCCGAGACCACGAGAAACGGCAAAGACCCAAGCACGTAGGCAGAGAAGCGAACCTCGGCGGTAACCGCCCTCGCTCTCAGGCGCACCGCCTGACGTTTGCGCATAATCTGCGAAAGGTCCTCAAGCGTCGCTATGAGATTGCCGCCCGTCGAATACTGCATGATCGCAGCGACCGCAAAAAAGCGGAAATCAGGCAGCGCGATTTGCTGGCTATGTATATCCAGCGCCTCCGCGACGGGGATGCCAATCCTTATCTGATCGGCGATAATGCCGAACACCTTGTTAACCGGGGGCGGCGCCTCATTGCCAACGGTTCGAATTGCAAAGGTAATCGGCATGCCGCCGCGAAGCATGCGAGCCACCGTATCGACGGCATCGGGAAATAGATTCATGAACTCGCGCTTGGCACGCTCTTGCTGGCGGCGAAGAATGATGCGCGGCCCAATAAACGTGCCTGCCGCGCTGGCTAGGACAGCGAACCAGGCTGGAAGGCCGATCACGGATACGGCCAAAAACCAAACAGCCGCAGCAGAGACCGAAGCAGCTATCGTAAGCAAGCGGGCGCTTGCGTTCATTCCCCAGGAATAGCCGTCTCCGAACGTGAGGAAGTATTTAATGCGGCTGCCGAGTTTCTCAGCCTGGGTGGCGCGCGATACAAGAACGGCGCCGTCTGCCGGCGGTCTTCCAGCCGCCGCTTCGGAGACGAGTCTGAAGCGCCGCTCGACCTCCAGCCGCCTCCTGCGCACGGCGAGGAAGGTACCGCCTGTTGCGAGGAAAGCCAGAAGAATTGGGATCGCGCCAGTCAAGACCGCAAATGCCATGGATTATCGCTCCGCTTTCATCCCAACGCCCAGCGCCTCTAGAAATGCGGCTCCTAAACCGAAATATTCGAGCCGCGGAAGAAAGCGTGGACTGACCGGCGTCGCCTCGAAGCGGCCTCTCAGACTGCCGTCGGAGTTTTCGCCCCCATACTCGAATTTGAACAGCGTATTGAGCGTAAATGTCTCTTCTTCCAGGCCGACGACCTCCACTGCCTCGGTTACCCTGCGAACGCCGTCGCGCATCCGCTCGATCTGCACGATGAGGTCGATTGCGCTCGCAATCTGGTGGCGGACGGTGTGCGCCGGCATATTTCCGCTTGCCATCAGGACCATATTCTCGATGCGGGCCAGGGCATCGCGCGCGGAATTCGCATGCACTGTGGACATCGATCCGTCGTGGCCGGTGTTCATCGCCTGCAGCATGTCGAACGCCTCGGCACCGCGGACCTCGCCGATGATGATACGGTCCGGACGCATCCGCAGCGCGTTTCGCAAGAGCGCGCGCTGATCGACTTGACCGCGCCCCTCGATGTTAGGCTGCCGCGTTTCGAGAGAGATGACATGGGTTTGCTGAAGCCGGAGCTCTGCTGCATCCTCGATGGTCACGATCCGCTCGCCAGGATCGATCATGCGCGAAAGCGCATTGAGCAGAGTTGTCTTGCCGGAGCCGGTACCGCCCGAGACAATGATGTTCAAACGGCACCGCGCCGCAATTTCCAGTGCCCGTGCGAGCTGCGGCGAAACGCTTCCCGCGGTCACAAAATTGGAGAATTCCAGGATTGAGTGCGAAAATTTGCGGATGGAAAGGCAGGTCCCTTTTAGGCTGATAGGCGGAATGACGACATTCACCCGGCTGCCGTCCGGCAACCGCGCATCGAGCATGGGGTTCGACTCGTCGATGCTTCTTCCGACCGATGAAGCAATCCTTTGGGCAACGTGCTGGACATGGCCGTCATTGCGGAACCTGAGCTTTGTCGGCTCGATCTTTCCGTGCCGCTCCACGTAAATCATATCCGGTCCATTCACGAGAATGTCGGAAACGCTGCTATCCTGCAGAAGGGGCTCGATTGGCCCGAGCCCGACCATCTCGTCGACGATGTTCCGGGCGAGAGCGTCTTGCTCGCCCTTATTGAGCAGGAGCCTGCGCTCGTTGGCGATCTCGCCAACAAGCGAATTCACGAAGCTCAGCAATTCGGGTTTGCCCATTTGCACAGCAAGCATCGGCTCGATACGCAGCAGAACTTCGTCGCGGATCGCTGACGCCGCTTGAAACGCCGGCCCGGCGGTTTCGCGGCCGTCACTCGCTATCTTTCTGCCGAAGGCCACCATCTAGCTAAATATCCTGCCGAGCAAAGTATCCGGTTTCTCAACTGCTTCCCCAGTCAGGTCACGCACGACTTGCGAAAGACCACGCTGGAAGCTTGCGCATTTCTGCATCGCCTTTATTCCGAGGGTTGACGCCCCGGCGATTTCCCGATCGTAGGGAATTATCGCGTCGGGAGCTTTTCCGGATGCGCGCGCGAAATCGTCTTGGCTCAGACCGCCGTGAGCCGTAGGCCTGTTCAAAACATGTAGCGTGTGACGTTCGGCGGTGTTGGGGCCAATAATTTCGCTCCATCGAACCATATCCCGGGCGCCGGCCAGGCTTGGAGGGCTCACCAGGAGGCACGTACTTGTGAGGCGGAGCGCCCAAGTCATCCGGATTGCGGCTGCAGGCGGCACTTCGACGACGGTAAAGCGATAGCGCGGAAGAAGCTTGTCTAAGAGCCAAAGGAAGGCCTCCTCCGTAATATCGGCTGGAACGTTAAGCGGCTCAAGCGATGCGAGGAGATCGAGGCGGTCCGTCACATGCTTCACTCCCCGTTCGAGGAAGAGTTTGTCCACACGCTCGGGATGATCCAGCGCCTCGAAAAGAGTATGATTGGGCGCAGCGTCGAGCTGAAGCGCCGCATCCCCTTTTTGTAGATCGAGATCGACAAGCACGGTGTGGCGGCGGTTGGTTTCCGCGAGACACCATGCCATGTTGGTTGAAATCGTCGTCGCGCCGCTTCCGCCGCGCACACCCAACACGAAGACGAGCTTTCCGGAGCGGGAAGTGCTGCGCTGGCTTTCGGGAACCAGCAAAGCCTTGCAAGTCTGTGAAAACAGGTTTCTGACAACCGGCTTCAGAAAATACTCGCTGATTCCGATGCTTTTAAGTTCGCGATAAAAAGAGATGTCGTTGCGGTTGCCAATCGCGATCACGGAGATATTTGGGCCGCACACCTCGGCAAGGTCCCGCATTTTGGTAAGCGGGTCGTCTATACCGCTTATGTCCACAATCAATAGGTTGGGCGATTTCTCCTTCGCGAGCGCCGTAATAGCTGCCGTAACGTTGCCGGACGTAAACTGTGCATCGTGAATGCCGAGAGAACCGAGGCTGTCGCGGATGACAGTTTCGGAATCGGGATCCGGCACGAAAATCCGGACGCCTGGAGAAACGGCGCCGGCGGAGCTGGAGACGCGGAAAACGGAAGCGGCCTCGATCATTTGCAAATCTCCAAGCATACCTCAATAGGCCAGCGCCGGCGGCCTGCGGACCGAACCTTCAATGGTGCTTCCGGAGGGAGGCGCCTGCGGCAGCTTGCGCGATGCGTGGCGGAGGGCTGGCGATACGTCTGCAGCCCATGTGGATGATGGCCCGCTTTCGCCCGGAACCGCCGGATCGGAGCCTTCCAAGGGACGCACGGCCAGTTGCAGCCCGCCGAGTTGCGCCGCGACGAACAGCTTCTCGGCCTGCGTTCCATTCAGCTCGAGCGTTACCGTTTTTGGCATCCGCGATTCGAACGGAGCCAATTCCGTGGAAACGGCCTTGGGTTGCAAGTTGAGCCGCTGATCGACGGCGATCACGCGAACGTTCCTCAGCACTGTCTCGGCAACGGTCTTATGCGAGGCGTCGATGGCGGATTCGCCTAAATTCTGCGTCAAGATTACATCGACGCGGTCGCCGGGCAGGACCAATCCCGACGAACTCTGAGGCGCATCGACCGCAATGGATACGGCGCGGTTGCCGGGCTTTAGCACGGCGGAGAGGAAACGCCTGTCGCCAGTTTTGACGAGATCGGCAGCTACAAGCGCCTCGCCCTCGGAGAAATCCCGCCGCGCGATCGCGCCCAGGTACTCCGCATCCGAAACTTGGTTGCGCAAAAGAACGCCGGGATGGCTTGCACCCGCTTCGATTGCCCGCCAGCGGATGTCGCCCGGCCGGAGCAGCGTGCCTGCCGGAAGCGGATGAGCAGCCTCCAGCAGGGCATCGCGGTGGACTTCGGGCGCCTGGGTTTGGACCTCCTGCCTGACCTCGGCAGGTCCACTTTGCATTTGGTTAATCCAGACAAGCGAAAGCCCAAGGCCCGCTAGCACGAGTACCGCGCCCACAGCGAGTAGGAGATTGCGAATAAACATTGTGGAAGCTCTCTAAGGATATGAGTTGCGACCCCGCCCAGCACGGCGAGCGCATAGGGCATGGGATAGCCCCTAGCTATGCGTACGCTTTCGCACCTCAGCCATTTGCCAAACCCGCTTTTGCGGCCGGTCTTGGCGATGCCGGCGCGAAACTGCGGCAGATGCCTGAGCAGAAGGCCGGCGGCAAAGTAGAACGAGCTTAATATCCCGCCCGCGAGCGCAATTTCGATCAGGAGCAGACCCACGCTTCCTGGCGGAACGAGGAGCGTTACGGCGCTGATGAGCTTTACGTCGCCGCCGCCGATGAGGCGGTAATGAGCCAGAAAGCCCAGCGCCGCGAAGACCGAAACGGCGGCAAGAACGCTGATCCAAAACTCGCCCGATCCAAGTCTAAGGCTGAGCGCAACTCCGCAAATGGCGATGACGAGACAGAATTCGTTGGGAACGATCCGTGCTTTTAGATCGCTTGCGGCACTCCCAATCAGCGCGGCAAGACTTGCAGCCCATGGAATCGCTTGGACGATAAGAACGCTCATGGTCATTCCTTGCTCTCACCCGCTGCGTGGCGGTTGCGCCGGCTTCTTGAGAGAAGAGCGCGCACGTTTTGTTTCAAACGCGCGCGGTATTGAGGCTATGACGGCCGCCCGGCGATCGATGCCGGGCGAGCGTCCGGTTCTAGCTGTGTACCTGCGTCGAAATCGACGTGAATACACCCTTAAGGTTTGTACCGACAGTCGTAACGCCCGCGATGATGACGAGGGCGATCAATGCGGCGAGGAGGCCATATTCAATCGCGCTCACTCCACGCTTGGACTCAACCTTGAGCCAGCGAAGAACAGTCTTGGACAGTTCGAAAATACGAGCCATAAGCATTACTCCTATGTGGACAGTTGAACTTCCCGCAACCTGGAGGAGCGGGTTTCTGCGACTGCAACCTCTACCATAACCAGGTTGCGATACGGTTGAGCTTGCGGGGGAGCGTTTTAAGCGGCTTGTAAAGGCTGTATTCACAAATGGACGCGCCCTACCGCAGGGAAGCGCTTTCGCGGCAGGCGGAACTGCCGCCTGCCCGCTCTTTGATGCTGAAGACAGTGAAAGAACCAGGCCAGCCGGTCACGCTGCTTTGGAAATGCCCCAACGCGCGGTAGTCCCGGGCAAGCCTCGCATCGATTGCGGCACGGCGGCTGTGCTGTTCGCATATCCGGATCGCAGGTGGATCGGCGACGATGACAAAAGCGGGATTGCTCTCCATCGACTCGGCCAGCGCTGCTCCGGCTCCGGGCCTTGGAAAATCGCAAAGAAGCTGCTGAGGATGAAATATCGAATGGGGCGGCTCGGCGCCCGAGGTGAGGTAGACGGGAATATCCCGGTCCACCACGAGGATGCGGTCCCCGGCACGCTTGCCCTCCCGCAGCATCAAAGCTGCGGCGGCTTCCGCGGCCTTCACACTGCTGCCGCCGGCCCAGAACAAGGGGGATACCACCCAGCAAGAGTAGAGCACCGCCGCTCCGAGCGCCCCGATGCGCCAAACCAGGCGGCGTTCATGCGATTTGACGCGTCCAAGCACATGCTCGATGAATGCGCCGCTTGCCAGGCACAGCGGCTGCAGAAGAGGAAGAGTGTAGATCACGAACATTGCCTTTGTGGCCAGCACCCCGAGGAGTGTACCGGCCGCCCACACCGCGAGAAAACGGATTGATGGGTATACGGGGTGGCAGCGCAGGGGGCGCCGCTTTGCCCATAAGATTCCGGCCATCGAAACGGCCGGCAATACCGCCAATGTTCCTATCAACAAGAGTTCAAAAGCCTTGCCCCATGGCAAATAGCCGGCACCCGCGCGCCGGATGGCCGAGATGCCGGCATCGTTTATCAGGTCGCCAAGATGTCCGATTGCCAAGAAATACATGGCGAAGCCTATGGGTACGGCGCCCAAGCCCGTTGCGAAGGCGCCAAATGCCCGCAATCGCGCGCCGCCTTGGCGGCTCAAGGCCAAGGCGGCGCCCAAGGCTGCGGCCTCGAATAGGGCCGTCTGCTTTACACAAGCCGCAGCACCGAACAGCAGACCCGAAAGGAGCAAGGTTGGAAGCTCGCTGCGGCTGCGGCCGAAGACAGCCGCCAGCCCGGTCAGCATCCCAAAGGTGGTGAAGGGCGCCATAATGAGCTCGGCCGGAGAGAAGGTGCCGCCGAGGGTCAGCGCCGAGACGATATAGAGAATCGCAGCGGCGGCGCCCGCGAGCTCGCCCGTGAAGCGCCGCCCGAACAAATAAAGACCGCAGGCGGTCGTCGCGACCGCGGCCGTGGCCAGGGCTTTGGCGGCCCATAAGGTAAACCCAAAGAGAGCCTCAGCCGCGGCCATGAGAAGGAACAAGAGAGGCGGTTTGACATCGAAGGTGCCGGCGTAAGGGGGCGTGCCATTAAGCCATTGCCGCCCGACGACGAGGTAGAAGGCCTCGTCCACGCCGGAATTCGAGTTGAAAGGGCGCCTGACCAGGATGGCAAGGAAGATGATGGCCGCCATTACAGCCGCTCGCCGCAACAGCTCTGAACGCAAGCGGCATTGGATCGGTAGAAGGGTCAATTCCGGCTCCCTCGGGGAAGGTTGGATAGCCGGAGCCTAAGCGCACAACCTCAACCTGCGGTTGCGTTTATATGGCGGATTGCAATTAGAGCTCAAGAACCGCCGCAACCGCACGCCAGCCGCAACGTCGTCCTCGCGCAGGCGGGGACCCAGTAAACACTGCGCTATATCAATGGCTTCGACCGCCGGGATTACTGGATTCCCGCCTGCGCAGGAATGACAATTAGAGGCAATGGAGCCTCACCCAGCGGGTGACAAGCGGCCGGCAGCTACCGCGCTGTTTTGGCGTGAAGTTGCACCGCCGGAACGGGCTCAACTGCTTTTCTTAGGTTCAATCAATCCGGTGAAACGCTCTAGCGGACTGGCTTCCACGCGCGTATGCGGCGGGCAGCCTCGGCCATATTTTCGAACGTGCCCGCATAGCTGAAGCGCACGAAGTGCCGCCCCTCCTCTTCGTCGAAGTCAATCCCCGGGGTCGCGGCAACGCCTATCTCTGTCAGCATCCGCCGCACGAAGTCTTCGCTGTCGCCGGTGAGGTGCGCGATATCGGCATAGAGGTAGAATGCGCCATCGGCGGGGGCGAGCTCACCGAAGCCCGCTTCTGGCAACTCGTTAAGAAGCATGTCGCGGTTTTTGGCATAGACCGCCTTATAGGCTTCGAGCTCTTCCGTAGCGTCGAAAGCCGCGAGCGCGCCAGTTTGAGAAACCGCCGGCGGCGCAATGTACAGATTTTGAGCGAGACGCTCGAAAACCCGGATGAGCCGCTCCGGCACGACCATCCAGCCAACACGCCAGCCAGTCATAGAAAAGTATTTCGAGAAGCTATTGATGACGATGGCTTCGTCCCAGAAGGAAAGAGCTGTAACGGCTGGAGCCGAATAGGTCAGGCCGTGGTAGATTTCGTCGGAGATGAACCAGCCCGGAGCGTCTCGCGCGGCGCTCACCAAGCTCGCAAGCTCTGCCGCCGATAACATCGTGCCGGTAGGATTTGCAGGGCTTGCGAGCAGAACGGCGCGCGCGCTGCCATTGCTGAGCGCAAGGCGCAGATGCTCCGGGGAAGGCATGAAACCGGTCTCCGCGCGGGCGGGCAGATAGACGGGCCGAAGACCGGAGACCCGCGCGATTTGGCGGTAGCAAGGGTAGCCGGGCTGCGGAAGCGCAATGCCGTTGCCCGGATCGAGAAGCGCAAGAAATGCCAGCACGAATCCCGCCGACGAGCCTGTCGTCACCACGATGCGCGCCGGAGAAACATCGAGTTTGTAAGCTTCGCGGTAATGTTGTGCGATGCGCTCGCGCAAAGCAGGATGGCCAAGCGCGTCGGTGTAGCCGAGCGGACTGCGGCCTATCTCCCTGATCACCGCCTCGCGCACTAAGCGAGGCGCGGGCGTTCCCGGCTGTCCCACCTCCATATGGATAATGTCTTCGCCCGCTGCCTGGCGCGCGCTCGCTTGCCTCATGATATCCATAACGACAAAAGCGCCGATCCCGCTCCTGGCCGATGGCATAAGCGGGTTGCTGGCAGGCGTGCGCTCTATCATGAAATCTCCTTGCTTCCTTTCTGCGAGACTGTCCGTTCAATAAACCCTCGAGGCAAGGCCTTTCTCAATCGTCATCCTTACGCCCGATTTACAGAGGTAATTTTCTCAAAAGACATCGCCGCAGCGCGATGGTAGTACGCTTCCAAGGTGCGTTACTGGCAACGGCGCAACAAGCCGGAATGGATAAATCGAATGGCCATGGCACAGGCAAGAGCAGACTCAGGAGAGAAAAATCTGGCTGCAAAAAAGAGCGGAGCGGACCGGCGCCCCAAACTTTATACGAGGCTGACTGCGGCAATCACAGCCCTCGCGCTGACCGCTGCCCCCCTAACGGCACGCGCGCAGCAAGTCGCCCTCATTCGCGATGCGGAAACCGAAGCTCTCATAGCAGATTATACGGCGCCGATTTTTCGCGCGGCGAATGTGGCGAGCCACAATGTCAAGGTTCACCTCATCGACGATACGTCCTTCAACGCGTTCGTGATCAATGGACAAAACATGTTCATTAACACAGGCGCTATTCTGCAATCGGAAACGCCCAACCAGTTGATCGGCGTCATCGCTCACGAAACGGGGCACATTAAGGGCAGCCACAACGCTAGACTTCAGCAACTCATGGAGAAGATGCAAACGGCCGCCCTTCTGCTTCAAGTGCTGAGCATTGGCGCTGTGGCGGCCGGCGCCGCGACTGGCAGCGCGGATACGGCCCAAGCCGGAACGGCGATGATGATGGGCGGGCAGCAAGTGATCATGCGCTCGGTCCTTTCCTACGTCCGGCAACAGGAGTCTGCGGCGGACCGGGCCGCGGTTGAATTTCTTAACGCTTCCCATCAGTCCCCGGCGGGAATGCTCAAGGTGTTTCGCTATTTTGCCGACCAGTCCATCGGCATGGCGCGCCCGGATCCCTACGTCCGAACCCATCCAATGCCCCTTGAACGTATCGCTCAGCTTCAGGACATTGCCGAGAAGAGCCCCTACTTCAATCAGAAGGACCCGCCACAGCTTCAGTTGCGCCACGATCTCGTGCGCGCGAAAATCGCTGCCTACACTTACCTGAACAACCCGCAGCGGGTTCTTCGCCAATATTCCGGCAACGACCTGCCATCCCGGTATGCGCGCGCCATTGTTGCGTTTCACGCCGGCGGGTATCAAGCCGCAGCGCCCGCTTTGAACGAACTCATCGCGGCCATGCCGAAGGATCCTTGGTTTTATGAGCTCAAAGGCACATTTCTTTTGGAGAGCGGGAATGCGAAAGACGCCGTTGCGCCTTTTCGAAAGGCGGTTTCCCTTGCACAGCGATCGGGTTTTATGCGTATAGAGCTCGCTCAAGCGATCCTGGAGAGCGACAGCGGAAGTGCGGAGGAGGCACTTAAAATGCTCCGGCTCGCACTTGTCGATGAAGACCAGTCCTATCTCGGTTACCGGCTGGAGTCCGAAGCTTATGGAAAGCTCAAGCGATTTGCCGAAGCGGATCTGTCGGCGGCATTGGCGAGTTTCCACAAAGGCGACGTCAAGAATGCGAAAATGCTTGCCGAACGTGCCAAGTCCGGATTGATGCAAGGGACTCCGGCATGGCTCAAGGCGGATGACATTGTGAACTTCAAAATGGAAAAAGTGCGTGGCTAGGCGCGCTCAATTCGGCTAATCCATCGCTAATCGGAATTGCGGAGAGGAAGATGCAAAATCGGATGAAGGTCGGACTGGCGGCTGCAACATTTGCCGCGTTAAGTCTTGTTACGTTACGGGGAGGCGGAATGCTTTCCGCCGCCGCTCAAACTGACAGCTTCAGTGAAGGCCAGGTAAAATCGATCGAAAAGATCGTTAGGAATTACCTTTTGAACCATCCCGAATTCATGGTGGAGATTTCTGAAGCATACGAAAAACAGGTGGAGGCCCAGCGCGCCGATGCCTCCCGGTCGCGGCTTCCGGCCTTTTATAAAACGCTTGCTAGCTTGAAGTCCGAATTAGCGGGGCTATCTGTGGGTAGCGGCGACGTTACGGTTGTCGAGTTCTTTGACTACAATTGCGGGTATTGCCGCAAAACATTGCCAGACCTCGTCAAGCTAATCGAGAACGATCACAATGTGAGAGTGCAGTTCTTGGAGTACCCTATTCTCGCTCCTGAGTCGATTGAAGCATCGAGAGTTGCGATTGCGGCAGCAAAGCAGGGCAAATATTACGAATTCCACAAAGCGATGTTCGCTACTGGTCGCGCCTCAAAGGAGTCTGCGCTTAAAGTAGCCGAGCAGCTTGGTCTCGATATGAACCGCGTGAAGGCCGATATGGCTTCGCCCGGGACCGAGGCCTTGATCTCAAAGATTTCCGAGGTTGGCAAGCAGATGTATGTCGATGGAACGCCAACCTTTGTCGTCGGCGACAAGATGAATCCAGGCTGGACTCAATACGAGCAGCTAAAGGAGCTGGTCGCGAATTCGCGCAAGGATGGATGCAAGGCATGCGCCGAGGCTGCCGGTGTAAAAGACGAAAAAAAGTCCTAACGCTTTTGCACTGCGGCATAAAAGCTGGTAACAAAAGGCCGCAACCGGGCTGGGTGTGGTCTTTCGTGTTGTGGGGGATGGACAAAGCCTCTCTAATCCGGAGCGCTCCCAGTGTAATGCCTCACGGGAAGTCTGCCGGACCGCGAGGCGGCGCGGCATGTCCAAGTCTGGCAGGCACAACATCGCGTTTTTACCTATGAAGCCAATCTTCATCCTTAATGGTCCAAATCTAAATCTCATCGGCGAGCGTGAGCCGGAGATATACGGCTCGGAAACGCTGGCCGGCATCGAGGAAGGCCTCCGCCGTGAAGCCGCCGCCGCGGCTTGCGAAATCGATTTCCGCCAGACGAACCACGAGGGCGAGTTGGTTGGCTGGATCCAAGAAGCGCGGCTTTCGGCGAGCGCGCTTATTCTAAATGCTGGTGCGTACACACACACATCCATAGCGATCTTGGATGCTTTACGGGTGCTCGCGATTCCTGTTGCCGAAGTTCACCTCAGCAACATCTTTAGGCGGGAGGAATTCCGGCATCATTCTTATGTCTCGCCCGCTGCGACCGGAATGATTTGCGGATTCGGCCCGCACGGCTACCGGCTGGCGCTCTCCGCCATTCTCGAAATCGTGAAACAGTCCGCTGCTTCCAACCGGGGTATTCATGGCTGAACCGGCCCAAAAAAAGACACCGAACGAAGAGCTCATCCGCAGCCTTGCCAATCTCCTCAATGAGACGGGGCTTTCCGAGATCGAGATCGAGGAAAACAATTTGCGGGTGCGCGTGGCGCGAACGCTGACGATGCCGGCACACACGGTGCAGCTTTCGCATTCACCTCCCGCTGCAGGCGTTGCTACACCTGCCGCCGGTTCCGCTACCTCCAGCCTTGAAAATCATCCCGGCGTTGTAACCTCGCCCATGGTCGGAACGGCCTACCGGTCGCCAGAGCCCGGCTCGGCAGCGTTTGTAGAGGTAGGCTCGGTGGTCCGCGAAGGTCAGACACTTCTGATCGTCGAAGCGATGAAGACCATGAATCAGATCGCCGCGCCCCGGGGCGGAACGGTCAAGCGCATCCTTGTTGAAAATGGTCAGCCTGTCGAGTACGGGGAACCGCTCATGATTATCGAATAGGCGGCCGCCCCATGTTCGATAAAATCCTGATTGCAAATCGCGGCGAGATCGCACTTCGCATCGAGCGCGCTTGCAAAGAGCTGGGCATAGCGACGGTTGCCGTTCACTCGACAGCTGACGCCGATGCGATGCATGTCCGGCTCGCCGACGAAAGCGTGTGCATCGGGCCGCCAGCTGCGAGTGAAAGCTACCTTAACATCCCCCGGCTCTTGGCGGCTTGCGAGATTACAGGCGCCGACGCGGTTCATCCGGGTTATGGGTTTTTGTCCGAAAATGCCCGCTTCGCGGAGATCCTGGAGGAGCACGGCGTAACTTTTATCGGCCCCACGCCCGAGCATATCCGCATGATGGGTGACAAGATCCAGGCCAAGGAAACAGCGCAGAGGCTTGGCATTCCCATCGTACCCGGCTCCGGCGGCGCGGTTACGGGCAACGAGGAAGCCATCCGCATAGCGCGCGAGATCGGCTTCCCTGTGCTCGTGAAGGCGGCGGCAGGCGGCGGAGGCCGCGGCATGAAAGTTGCGCGGACCGAAGAGGATTTGCCGATTGCACTTTCTACTGCGCGCGCGGAGTCGAAGGCGGCCTTCGGCGACGATGCCCTCTACCTCGAGAAATATCTCACCCGCCCGCGCCACATCGAGCTGCAAGTAATGGGAGATGGTAAAGGCAACGCGGTCCATCTCGGCGAGCGCGATTGCTCCTTACAGCGCCGCCATCAAAAGCTTATGGAGGAAACGCCGTCGCCCGCGCTCAACGAGGCTCAACGCCGGCAGATCGGCGACACCGTAGCCAAGGCCATGCAGGAGCTGAAATACCGCAACGCTGGCACGGTGGAGTTCCTTTATGAGGATGGCGAGTTCTACTTCATCGAGATGAACACCCGGCTGCAGGTGGAGCATCCGGTGACCGAGATGGTGACCGGCATCGATCTTGCGATCGAGCAGATCAGGATCGCGGCGGGAGCAGGATTGAGCTTCACGCAAGAAGAGGTGCGCTTCGATGGGCACGCCATCGAATGCCGGATCAATGCCGAGAACCCGACAACCTTCCGGCCGTCGCCCGGTAAAATTTCCTATTTTCACCCCCCCGGTGGCCTCGGTGTGCGCGTCGACTCGGGCGTCTATGCGGGCTACACGATCCCAGCATATTACGACAGCCTCATCGGAAAGCTCATCGTCCACGGCAAGAACCGGAACGAGTGCCTGATGCGGCTCAGGCGCGCGCTTGGCGAATTCGTGATCGACGGGATCGAGACGACCATCCCGCTCTTTTCATCGCTGATCCAGCAACCCGATATCGTCGACGGGCTTTACGACATTCACTGGCTCGAAAAATTCCTCCAGAAGCATTAAATTGGAGAGCTAGAAGGAACCGCACCGGAAAAAGGCAGCCCGCAGGAATGGGATCGCCCTCGAGCTTAACAATTGAAATAACGCCCCAGGTGCTTTTAAAAGCCTATGCCTGCGGCATTTTTCCCATGGCCGAAAGCGCAGACGATCCAACGCTTTACTGGATCGAGCCCGAGCGGCGCGGCGTTCTTTCGCTGGAGCAGGTGCACGTGCCGCGGCGGCTGGCGCGCATCATCAAGCAGGAAAAGTTCGAGGTGCGCACCGACAGCGCCTATGAAGGCGTTATCGAAGGTTGTGCGTCCTCGCGGGCCGGGCGGCGCACCACCTGGATCAACAAGCGCATCCGCGAACTCTACGCCGAACTCTTCGAGATGGGCTACTGCCACACGGTCGAGGCTTGGCTCGACGGCAGGCTCGCGGGCGGCCTTTACGGTGTGGCGCTTGGCGGCGCGTTTTTCGGCGAGAGCATGTTTTCCTACGAGACCGATGCCAGCAAAGTGGCGTTGATCCATCTCGTTGCAAGGCTTCGGCATGGAGGCTTCAGCCTGCTCGATACCCAGTTCGTCACCGATCATTTACGTCAGTTCGGCGCCCAAGAGATCAGCCGCGCGGCCTTTCACCGGCGGCTGGAGCGCGCGCTTCAAGGTCTTGGCGAGTATGACCGCCTGCCGGGCGGGGTTTCCGGCGCCGGCATCTTGCAGCTTGTCAGCCATACATCGAATGTCGGATGCTCGACCGCGTGAAGGCCGGGGCTCTCGGCAAACGTCCAGCCCGTGAAAATGCGCTTGGCCGTGTTGTCGAGCATCAGCTCGTCGACCTCGATGAAGACGGCAGTCTGCGGCGCTTCGGTCGGCGGATTTGTGTAGCAGGCTCTGGCCGTGACCCTGAGCGCGCCGAAGGTCGCCGTCTGTCCCATCTTGATCTCGAGCGGGGAAACGCGGCCCGTAACTTTGTCGAGGGCCGCAAACACAGCAACCGAATTTGAAATCATGGTAGCGCCCGCCGGCGCCGCCCAGGCCAGGGCGGCAAGAAGCGCGGCGATCGCCGGTAAAACTTTCTGTTTCGAATTCACGATGCGGTCCGATAGCAGGATGATTGGATATAGCTAGCAGGCGCCGGCCCGCACCACAATCTCCCTCTAAAATCGTTATAATGATGACGGCCAAGGTACTTTAGCGCAAATGCCGGCGCGTCCTCCGGCCGCCGATGGGTTGCGACTGCATAGATTTTTGGCCGGTGCTCTTTTGCACCTTTGTGCTTTTTACTATTGCCGCGGCCGTTCATAATTGTTGCGCCATCCCATGTCAGTCCCTTAAGCGGCAATCCTGGAAGAAAGCGCCTTGCGAAAGCGTTAAGCGCTGTAACGCATTGATTATAACGAGACAAATCACGCGGCACCGGCGCGGATAAAGAGCCGCATGCGCCGCTTCATGGTTAACTCCGGGCCGGAAATATAATTAACGGACTTTTTAAACCGCATATTTTCGCGAGAAAACGCGAAAAATCGCGATTTTTGCGGCGGGCACAAATTCAAACCGCCCCGCATTTACCATCGCGATATTAACCGTGCTCCGGCGCTACGAAAATTATGGGGCGCTGCATCGTCGCGGCCCGCCCGCCGGGCCGCCGGGCAGCCGTTGCATTCCTCGACGCTTTTGCACAGTTACATGGACGAACGCCATCAGAAGTGCGCATTCGTCGGTAAGGAAAGCCAACGCATCCGCGAGGCTGCGAA
>JBKQOR010000029.1:0-20199 GCA_052145435.1 Rhodomicrobium sp. | reverse complement strand
AGCGTGTGAAAAAATCGAAATGCGAAGCCAGCGTATAAGCTACGAACGTCATTCCCGCGAAGGTGGGAATCCATTTATCGTGCTGGAACAAGCTATTAGCATGGGTCCCCGCCTTCGCGGGTACGACGCTGCGGCCCAGAGTTCCGGCGCCTTCGGAAAGTCCGGCATTTTTTTCACACGCTCGAATGCGGGAATGACGCCGCGGAAGTGCTTGAGCCGGACTCATACGCCACAGCGGAAATATCGGGGTAATCAAGGTCCGCGATGACGATGTTGAAACGTCCACGAAATTAAACCGGACAGCCGCGCGCACGCTCCTTCGCGGGGTCGCCAATCTCGAATTATGCGGCTTGGCGGGGGCCGGCGCGCTGCGCGCGTACAAAGTGCAGGAAGCGATCCACCCAGGGATTATCCCCGGTCGCTCGCAAATGGCAGAAATTGGCGAGAAGATTACCGAGCACGATGCCATCCCGGCCGGCCGATATGCCTGTGCCGCGCAAGACCTTGTAGGCGTAGCGCAAGGACGGATCGAGGTTTTCCAGGCTCGCGTAATGGAATTCGTGCGCGGGAATTCTGGCCAGTGCCGTAGTCTCCGCGACCGCCGGCCATGGGGCACTGCTCGTTTCCTCAAGCACCGCAAGTCCTCGCCCTTGCGGCCTTGCATGCATCACGGCGTCAGCTGGGATGATCCCGGCCATCTCGTATGAGGCGTCCCGCCAGCGAATGGAGCGGACGAGATACATCATGCCGCCGCATTCGGCATAGGTTGGCAGCCCGCACCGGGTTTTTTGCGCGATGTCCGCCCTCAGTGAGGCGTTCGCCTCCAGCTGCGCCGCTTGCGTTTCGGGAAACCCGCCGCCGATGAAAAGGCCGTCCGCATCGGGAAGCCGGCTATCCGACAGCGCATCGAAGAAGCACAGCTTGGCGCCCAGGCGCTCGAACGCTTCGAGGTCGTCGGGATAATAAAAGCCGAAGGCATTGTCGCGCGCGATCGCGATGCGGACATCTTGCCGGGCCGGGGCCTGAGGAGCTGCGGCGCGGTAAGGCAAGGGAGGGGCGGAGGCCGCGGCGGCGAGAAGCCGGTCGAGGTCGATGCCGTTTTCAACCGCCCGGCGAAGCCGTTCGATCGCGCCGCGGGACTCCGGCGTTTCCATCGGGGTCATCAATCCGAGATGGCGCTCGTCGATTGCGAAATCGCCGGTACGCGAAAGCGCGCCAAGCACCGGTATGTCCGTGTACCGCTCGATGGCCCGGCGGAGTTTATCCTCCTGACGCGGGGTTCCAACCTTGTTCAGGATGATGCCCGCGATATCGATCCCAGAGGTGAAGGCTTGATAGCCCAAGACGAGGGGGGCTACGCCGCGCGTCATGCCGAGCGTATCGATCACAAGAATAACAGGGGCCGCTAAACGCTTCGCCAGCGCTGCGCTCGAGTCGCTGCCCTCTATATCGACGCCGTCGTGCAGGCCCTTGTTGCCTTCTATCAGTGCAATACTGGCGCCAGCTGTGCGCGCAGCAACGCTTGCCGTGATTTCGCCATGCGTTTGGGTGTTGAAGTCGAGATTGAAACAGGGGCGGCCGCTTGCACGCGAAAGCCACATGGGATCGATATAGTCCGGCCCCTTTTTGAACGTCTGTACGGCAAGGCCGCGCGCTGCGAGCGCCGCGGCGATGCCGATAGTGACCGTGGTCTTTCCCGAGGACTTGTGTGCCGCCGACAGGAAAAGACGAGGGATAACGTCTTCACTCGATCGCTTCACGGCTCACCTTCGTACAGCCGGATGCTGAATCATTGGCTCATGCCGCTGCGTCCAGGCTAGTCCGGTCGCGTTCCGCCCACAAATTCTGCGCGAGGATTTGCGCATCTTCCTGGCTATCCGCGCGGCCCAGCGCCTTGAGCGCAATGGCAAGGGTGCCCCAAATCGCCGCCTCGCCATATTCGTCCGTGGCATCGCCGCGCCAAAGAGCCAGCAAGCGGTCCAGGTCCATATCGTCCGCGGGCTGGCGCGGTTCCGGAAGAAGAGCGGGCCAGCGTTCCTCGGCTGTCGCGCCTTGGTGGACGGTCAGCACCTCGCAGGGCTTGTTCGGGCGCCGCTCGATCTCGCCGCCCTCGCCGCGGAAAACGGCCATGTGCGGCTGCCCGAGCAGAAGCGCCGCCCGTTGGTGGATCGTCATATAGCCGGGATGAAAGATGCCTTGCAGCATCACAGGCGCGGCAAAGGGATTGAGCATGCGCGATAGGGTATGGACCGGCGAGCGGAGCCCCAGAATCGGACGCAGTTTGATGAGGCGCGCGAGTTCCGGGCTGACGTGTTCGAGAGGCAGGTAGGCGAAATTCCGCTGCCCAAGGTGGGCGGCCGCTTCGCCGAAGCTCGTCGCAACCGGAATGCCAAGGCGGGCGAGGACTTCGCGCGTATAAACACGGCCCGCCGTGTGGCCCTCCGTGCCGTGCATGAAGACGCGCAAGCCATTGCGCGCGAGAAGCGCGGCGGCGAGGATAAACCACGGAAGCTGCCTGCGCTTGCCGGCGTAAGAGGACCAATCGAGATCGGGCTTGGGCAGAGGCGAAGGAAGCGCCATCGCCTCGCGTGCAGCGCGGACGAAGCCGGCGATTTCCTCGGGGCTTTCCTCCTTCACTCGAAGCAGCATCAAAAACGCGCCGAGCTGCTCCGGCAGAACCTTGCCCGCAAGAATCATGCTCATGGCTTCCTGCGCTTCTTCCACCGTCAACGCCCGCGTGAGCGACTTGCCGCGGCCCAGGATCTGGACGAATCGCGCGAAGGGGTGAGGAGATGGCATCATGAGCTATAGACTCCTAGGTGGCTTGTAAGGGGCTCCCCCCTGCCGGCCGCGGCAGGAAAGGCAGCAGCTTCAATCCGAAACCGGTAATCAGCATGGCGATCGAAATCCCGCTTACTCCGAGCACGATCTCCGGAATCGAGGGCCAATACGTGGCCACAGCTCCGTCTTGGAACGAGCTTGTCACTTCCATGCCAGGAAATAGTCTCAGAGGGAAGGCCTGCCCGCCAACGATGGTCACGTACATATGCGCGACCCCTCCAATGAGGAAAAGGACCGCCGCTATCGCAATCGCAGGCCTGGCATAGCGCCCGCTTCCCCAAATCAGAAGAATCCCTATCGGCAGGAGATTGCCCGCTGCGATCTGCCCCAGCCAAAAAACAGCCGTAAAGATACCGCCGTCCCGGAGTAGAAAGGCTTCAACGCTGCGATATTCCGCGGCGTAGAGCTTTGTGAGGTGATGCAAAGCCGTCAGATAAAGCACCGCGAGCGAAAACAGGATGAACAAGCCGCGGAACTTCCCAAGCATATCGTCGTCCATAAGCGGCCGCCTTTCCTCCCCGCTCATCATCAAGAGCACGAGCACCATGAAGGCAAGCCCGTAGAGGAACGAGGCGGCGATAAACAGCGGCGCCATCACAGCCGCCGAATAAGCGTCGCGCGCAATGAGAAATCCGAAGATCGAGCCTGTGCCCGTGGTCAGCGCAAGGCGCCAGAAGAACGCAAATCCGCCCATGACCCTGGTGGGAAGGCTCTGGCGCGATAGCTGGCGGTCCATCATAACGAAGAGATAGGCGGCAACGATGCCCATGAAGCCAGTGTAAAGATAGATGTTCCAGGCGAAAATCGATCTGAAATTGTAGGTGGTCATCGCCACGATCAGCCGATCGGGACGCCCGAGATCGAGCACCAGCACCGCCAGCCCGCCCGCTAACAGGGCTATAGCGAGGAGACCTGAGAGGCGCGCGTAGGGCTTATAAGCAAGCCGGTTGAACACTGACGAGAAGGAGGCGACGTTCAGCGCTCCTGACGCGGCGACGATCAAAAAGACGGCGAACACATGCGGCGTTCCCCAAACGATCTGGTTCGACATCCCGCTTACGATGTGGCCGTAGTGCTCCATGTAGAGCGCGGCGCCAAGTCCGGCCGCGATGACAAGAATATGCAGGCCCAGCAGGCCCGAGAAAAAGACGCTGTGCTTTGTGCACCTACGATATTCGACCTTCGCCATTCCGATCTCCGCGCGCCGGGCTTGCCGGGCAGCCGCTTCGCTTCTTTGCTAGATATTCGTGTAATAAACCCCGGTGTCGCAGCCCAAATCCTCGCGGATGCGGGCCGTTCGGTAGGTGGCGACACGCTTGGCGATCTCGCTCGATGGATCGTTAAGGTCGCCGAACAAGATAGCCTCGTGGCCCGCCGCCTTGCACGCTTCCACGCAGTGTGGAATTCCGCCGTAATCGACGCGAATGGCGCACAATGTGCACGACTCGACGGTACCTTTGCCCCGCGGCGAATCTGGCAATTGGTCCGTAAGCGGCTCATGCACGAATGATCGCGCCTTGTAGGGGCAAGCCATCATGCAATAGCGGCATCCGATGCAGATATGCCGGTCCACGAGAACGATGCCGTCCGCCCGCTTGAACGACGCCCCAGTCGGGCAGACATCGACGCAAGGCGGGTTGGCGCAGTGCTGGCACATCATCGGCAGCGAGAAGTGCGCACCGCTTTTCGGATCTTTGACGCTTAACTTGCGGATCCATTGCGGATCGGTCTCCGGGTGCCCGGTGCTTTTCCATCCATAAGCGGCTGAGCAGGCATCGACGCAATCGGTGCATTCGTCCTGGCATTTGCTGGCGTCGATGAGCATGCCCCAGCGGACTTTCGAGGAAGCCGGCGGTGTTGTTCCGGCGGCTTCTGCTTCGCCACCCATGGCGTAAAGCGTCACGCCTGGAGCGAGCATGGTTGCCGCTAGTGCTGCTGTGCTCAGGAGAAAGCCGCGGCGGCTTGTGCTTGCCGAATCCTCGCGATCCCCGGATTTGCATCCGCAGTTACCCATTTTTTCTGAGCATCCTTTTGTCATGGATGGCTCTCCTGCAGAAAGTTTGCCAAGGCTGTTGAACCGGCTGCGGCGGGCTCGCCGGCCGTGGCTAGCGGTTTCGAACCGGGCCGCGAAGCGTGGCATTCGAAACAGTCGATCGAAACCGCCGCATATTCGTGGCAACTCCGGCAGAAATGTTTGGGGTTATCGTAGCTAACGGGCAGCCCGTCGGCGCCTTTCACAGCATGGCAATCGATGCAGCCCTTTAGGCTGAATCGCCCCCCGCGCACACCCTCATGCACGGTCTCGTCGCGCTGATGCTTCATCATCGTCATATGATACCGCCGCATGAATGCGGTATCTGCAACACAGTGCTCGCCCCGGCCCTTGGGCGGGTGCGGCACAAGGCCGTTCTCCGCGCGGGCGGTGCTCCCCGCGAAGGCGGCAAGGAATATGACAGCGATGACAGCGAGAACGGGGGTTACGCCCCTCACCCTGTCCTTCTCCCCATGGGAGAAGGGACGCCAGAACGGACGTTCGGAGCGTGCAACACCGTCCCCTCTCCCGTTGGGAGAGGGACAGGATGAGGGGCGGAAGCACATTTTTCGCCCAATCCTCCCCAACAGAGATAAACCAGACATACCGCCCTACTCCCCAAGGCCCATTTGGATGTAGCCCGTGGGGCAAACATCCTGGCAAATGTGGCAGCCAATGCATTTCGCGTAGTCGGTGACGACATAGCGCCCGACTGCGCGCTCTTTTTTGGGCACCCGCTCGATTGCCTTTTGCGGGCAATAGATGAGGCAAGCGTCGCACTCGAAGCACATTCCGCAGCTCATGCAGCGCACGCCCTCGGCCCTCGCCTGCTCCTCGGTGAACCCGGCGGTGCGCTCATTGAAATCGCCCATAACCTCCGAAGCAGACACATGGCGCTCCGGGCGCCTGTTGCGCGGAACATGGGGGAAGTGGCCTTTGAATAGGGCGGTATGGGGGATGATCTGCGCGGGCGAGCGATCCTCGTAATTGTGGATAGCGAACTTCTCCGAGGACGTGCCGCGCTTCTGCTCATGATCGTAGGGTTGCGGTTCGAGTTTCCGGGCGTGCAGCTCTTCGAGCAGATTGAAGTGATGTACATCGACTTTTGGCCGCTTGTCTTGCGGGCTGCCTGCCAAGAAGTGGGTCATCGTCTCGGCTGCAACGCGTCCGTGACCGATGGCGGTGGTGAGGAGGTGCGGCCGCACGGCATCGCCGCCGGCGAAGTGCTTTTCGGTTCCCCTGACCTTGAAAACGGCGTCGACGGCGATCGCACTCCTGCCGCTGTCGAGCCGTTCGAGCCCCTCGGCCAGATCCGCCATCTGACCGATGGCCGAGATAACCATGTCGCAGGCGACATGGAACTCGGTGCCTGGCACCGGAACTGGCGTCATCCCTTTCATGGTGCATTCGCACATTCTAACGGAGACCGCGCGTCCTTCGGCATCGAGCAAGATTTCCAACGGCATGACACCGCCCTTGATATCGATACCTTCGCGGACCGCGTCCTCGCGCTCACGCTCGGCCGCCGTCATTTGAGCGACCGGGAAAAGCGAGGTCAGCACCGCTTGTACGCCTTCGCGGCGGAGCGCGCCCGCGACGTCGTGCGCGGTGTAGCCAAGGGTTTGCGATTCAGCCGGATCGTGCCGTGCCTCCTGGGTGATGTGACCCAATCGGCGGGCGACGGAAGCAACGTCGATGGAAGTATCGCCGCCGCCTACCACCAGGATACGCTTTGCGGTCGAGAACACCCAGCCCCGGTTGAACACGTCGAGGAACTCGATGCCGGTCAAGCAATTTTCCGCGCCCCAGCCTGGCACCGGCAATCCGCGGCCCTTCTGCGCGCCGACGGCCCAAAAGATCGCGTCGAAGCCGGCTTCCAGCTGTTCCACGCTGATATCGCGGCCTACTTTTGTATTCAGCTTCGTCTCGACACCGAGGCTCAAAATGCGCCCGATTTCGGCATCGAGCATGTCGCGCGGTGTGCGGTAGCCCGGAATACCGTAGCGCATCATTCCGCCGAGCTGATCGTGCGCCTCGAATAGGGTCACAGCGTGCCCGTTGCGCCGGAGGAAATAGGCTGCGGAAAGGCCGGCAGGACCGCCGCCGACGACCGCTACTTTCTTGCCCGTGCCGGGTCCAGCGGCTGCGGCGGGAAGATTGTGCTCGATGGCCCAATCGCCGACATATTGCTCAACCCCGTTGATGCCGACGGTTTCGTCGACCTCGTTGCGGTTGCAGCCATCCTCGCAGGGCGCGGGGCAGACCCGGCCCATAACCGAGGGGAACGGATTAGCTTCCATCATGCGATCGAAGGCATAGTCCTGCCAAGTCATGCCCGCGACAGGCGGCTTGTCCATGCCGCGCGCGATGGCCAGCCAGCCGCGGATATCGTGCCCGGAAGGGCAACTACCCTGGCACGGCGGCGTGCGATGTACGTAGGTTGGGCATTTATAGGAGTGGTCCGCCTGAAAGATTTTCTCGGACAGTTCCGGGAAATTCCACATGCTTTCGCCTTTTTTGAACCGGCGGAACGTGTGCTCCTTAGGGGCCGTGATTCCATCATCCATCACCTGTCCTCCTTAGACTTGCGCGCTTTGCGCGGGTGCGGTCCGGCTAGCCTTTGCATGCCATTCTTCTTCTTGCTTCGAGCCCGTAAGCACGATGGCATTCGAGACCATCTGATGCACGCTGACGATGGTTTCCATGTCGAAGCCGAACTTGGGCAGCACCTTCGAGAACTGCGCTTTGCAGATCGCGCAGATGGCGGCCATATGGGTGACGCCGTGCTCCTCGGCTACCGCCTTCAAGGCCTTCATGCGGGGCGATGCGCCTTTCGTACGCAGGTCCATCAACTCGTCGGTCAAAAGGCCGCCGCCGCCGCCGCAGCAAAGTGTCGCCTCGCGGATGGTCTCCGGCTCCATATCGAAGAAATAGTTGCACGACGCGCGAAGGACCGCGCGCGGGATCTCGAATTGGCCGCCCGGCATATTTCCCATGCGCGAAGCGCGCGCGACATTGCAGCTGTCGTGGAAGGTCAGCCGGATATGATCGTTTTTCGATTTATCGAGACGCAGCTTGCCCGCCTGGATGAGATCGTAGGTGAACTCGCAAATGTGTTGCGGCACGGGATAGCGCGGGTCGAGGAAATCGAACGGCCCCGCCAGCGTGTTGAGAAAGCTGTAGGCGACGCGCCAGGCATGGCCGCATTCGCCGAAAACGAGCCGCTTGACCTTGAGGTCGCGCGTTGCCTTGGCGATGCGCTCCGCGACTTTTTGCATGTTCTCGTAGGAGCCGATGAACATGCCGAAATTGGCGGCTTCGGAAGCATGCGTGCTGAACGTCCAGGACACACCGGCCTCGTGCAACACCTTGGCGTAGCCAATAAGCCCTTCCATGTGAGGCGAAGCGAAAAAGTCGGCGCTCGGAGTAACAAGCAGGATGTCGGCGCCTTCCTCATCGAGCGGCAGCCGGACCGGCACGCCGGTCTCCTCCTCGATCTCTTCCTCAAGCCCCGCCAGTGTGGCCTTCAGTGCCTTGGGTGGCAGGCCGAGATTGTTGCCGATGCTGAAGACCTTGCCGATAATCTCGTTCGAGTATTTCGTTCCCATGCCGATGGAATCCATGACCTCGCGCGCGGCCATGGAGATTTCGGCGGTATCGATGCCGAAGGGGCAGTAAACCGAGCAGCGCCGGCATTGCGAGCATTGATGGAAATAGCTGTACCACTCGTCGAGCACCTCGCGGGTGAGGTCTTGCGCGCCCACGAGCCCTGGAACGGTTTTGCCCAAAAAGGTGTAATAGCGCCGGTAAACCTTGCGCAGAAGGTTTTGGCGGGCCACCGGCATATTATTGGGATCGCCGGTGCCGAGGAAATAGTGGCATTTGTCGGTGCAGGCGCCGCAACGCACGCAGCCGTCGAGATAGAAGCGCAGCGCGCGGTTATTCTTGACGAGATCGCCGAGCTTGAGGATTGCCTTCTCTTGCCAGTTCTCGACAAGCTCGCCGGGGAAGCCGAGCGCCTTTTGGTGCGCGGGCTGTGCCGGGTAGGGCTTGCTCGCCGACATCGAACCGCATGCGAGCGCCGGGATTTCCAGCGGGTCGGCAAGCTCTCCGGCCCCGGCATGTTCCAAAGATTCCGTGCGATCCATGACGCGCCTCCCTATGCCTTGCTTGCCAGGGCGCGGGCCGGAGCGTAACGCCGCTCGCGCGAATTATCGGCTTGATTGCGCGCCGGGCTGAAGAACACGCCCGGCGCGTGCAAAAGCTTCGAGAAGGGGAAGACCAGCATCAGCGTGGCAACGAGCGCCAGATGCGTCAGCAGGATCGGGTCGGCGGGTAGCGGTTGCCAGTCGAATGCAATCAGCCCGAGGAAGAAGCCTTTTAGAGCCACGATGTCGGTCCGTGCCACGAATTTCATGGCGAGTCCGCTGGCGCCGATGGCTAGAAGCAAGAACAAAAGCAGGTAATCCATGGCATCGCTTATGTATCGCATGCGGGCGATGGCGACGCGCCGCACCCAGAGGGCGAACAGCGCGCCGACCATGGCAAAACCCGCATAGATGCCGAAAGGTTGCGCCAGCGCGACGGGCTCCCAGACGGGCTCCATGAAGTAGCGCAGATGCCTGAATAAGACGAGAACCAGGGCGGCGTGGAACACCCAGCCGAACAGCCAAATCCACTTGTTCGCTTTATAGAGGCTCTCGAAGACCGTCACTTCGCGAAGCACGCGCAAGAAAGCCCCCGCGCGCGTCAGCGGCGCGGGCGTCGTCGGGATTTTCAAAGGAACGGGTGTCCTGGCGTACTGCAACACGCGCAACGCCAGGCCGCCGAACAGCACGGCCGACGCCACATAAAACACAACCGCGTAAATTGTCGTTTGCACGGCAAACCATCCCTATATCCCGAGTCTTGTGACGCCCGGCGATTGACGTTTCCTGTTTTGTAACCAGGCTTGGACTTAGACGCAGCCTGTCGGCTTGGGCAGGCCAGCGATTTTGCAGGCTTGCTTTGCCGGTCCGTACGGAAATAGCTCATAAAGATGCTTCTGGTCGCCCTTTTCCGCGCCGAACTTCTTCTTCATCTCTTTCACGAGGATGCGGATGGCAGGGGCAATCTGATATTCGTCATAGTAATCGCGAAGGAAATCCACGACTTCCCAATGCTCCGGGGTCATGTTGATGTTCTCGGCTTTGGCAATCAGTTCGGCGAGTTCCTTATTCCATACCTGAATGTCGGTAAGGTAACCTTCCTCGTCATGGTCTGCAACGATGCTGCCAACCGTATACTGCATGGTCATGCTATTCACTCCGTCATGTTAAAAAGTTGTGCTTCGTCAAAGCCACGCCGCCGTGCGTCCGTGCTGCGTGACGAGGTCGACGAAGCCGCCGTAGTCGACAAGTTGAACCCCGTCGATCACATCCAGGGGCTTGATCCCCCGCGCAGACAGATCCGGCGCGAGCGCATAAACTTTAGCAGTTTGTAGCGCAGCTTGCACCATAGACGCGGCAGAGGACCCCTTGCGAGCCCCGAAAACTCCGTCCTCGATCATAAGAACGGCGTCGCCGGAGCAGAGATGCCCGAGGCAGCTTTTTAGCGCGTTCTTCTCGAAGGGAGATTTGTTCACCGTATGAAGGGTGGACATGGCTTCAAAACTCCATCGGATTAAAAGCTTAGGACGACGTCTTGCCCGGCGATGATGCTCGCGAGCTCGGTGCGTCCGACAACATGGATCGAGGGCTTCTCAGCGTAGTCCTCGTTTTCGTCCTCGTAGGTGACGGGCATCAGGTCTTCAAGTTTCAGGCCCCGCTCATCGAGCGACTCGCGCTCGACATAAAGCTTGCGGACCTCATAATCACCGAGCGCCTTATAGGTGCGCGAGAAGTTCTTGAAGCCCGAGGCCGCTGTGTCCTGACCGGCCATAAGCTGAAAGACCCCGTCGTCGATGAAAGCGAGGGTCACGTCCTGCTCGAAAGCAGCGCCGATCAGCACGACTTCAAGGGATTCGAGGGCATAGATCGTCCCGTAGGGCGCCTTCCGGTTTATATAGAGAAACTTCTTTGCCATTTGGCCTTCCCTCCTTAGTCTCCGAAGACCACAAGCCGGTCGGCCTGAATGCCGGCCTCGATCAGCTGCCCGAGCCCCGAGATGCGGAAGCCCGGCGCGATGTTGTTAACATCCTTGCCGTGCCGTTTGGCCTCGTCCGCATCGAGGATGCCGCGCCGCTGGGCCGCCGCCACGCAGACGACGAGGTCGAGCTTGTACTGCTCGCCAAGCTCGCTCCAAAGTTTCTGCAAGTTCCGGTCGTCCGTCGGCGGCACCGTGAGGCGCGTGCCGTTATTGACACCGTCATGGTAGAAGAAGACGCGGTAAATCCCGTGCCCCTTCTCCAGCGCGGCTTTCGTGAATTGATAGGCCGTATCGGACGCCTGATGGGTATACGGCCCTTCATTTACGACAATTGATAGCTGCACGGCTGCCTCTCTCCAAATTTAGAAATGCACGTGTGCCGACATGTTCATGGTCTTGCGCGCACCCGTCCACGTATCGAGGTGATGCTTCGTGAACGCAAAGCCGGTCAGCTCGAAGAATCGCGGCCAGCCGATGCGGTCGATCCATTCGCCGATACGCTCCCAGTCTTTCGCATTATCCTTGTAGGCATAAAGGATCTTGCGAACCACCTCGGCTACCTCCGGCCAGCGGGGCGCGTTGTTCGGCAGGTTTGCCACGACAAGCTTGTGGAATGTGGGCTTCGAACGCGCGTTCGAGTGCTTACCGCCAACCCAAACAGCGATCTTCGTAGAATCGGCGCCGTTGATCTGCATGGGCGGGCAAGGCGGATAGCAGGCGCCGCAGCACACGCATTTCTGCTCGTCCACTTCAAGCGACGGCTTGCCGTTGACCATGGCGGGACGGATCGCGGCGACGGGGCAGCGCGCCACGACCGCCGGCCGCTCGCAAACCTTCGAGACCAGATCGTGATTGATCTTTGGCGGCTTCGTGTACTGGACGTTGATCGAGATATCGCCCTGGCCGCCGCAGTTGATCTGGCAGCAGGAGGTGGTGATGCGCACGCGGTTCGGCATCTCTTCCTTGACGAACTCCTGGTACATCATATCCATCAGGCTCTTCACCACGCCTGAAGCGTCGGTGCCCGGGATATCGCAGTGAAGCCACCCTTGCGTGTGGGAAATCATCGACACCGAGTTTCCAGTGCCGCCGACAGGGAAGCCCTCCGCGGACAGCTTATCGACGAGCGGCTGGACCTTGTCCTTGGAGCTGACCATGAACTCGATGTTGCTGCGTGTCGTGAAGCGTACATGGCCTTCGGCGAAATGATCGGCAATATCGCAGAGCTTGCGAATCGTGAAGACGTCCAACTGACGTTGCGTGCCGGCGCGGACAGTCCAGATTTCGTCGCCGTTCTTGGCGACATGATGAAGAACGCCCGGACGCAGGCGGTCATGCCATGCCCAGTTTCCGTAGTTCTTCCTCATCAGCGGGTGCATCAGAGGGAAGGGATCCGGTACGCCGGATTCGATGGGACGGCGCGGTTGTGCAGCTGTGCTCATAAAAGGAATTCTCCGCGAGATGAATTTGTAATTGACCGGAGGA
Organism: Rhodomicrobium sp.; assembly: GCA_052145435.1. Classification (GTDB taxonomy): domain Bacteria; phylum Pseudomonadota; class Alphaproteobacteria; order Rhizobiales; family Rhodomicrobiaceae; genus Rhodomicrobium. The sequence goes on along the minus strand of JBKQOR010000029.1, from coordinate 7,715 downwards.
AAACGGCCGGAGCATCGCGGCGCACCTTCGGCGCGCCGTGCCTCCAGCCAACCCTTCCTACTCGGCCGCCACTTGCAACCCGGCTTGTCTTGCCTTGCGCTCGAAGTACTTCTCGGCTTCCTCCGCGAAGTCGTCGGTGCGAACGTAGCTAGACGTGCGCGGGTGGTTCACCATGTTCGGATCGGGATCGACACCGATGGCCTCCAGGAAGGCCGGCAGGCCGATGCGATCGAGGCACTCGCCGATCCGCTCGTGCTCGAGCGCGTTCTCGGCGAAGAAATCGATCAGGTTCCTGGCGAAATCGACCAGCTTCTCGAAATGCTCATCCGTCTCGAGCTTCATGAAGGGAATGATCATGGTGCCCATGAGGTCGCCGACCTTGAGAGAGCGCTTGCCGCCAATCAGGATCGAAACGCCCTTGTCGTCGCCCGGCGCGAGCGCCTTGGTCATTACGTTCATGCAGTGCATGCAGCGCACGCAGGACTTGTTGTCCACATCGAGCGTATCGTCGTCGTTGAGGCTAAGCGCCCGCGTCGGGCACATCGCGATGACGCTGTCGATGGTGTATTTGCGGCCGTGGGAGGCGACGTAGGCTTTCACTTCCTCCTGGTTCACCTTCATATGGTCGCGCCAGGTGCCGATCACGGCAAAGTCCGAACGGTGAATGGCGTTCACGCAGTCGTTGGGACAGCCCGAAAACTTGAACTTGAACTTATAGGGCAGAGCCGGACGGTGCATCTCGTCCAAGAACTGGTTGAGCACGGTGCGATGTGCCTTGACCTCGTCGAAGCAGGATTTTTCACAACGCGCATGTCCGACGCAGCTCATCGACGTCCGCATGGCGGGGCCCGCGCCGCCGAGGTCGAAGCCCATCTCGTTCAGCTCGTCGAACGCCTTCTGCGTGGCCTCGGTATTGCAGCCCTGGAACATGATGTCGCCGCTCTGGCCGTGGAAGGCGATCAGGCCCGAACCATGCTTCTCCCAGACATCGCAAAACTTGCGGAGGAGCTCGGTGTTGTAATGGAAGCCCGCAGGCGGCATGACGCGCAGCGTGTGGAATTCTTTCGATGCCGGAAACTTGCTGGCGACCTCGGAGAAACGCGGGATGATACCGCCGCCATAGCCGATAACCGAAACCGTGCCGCCCTTCCAGAAGCCCAGCCGCTCCTCGTAGGAGTGCTCGAGCTGCCCGAGCAGATCGTTCATCATCGGAGCGTAGGACGCGCCTTCATTATCGCGCAGGCGCTTGAGCCCGGTCACGAAGCTCGGCCACGGGCCGGACTCCAATTCGTCGAGCAGCGGCGTCGCATGCTTGCTTGGCTGACTGCAACCGCAGCCGCCGGCGGGTCCGCAGCCACTCTGCGCCGTCTTCGTTACGTCGTCACTAGCCATGAAGCCTCCTCAATTTTTGCAGCAGGATCTGTAATAGATAGGTTGATCCGCCGTCTTAACGTTTCCTACCCCGAATAGGCAAGCGTACAAATGCCGCTCCCTTCGTTGGCGTTGGTTTCTTGTTTCAAAACGGCCTATCATGACCGGATTTCTGACACGCTAGCATGCAAGATGAATAATGACAATATTCATATTTGTGAATAAGATGGTCTATTCGTATTATTTTGCCAGGCAGATTGGAATGAAATGTCGCCTCGGCTCGGGACAGGGAAACAAATGTACAGCACGTTTAATCCGCTGCGTAACAAAGAGAAATCTGAAGTAGCCTCGCCTGCAGCAGGGCCCTTCAGCCTAAAAGATGGCGAAAGCTATGCCATATGGCGCTCTGCGAAGCTCGCGGGCTATCCCAGAAGCGCCGGACAGTTGCGTGTTCCGATACGCGACCTCGCATCGCCGCGCCCCGAGGAATTAGATGCTCTTAGGACCATTTGCCGCAGGGCTAATATGGCGCTCTACGATAGCGGCCCGCTGGGCACCGACCCGGTCCGTATCCGGCCCGCATTGCGCGCGCTCGCAGCCGCCCTCAACCTCCGGCAGATGGAGGATCACCGCTCCGGCGCGGCGGACGGCATCGTCGCAATCGAGGTTGCTGGCACAGGCGGCCGGGCTGGCTACATTCCCTATTCCAACCGCCCTATTAGCTGGCACACCGATGGCTACTATAACTATCACGGCCCATCGCGCTGCGTTCAGGCTATGCTGCTGCATTGTGTGAGGAATGCCGCGCAGGGCGGCGTCAATGGCGTTCTCGATCACGACATCGCTTACATTCGCCTGCGCGACCGCGATCCGGCCTTTATCGAGGCTCTCATGCATCCCGAGGCTATGACAATTCCTCCGGGGGAGGAAGCGCACGGCCGCTACCGGCCGGACAATACCGGCCCGGTGTTCGTTATCGATCCTATCCGCAACGCCCTCATCATGAGGTATACGGCGCGCAAGCGTAACGTGTCCTGGCGGCAGGACGGGACAACGCGCCGGGCGCTGGACGCGCTCGAGGAGATCCTCGAGAGCGATCCTCTCATTATTTCCTATAAGATGAACCCCGGTGAAGGCATCGTGTGCAATAACGTTCTGCATAACCGGTCAGGCTTCGACAATGAGGGCGCGCCGGAAGGAAGGTTACTTTACCGCGTGCGCTACCACGACCGTTTGGGCTCGTAGCCCGCGGCGGGGCGCACGGTCCGCCGAAGCAAGGAAAAGTACATGGTCCAGATTAGCGAACTCATCATTACCCATCCGGAGTTGACCTCCTTCGAAGAGCTAGAAGAGCTTGTAAAGGAGGCCGCCCGTCGAGGGGAGATCCACTTGTCCTTCGATCTCAAGCCGGAATATCCGGATACGCCACGCCGGTGGCAGGACCGCTTGGAGACCGCCTTCACGTCGATCATAGGTACCGGCCGGTAGCGGGGCGAAGCGATGGCAGAGGAAGTAAAAGAGCGCCTCGAAACGCTTAGCGCGCCTTTCGGACGCGAGGTGCGTCTGGATGAGGTGCGGTTCGAAAGCGGCATGCGGCTCCTGCGGGTGACGATAAGGGAAGGCAGGCGCATCACCGTGCTCGATGTGGACCCAGATACCGCGCTAGCCTGGGCAAAAGTTATGAAACTTTGGGGCGAACGCGAAACAGAGCGCGAACGATAAGGACCCAGCCGTGGAGCAGCTTCCGGTTTTTTTTCAAATCAAGGGCAAATCCGTCGCCGTTGCCGGCGGAGGCACCGTCGCGGCGCGCAGGGCGGAGCTTGCACTGAGAGCTGGCGCCAAGGTCCGTGTTTTCGCCGCGGCGTTAAGCGACGATTTCCGGGCAATTGCCAGCCAAGACCGCTTCGAGCACGTTCAAGACAATCCCACGCTTTCCGGAATCCAGGGATGTGCCTTGGTCTTCTGCGCAACCGGCGAAGCAGCGGCGGACCGCGCTGTTGCCGCGCTCGCACGCCAAGCCGGTATCCCGATCAATGTCGCGGACTCTCCCGATTTATGCGACTTCATCATGCCTTCCATCGTTGATCGCGATCCTCTCGTCATCGCTATATCCACTGGCGGGGTTTCGCCGGTGCTGGCAAGGATGATCCGCGCGCGGCTTGAGAGCACGATCCCGGCTGCTTACGGGCGTCTCGTCGCCTTTGCCGGCTCATATCGCGAGCGCCTCAGCGAGAGTATCGGCAATACCGTGCTGCGGCGGCGTTTTTGGGAAAGGATCTTGGAAGGCCCCGTCGCCGACCGCTTCCTGGCTGGGCAGGAGGACGAAGCGAGGCAGGAACTCGAGCGCGCGCTTGCCGCCGCCGATGACGAAACGCGCACGCCCCTGGGCGAGGTTTATCTTGTAGGGGCAGGGCCGGGAGATCCCGATCTTCTCACCTTCCGCGCTCTTCGCCTGATGCAGCGTGCGGATGTGGTGCTCTACGACCGTCTTCTGCCCCATGGGATACTCAACCTCGTCCGCCGTGAAGCGGAGCACATCTACGTCGGCAAGCTTCCCGACGATCACATCGTGCCGCAGGAAACGATCACAGCACAGCTCGTGAAGCTTGCGAAGGAGGGTAAGCGCGTGCTCCGGCTGAAGGGGGGGGATCCCTTTATGTTCGGCCGCGGCGGCGAGGAAATCGAAGCGCTTGCCGAAGCGGGTATCCCGGTTCAGGTCGTTCCCGGCATCACTGCCGCCACGGGCTGCGCAGCCTATGCGGGGATTCCCCTCACTCATCGCGATCACGCTCAGGCATGCGTATTCGTCACCGGCCATGCCAAAACCGGCAAACTCAGCCTCGCTTGGGACGCTCTTATTCAGCCGCGGCAAACTGTCGCGATTTTTATGGGCCTCGGGCAACTGCCTAGCTTAATGGAAGAGTTTATCGCGCATGGGGCCGACCCTCGGATGCCCGCCGCCATCGTCGATAATGGCACACGCCCCAACCAGCGAGTTGTGACTGGAACCATTGAAGCTCTTGCCGGTTTGGCTGCCAAGGCCCGGCTACACGGCCCCGCCATAATCATAATTGGAACGGTTGTCACCTTGCGCGATAAGCTTCTCCCGCATCAACCCCGGAAACCGGAGGCCAGCGTTCCCCCTGTTGCAAATTCGCCGCAACTCGGTTTTAAATCTCCTGTCTGAACAGCGCATCGGTCCGTAGTCTGGGGCTTAGCCGATAAGATCATTTTCAAGCTCGCATTTCTGGATCAGAATGTGTGAATATCAACCAGCTGACAGGCGCGCCGGAGAGCGAACCCGGACGTGCCTGTTAGGATGTGCGAATATCAACAAGCTGGCAGGCGCGCCGGAGAGTAAAGCCGGACGTGCCGGGGAAACCTAAGGAGAGACCACAATATGGCACATGTCGTGGTGCTTGGCGCCGGGTTAGGTGGCGTCATCATGGCCTATGAAATGCGCGATCAACTGCGCAGGGGCGATAAGCTCACCGTCGTTACGAAGGAAGCAAAATACCATTTCGTCCCTTCCAATCCTTGGGTTGCGGTGAATTGGCGTAGGCGCTCCGACGTCGAGATCGACCTCACGCGCACCTTCGCGAAGCGTGGGATAAACTTCAAGTCCGTCGCGGCAAAACGCGTTCATGCGGCCGAGAGCCGGCTCGAGCTTGAGGATGGCTCCGCCGTCGAATACGACTTCCTGGTCATTGCCACGGGCCCAGAGCTGGCGTTCGACGAGATTGAAGGGCTTGGCCCGTATGGCGGCCACACGCAGTCGATTTGCCACGTGGACCACGCAGTGACCGCGGCGGCAGCCTTCGAAGAATTTTGCAAGAAGCCCGGACCGATCGTAACGGGCGCGGTGCAAGGCGCTTCGTGCTTCGGCCCCGCTTACGAATATACTTTCATTCTCGATACCGAGCTGCGGCGTAGAAAGATTCGCGACAAGGTGGCGATGACTTTCGTGACAGCCGAGCCTTACATCGGCCATCTCGGCCTTGACGGCGTGGGCGATACGAAAGGCATCCTCGAAAGCGGAATGCGCGACAAGCACATCAAGTGGATCACCAATGCGCGCGTGAAAAAAGCAGAGCCGGGCAAATTGACGGTGGAAGAGGTGGCCGAGGACGGGTCCGTCGCCAAGACCCTTGAAATGCCCTTCGGCTTCTCCATGATGCTTCCGGCCTTCCGGGGAATCGCGGCGGTGCGCGGCGTCGAGGGCCTCGTCAATCCGCGCGGGTTTATCTTAATCGACAAGTACCAGCGTAACCCCACCCACAAGAATGTCTTTTCCGTCGGCGTTTGCGTTGCAATCCCGCCGATGGGGCCGACGCCCGTGCCCTGCGGTGTGCCAAAGACCGGGTTCATGATCGAATCCATGGTGACGGCTACGGCACTCAACATCGGCCAGATACTTCGGGGTAAAGAGCCGGCCCATGAAGCAACCTGGAACGCGGTCTGCCTTGCCGATTTCGGCGACGGCGGCATCGCCTTCGTTGCACAGCCTCAAATCCCGCCCCGGAACGTGAACTGGTCGTCCGAGGGCAAGTGGGTCCATAGGGCCAAGATCGCCTTCGAAAAGTATTTCATCCGCAAAATGCGCCGTGGCGAGAGCGAGCCGCTCTATGAAAAATGGGCCATGCAAATGATGGGTATCGGCAAGCTGAAGCGCGTCACCTAGTACCCTCATTTTCTAATGGCGGCGTCCGGCAAGGATGCCGCCGCGCGCTCATGCCAGCCTTTTGCTGCGAAAAGTTATGCAGCTGTTGACATGAGCACAATCAATAGAGATATTCGAATGTGTTCACCAGGTGTTCAAAGAAGTGCAGGGGAAGGAAGCGGTCATGGCAGAAGGTAACGGTGCATCCAATCAGAAGACGATGACGATCATCGTCACCAAAGGTACCCTTGACTGGGCTTATCCCCCATTCATTCTTGCGACCACGGCAGCAGCCATGGGCGTCGACACCACGATGTTCTTCACGTTTTACGGCCTGCCCCTGCTTCTGAAAAAGCTCGATCTGAAGATTTCCACCCTCGGCAACCCAGCAATGAAAATGCCGATGATGGGGATGCACATGGCAATGCCCAATTGGGTCTCCGCTATCCCGGGCATCGACTCCATGGCGACGAGCATGATGAAGGACATGATCAAGAAGAAGGGCGTTGCCTCCATCGCGGAACTTCGCGAGATGGCGCTAGAAGCGGACGTCAAGATGATCGCGTGCCAGATGACCATGGACCTCTTCGAATACAAGATGGAAGACATGATCAAAGGGCCAGTCCTCGGGGGAGCTGCCACCTGGATGGAGAACGCTCTTAAATCGGATGTCAATCTCTACATCTAAGCGCGGACGCGCACAGAACCAAGACTACAACGACTCGCGTGAGGGAGGAATTCATGGCCGACAAAATGCTGGATGCGAAGGGGCTCAACTGTCCGCTGCCCATCCTTAAAACCAAGAAAATGCTTAACGAGGTTCCTCGCGGCGGTACTCTTGAAGTGCTTGCGACCGATCCCGGCTCGGTGGCCGATATGGCTTCGTTCTGCCGCACCACTGGAAACGAACTCGTCGAGTCGACCAAGGACGGCGACGTTTTCCGTTTCGTCATTAAGCACATAGGCTAGTTTCTCTCCGGCGCTTATATTCAATATACCGGCTCGCTTATGAAGCGCGCCGGCATTATTTTTGCCGCGCCGAATGAGAGACGATCCATGATCCGCAACTTCACAGAGCACGCCGCCAACGAGCGCACATTTCTCGCTTGGGTGCGGACCGGCATCGCGGTCATCGCATTCGGTTTCGTTCTCGAAAAGTTCAATCTGTTCATCCGGGTGCTCGCCGCCAATGCACCGGCGGATATAGAAAGCAAAATCAGAATGGACCGGCTCAGCGGACCGATCGGCCGTTACGAGGGCCTAGCCTTCATGCTGACCGGCGTTATTCTGCTCGGCTTGGGCTATTGGCGTTTTTCGCGCACAGAGCGTATCATCGACGAAGCCGCGCCGCGCACAACAGGCGGGGTGCAGGCAGAGGTCGCCGTGACGCTGATCCTCATGTTGCTTGTGTCCGCCTATTGCGTGTCGATCCTGATTGGATGATAACGAATCCGGGTGAATCTAAAAGCAGCAGGCCGCTCATAAAGCCGGCGATAAAACCGATGTCGTGCCGTTCCCGCGCAGAAGCGTGTGAACCTAAAAACGCCAGTTGACCTTTACGCCTCGCAAATTCGAAGCGGCTACTCAACCTATTGATGTGGGTTCTGCCGGTTAGGCTGGCGCCATAAGACGCGGCGGAGCGCGCAGTTGGCGTCCGCCGGGCCAGGATCGCACGGCATGCGAG
>JBKQOR010000028.1:0-10585 GCA_052145435.1 Rhodomicrobium sp. | reverse complement strand
CATCGAGCTCATCGAATTCGTGGACGGCCTCCATAAGGGGACATCGCTGAATAGCTCCGGACGCGATCCCTTGCGGCGCCCGGCCGCGTCAAATGCAATGGGCCCGGCGCCCGGTCTACAATAGAAGCGCTAGTCTAGTTCCTTACTTCCAGCAATCGCCGCGCGATCACCTGCGCTTGGATTTCAGCGGCGCCTTCGAATATGCTCAGGATGCGCGCATCGCAAAGCACCCGGCTGATCTGGTATTCGAGCGCGAAGCCATTTCCGCCATGGATCTGCAGCGCGCTATCCGCCGCCGCCCAGGCGACGCGCGCGGCCAGCAGCTTCGCCATCCCGGCCTCGAGGTCGCACCGCCGGCCGCCATCTTTCTCGCGGGCGGCGAAATAGGTGAGCTGGCGCGCGATCATGGTTTCGGCAGCCATCATCGCGATTTTATCCGACACGCGCGGGAAATCTATAATCGGCTTGCCGAACTGCTGGCGCTCTTGCGCATAGCGGAGCGCGAGATCCATCGCCGATTGCGCTACACCAACGGCCCGTGCAGCGGTTTGCACCCGCGCCGACTCGAAGGTTTGCATGAGCTGCTTAAAGCCTTGGCCCTCTTCGCCGCCCAACAATCCTGAGACCGGAACTTCGAAGCCATCGAAGGAGATCTCATACTCTTTCATGCCGCGATAGCCCAGCACCTCGATTTCGCCGCCGCTCATGCCGGCTGCGGGGAACGGGTATTCGTCCGTGCCGCGCGGTTTCTCCGCCAGGAACATCGAAAGCCCGCGGTAGCCGGGCTCGGCTGGGTTCGTGCGCGCAAGCACAGTCATGAGGTCGGCGCGAACGGGATGGGTGATCCAGGTCTTCTGCCCCGTTATCTTGTAGACATCGCCCTCGCGCACGGCGCGCGTCTTGAGCGATGCCAAATCCGAGCCGGTATTAGGCTCGGTAAAGACCGCCGTTGGCAGCACCTCGCCGCTTGCGAGCTTGGGCAGCCAATGTTGCTTCTGTTCCTGCGTACCGCCGCCAAGGATCAGCTCCGCCGCGATCTCGGAACGCGTGCCGAGCGAGCCCACCCCGATATAGCCGCGGCTAAGCTCCTCGGAGACCACACACATGGCTTCCTTGCCAAGGCCAAGGCCGCCAAATTCCTCAGGGATCGTGAGGGCGAATACGCCAAGCCCGTTCATCTTTTCGATGACATCGAGCGGAACGTAAGCGTTCTGCAAATGCCACTCGTGCGCGAGAGGCTTGATTTCCGCCTGCACGAAACGGCGAATTTCACCGCGCATCGCCTCAAGCGTATCGTCGACGCCGCTTTCGCCGAAATGGCCCGACCCTTCAGCGTGCCGCACCAGTTCCACAAGCCGCGCGCGCGCTTCCGGAGAATTGGCCTTAATAAGCGTCACCACCCCGGCGCTCGCAAATGCGTCACGATCGTCCGGCGTCAGGTCCAGCTCATGAAAGCGCACCATCTCGGATTGGCTCATCGGAATGCCGCCGAGAATCTGCGTTATATATTCTCCGATACCGATCTGCGTGAGCAGCGCTTCCATTTCGCCGAAGTGCCCTGCCTGGCTCAAGCGCTCCGCATAGGCCGCCATTTGCTTGATGGCTTCGGTGTAGGTGGCAAGCCAAGCCAAACCATGACAGGCATGCTGCTCGCGCTCGATCCAGCCGGCGTTAAGGGCGCCGTTTTCGGTGACTTTTGCGCGAACCGCCGCCGAGGCCCGGCCCAACAGCCGCTCCGCGTTGCTCGCGGCCTCCGCGCACAGCTCAACGAGGTTGGGCACCACAGCGGAGCCGGCAGGAAGGGACGGTCCAGCGGCAAGGCTCATGCTTATTTCCTTTCGACACGCCCCGGCAAGGAGCGTCTTTAGTCTTTCCGGCCGAACAAAAGCCTGAAGAGCGATTTCGGCTTCTTGCGCTTGGGCTCCTCGTTGGCCTCTATCTTTTGGCGGGCTGCATCGGCTGCACGATCATGCGCTGACGCGGAAGGCTCAGCCGCCGGGTGCGAGGCCGTTTCCGGGGCCGATTGAGCTGCGGTCCCTTGAGTGGCGCCGTCCCCGGCCTGAGCGGACGGTGATCCCAGACGGTGCGCTGCACCGTCGAGACCCGGCACGGCAAGGGCTTCGGCAGAAACGGCGGCGGCCGCCACCGGCTCCAGGACGACCGGGGCGAGCTCGGCCATGGCACAGGGTTCTGAGCTTCGCCTTTCTAACTCTCCATCGGCAAGTATCGGCTCCGCCTGGCGGTGCGGTGTCTCTGGGTGGTGCGCCCCAGCGATACCAAGGCTCGCGGCCGCCTCCCCGACGCGGGCTTTCGAAGCGGCAGCAAGGCTGTTGAATGTTGGCCTTGCGGCTGGGGCAGCCTGAGGCGCGTTCGCATCGATAGCAGCGGCGTCCTTTTCGCTCATCGCCCCGGCTTTCGGCGCCGCGGTTGCGGAAGGCGCCACGAGGGATGCAATGTGCTCGATCTCACGGGCGATCGTGCGATACTGGTTGCCGGAGGTGCTGGCTTCCGCGATCTTGCGGACCTCGGCAAGCATGGACGCGAAGCCATAGGCAGCGCCCTTCCCCACGGGAATGCCGCCATCGCCCCAGCCTAATTGCTCGATCAAGCCGTCTATCCGGTTTGTAACCTGATAGTAGGCGTTGCCCTTAAAGCCAGCTTCGGCAGCCTTACTCAAACCGTAGACCGCCCCTAATAAGATTTCCGATACTTCCGGCATGTGTGCCCTCCCGTTCTCTTCGCGCCGAGCGGATTGAAGAACGAAACAATCAGCCGAAACGCGCTTTCGAGGCTTCGATAGCGTCCTCGAAGGTGCGCAAACCCGTATGAGGCGCACTGACGAGAACCGCCATGTTTCCCGGACGATGCTCATTCTTCCACATGCGCATATGCGCTTTCGGGATGTCGGTCCAGGGGAAAACTTCGCTCATGCATGGGTCGATCCGCCGCTCCACCATGAGCCGGTTCGCCTGGCTCGCCTGCAAGAGATTGGCGAAATGCGAGCCTTGCAAGCGTTTCTGGTGCATCCAGAGATAGCGGGCGTCCAGCGTAAGGTTGTAGCCCGTGGTCCCAGCGCAGATCACGACCATGCCGCCGCGCTTTACAACGAAGACCGAGACTGGAATCGTCGCTTCACCTGGATGCTCGAAAACGAAATCGACATTGTTGCCCTTGCCGGTGTGCTCCCAAATCGCGGCGCCGAATTTGCGGACTTCCTTGAACCAGTCATTATATTCGGGCGTGCCGACCTTCGGCATCTGGCCCCAGCATTTGAAATCCTTGCGGTTGATCACGCCCTTCGCGCCAAGCTGCATCACAAAATCGCGCTTTTCTTCCTCGGAGACCACGCCGATCGCGTTGGCGCCCGACGTCGCGCAGAGCTGGACCGCAAAAGAACCAAGGCCACCGGAGGCGCCCCAAACCAGCACATTATGCCCTGGACGCAGCACATGCGGGCGATGCCCGAACAGCATGCGGTAGGCCGTCGCCAGGGTGAGCGTGTAGCAGGCGCTTTCTTCCCAAGTGAGATGCCGGGGCCGCGGCATGAGCTGGCGGTCCTGCACGCGGGAAAACTGCGCGAAAGATCCGTCCGGCGTCTCGTAGCCCCAGATGCGCTGGGACGGCGAGAACATCGGATCCCCGCCGTTACACTGCTCGTCGTCGCCGTCGTCCTGGTTGCAGTGCACCACGACCTCATCGCCAACTTTCCAGCGTTTCACTTTGGAGCCGGCCGCCCAGACGATGCCGGCCGCGTCCGAGCCGGCGATATGATAGGGATGCTTATGCGCATCGAGCACCGAGATTGGCGTACCGAGCGCGGCCCATACGCCATTGTAATTCACGCCGGCGGCCATGTTGAGCACCAGCACATCGTGGCTGTCGAGCTTCCATGTGGGCACGATCTCGGCTTGCATGGCTTGATCGGGCGGGCCGTGACGCTCCTTGCGGACGGCCCAGGCGTACATTTTTTCGGGGACGTGGCCGAGCGGGGGAATCTCCCCAACCTCGTAGAGATCCCTTAGCTCGCCGGAACCGGAGCCAGACCCTCGTTGCTTAAATGCGACGCGCTCACTCATAGAATCGCTCCTTGGCACACGCAGCAATGCTCATGTTTGTTTGCGGTGCAGCATGACGCTTTTTTTATCGCAGCGCAACATCGCTGTCCTTCGCCTTTAGCTCAGGATTGCGCCGGGGAGAGCTAGCCGTTTCAGACAGGCATCCCGCGGGATGGCTCCTTGCCGCACGCGGCGATGAGACCGGCCAGGAAATCCATCACTACCCGGATGCGGGGCGCCCGGCGCAGATCGTCGTGGACTACCATCCAGATGTCGCGCCGGGGCGGTGGTTTAGGGCTGGGAAGTTTGGCTAACGCCGGATCTCCCTCGCCGAGGAACAAGGGTAATAGCGCAACCCCCATTCCGGCACGGGCCGCCGATGCAAGACTGGCGGCATCGTTAGCCCGGAAAACTACTGGACGCCCCTGCGCCGCGATGTTCAGCCAGCGCTGTTGAGGGAGTTCATCGGCAAGATCGTCATGCGTGACGAATTCCCAATCCGGCTCGGCCCGTTCCTCTGCATAGCCGGCTTTCGCATAGAGTGCGAAAGCCATTTCTCCTACCTTCCGGGCAATAAGCTGCTTTCCCGTGGGCCGGGAAAGGCGAAGGGCGACCTCAGCCTCCCGGTGGTCAAGGTTGGCGACACGCTGCTCGCCGATGAGGTCAACGGCGAGGCCAGGGTGACGTTGTTTCAGCATGACGAGTCCGGGTGCAATAACGACGCTTGCGAAGGCTGGCGGAGCGCTGACGCGCACTCTGCCGGCGATCTCCGGACCGGCACTGCCGGCGGCGCGAGCAATAGCGAAGGACTCCTCTTCCATGCGGCCGCCGAGATCGGCGATGCGAATGCCATCCGGCGTCAGCATGACGGCTCGCGGTAAGCGGTCGATCAGCCGTAGGCCCAACGCCGCCTCTAACTCGGCCACCCGCCGCGCGACCGTCGTGTGGTCGACGTTCAGGCGGCGCCCGGCCTCCGAGAAGCTGCCGGTCTTGGCCAAGGCGAGGAAATGACGAAGGTCCTCCCAGTTCATGTGGATTTTTCCTCAAGCTATGTGCAGACTTGAGGAATAGTCCAGAACGAGCGGCGAGGCTACATTTGCATGCATTGGATGGCTAAAGGAGGCAGCAATGGTCGTGGTTGTGCGGATGACAGGGATCGGAGGCCCGGAAGTCTTGCAATTGGCAAACGTGGCCTTGCCGGCACCGGGCCCTAGCGAGGTGCGGGTGCGGCAAACGGCGGTAGGGGTGAATTTCGTCGACATCTATCATCGAAACGGCTTGTATCCGGTGCCGTTTCTTCCCGCTCCTCTCGGGGTCGAGGCGGCCGGAACGGTCGAGGCTGCGGGCGAGGGAGTGACGGGCTTACTTCCCGGCGATCGCGTCGCCTACGCCGGTCTGCCGGCTGGTAGTTATGCGCAAGCCCGGAACCTGCCCGCCGCACGCCTATTGAAACTTCCCTGTGCGATACCGCCCCGGTTGGCCGCTGCCTCGTTGCTGCGCGGGCTGACCGCACACATGCTGCTTTATCGCGTGTTTGCGCTACGGCCGGAACAAACGGTGCTGATCCATGCCGCCGCGGGCGGGTTGGGGTTAATTTTGACGCAATGGGCGAAGCGGCTCGGCGCAATTACGATCGGGACGGCCGGCTCGGACGAAAAGGCCGAAGTGGCACGGGCTCACGGCCTCGATCACGCAATTCTCTACCGGCAGAACGATTTTGTAGCCGCTGTCCGGGACCTAACCCAAGGCCAAGGCGTGGATTTCGCCGTTGACGGAATAGGTGGACCAACACTGGCAAAGACTTGCTCCGTGTTGCGCCCCTTTGGTGCCGTGGCGAGCATCGGCCAAGCAGGTGGTCCGATTCCGCCGGTGGATGTTCATATATTGCGCTGCTCCGCGCTCGTGCGTCCGAGCGTTCTCACCTACATTTCGGACCTCAATGCCTACCGGGAAGGAGCGTCGTCACTGTTTGCCGTCCTTGCCCAAGGATTGAAGGCCGAAATCGGTGCAGAATATCCGCTCGCGGAGGCGGCCGAGGCCCACGCAGCACTTGAGGCCGGTAAGACCACCGGATCGGTGTTGCTTATTGCATAGAGCTTGCCCTGCACCGCTGGCTGGCTGTCAGCGGGTAGCTGGCGCGGATTGCGGCGCCGTGCCCGAAGCAGGGGCAATATTGAAGAAAGGTACGGCACCGCGATCGCCGAGGATCGTCTGAGGCGGATGGCCGCTCCAGCGCTGGGCGAGCGTCAGCTCGATCACGCGCGCGTTGTCTTTCAGAGCCTCGCCCCGCACCCGGATGCTTTGCGCCTCCGCGGCGGCGCGAAGCTCTATGCCGCGCGCGTCGCCCTCGGCCTCCAAGATCCGCGCTTGCTTCTGCGCCTGGGCCCGCGCCACCAGCGCTTGGGCCTCCGCCTTCGCGGTTACGACCTTTTGCTCGCCCTCGAAGCGGATGCGATTCACAGTGTTTTCGGCGGCGATTGCGTCGTTCTTCGCTTTGACGGCGGCTTCGACCGAGGCTACGAAAGTATCCGAATATTTGATGGAAGGTATCTGAAGGTCGAAAATCTCCACCCCAAAAAGCTCCCGGACGGACTGGCTGATACTTCCGCGCACGTCGCCCGCGATTTGCTCCCGCTCCTCGGAAATCTTGACCGTGTTGCGCTTGGCAAACAGCCGCAATGTCCGGTCGGCTACGATCTGCTCGATGTTGCGATGAATGTCGACATTGCCAGACCTTCCCACATCGTAAAGCAGCTTGAGGACCGCGTCTCGCGGGATGCGGTAGGTGACGCCTACGGAGATCTGCACCGACTGATTATCGACGGTATAGACGCGCAAATTGTCGATGCGGAATGTATCGATCGAGACTTGGATCTTGTCGGCCTGCTCGATGAATGGCAGCTTAAAATGCAAGCCAGGCGGCAACGGCTCTTTGGTCCTCACGTTTCCAAGCCGCCGCACGCCCGCCATTTCTGTCGGCTGTACGATGAAGTAGCTGTCGGTTCCAAGATAAACGAGGAGTATCGCAGCCACGGCCCACTTTAAAGGGCCGAGCGCGCCGGAGACCTGCGAAAGCGGCGGCGCCTTGTGTGAGGTTAAGTCAGACATGGGCCCTCCAAATCGGTACGACCGGCCGGGCGCCAACTTAGCACTTCTCAAACTGGGGACCAATCGGGATACGGCCCAGCGAGTGGGGCGAACCATGAAATCGGCTTTGAAAGTTAACGGCCGCGTTATTTAATCGAAGCTGGGCATTCCCGAATACGGGACGGTTCGCCACGTTAGTGACGCACATAGCCGGTTTGGATTGCCTTACCCAGTTTGACCGGACCGTAACGCACCTGCGAGGGAAAACTATGCACCGTCATATCGCTGTTACAGCGCTGATCCTTGGCTCCCTATCGGGACCGGCACGTTGCGAAGCTCAAATTCCGGACGCAATTGCCGCCCCCGGTGAGAGCGTGATCGCTGAGTTTCATGCGGAAGGCGCCCAGATTTACGAATGCAAGGCCGATGCGGCCGGAAAACTCGCCTGGGCGTTCAGAGAACCCATCGCAAGCCTTATCGCCGGCGGAAAGACGGCTGGGCGTCATTATGCGGGTCCAGCCTGGGAGCTGACCGACGGCAGCGCCGTGACGGGCAAGATCGCCGGCCGTGCGCCCGGAGCGCACCCGAACGACGTCCCTTGGCTAAAACTCGATGTGACGTCCGGGCGGGGAAATGGCCTGCTTAGCGGCGTTACCACCGTTCAGCGGATCGACACGAGAGGCGGTGCCGCCGATGGCCCCTGCAGCCGCGCGGGAGATTTCCTGAGCGTTCCCTATTCCGCGGAGTATCGCTTCCTCGAAAAGAAGTAGGGCACAATGGCTTCTCTTCTAGTCGTGATCGCGCCCCAGCGCCTCGTTTGAGCATCGTCTTTTCCAAAAAGCCGACCCTGGTTCATGAGATCGTACTTTGGGGCACCGGACGCCGATCCGGAATCGCCCGTCATTGCGAGTTTCACACTGGCCGCGGCCGGTCCTTCTGGATAAAACCGAATCCGCGGCCAAAGTCCCCCCTCATCCTGTCCTTCTCCCCGCAAGCACGCCTTGGCGTGCTTGCAACTCAACGCTATCGCGTTTGCAAGCAAACGCGATAGGGAGAAGGGACGCCATTTCATCCGCTGAGTGCAGAGCGGGCGTCCTCTCTCCCAACCGCATCCGCTTGCGGATGCGGTCACTCCGAGTTGCAAGCTCGCCAAGGCCAGCTTGCTGGGAGAGAGACAAAGTGAGTGGGTCTTCCCCCACTGTTCCTTTCTAGCCCGAACTTCCGAGACGCCGAATGCATAAGCCATTGATCCATCGGAAGAAGATGGATGAACGTCTTATCAGCTCTGCCTACAGGGTGAGCGGAACCTCCAGTTTATCGAAAACTTCCTGCTGTAGCGGAGTGGGCTTTGCGAGCATAGCGGCGGGCGGAGCATCGCCGAGGCGCACAGTGTTGCGGGTGAGGGTGGCAAGGTCCTGCAGCAAGGTGCGGAAGCTATGCACGGGTTGGCCATCGCCAGTCTTGCGCGAGGCGGCCTTGGCTTTGGCTGCGGCGGAGACCTTGGCGGGTGCCACCGGCGTGGGGCGTGCCTTTCCGGCATTGTCCTTATCGTGATCGTCGAACAGCAGCGGCGCCAGGCGTTCCCGCATATGCCAGACTACGTAATAGGCGAGCATGCACAGGAAGACGTGGGCGCGCACGCGTCCGGCCAGGCGGTGATGGATGGGGCGGACCTCAAGGTCCACGGTCTTGATGGAGCGGAAAGCGCGCTCGACTTGCGCGAGGCTTTTATAGGCGGAGACAACGGCGGCGGTATCGAGCGTTTCAGCCGGAACGCTGGTCCTGAGCACATAAAAACCATCGAGGGCCGCCTCCTTTTGGATCGAGGACCCGTTGCGGGTGAAGGAGAAGGACGCATCGGCGATAGCCAGATCGAAGTGCTTGGCCATTTTCTTGCGGCCAAGCACGGCGCCAGCCGCCAGGCCGATCTTGTCCGCGCCGGCCAAGGGGGCCCGCCCGCGCTCTACGCGGGCCTTGATCTTGGCCAGCTCCGCCTCCGTGGCGGCGAGCAGCTCCTCGCGTTTGCGGCCGCGTTCGGCGGCCAAGGCCTTGTTGCGGCAGACGATCAGGCGTTCGCCGGGATAGTCCGGCGCTGTAATTTCTGCCATGTCCCGTTCGTCGAAGAGCGAGAGCTGCAAGGGGCCATTGTCCGCCGCCAGGGCCTGGATGGCAGGTGCCCTAAGCGCCGTCAGCCAGTCGAGACCGGCAGGGACGAGGTCTTTGCCAATCCTTGCCTCGGTGATCATGCCGCGGTCGCCCACGAGCACCACGCGGGACAGTCCGAAGCGCTCCCTCAGTTTCTTGACTTGCGCAGCCAAGGTGGACGGATCGCCGGTGTTGCCCTCGAACACCTCCACCGCAACCGGGCAGCCGTCTGCGGCACAGAGCAGGCCGAAGACGATTTGCAGCTTGCCGGGCTGGCCGTCGCGGCTGTAGCCGAACCGGCCCAGCTCGCAGTGCCGGCCTTCAAGATAGCTCGACGTCAAGTCATAAAGAACCAGGCAGCCGTCGCGCAAATGGCGTTTGGCCAAAGCCTGTTCGATCTTGGGCTGTGCCTCGCCAAGCCAGTCGAGCGCGGCGTAAAGCTCGTCCTCATCGACGGCGCCCAGTTCCAGCACCGCTCCCAGCGAATGGGCGGCGGTTGCCTCGCTCAATTGGCGTGCCGTCGCGAGCTTGGCCGCAGGCTCGACGACCCGCGCTACGATCATGGCCAGCGCAAGCTTTGCAAGCCTCGGCGGCGAGCCCGGCAACAGCTTGTGGAGGCCGAGCTTCCTCGCCATGCCGAGCACGGCGGCCACATGGCCGTGCGGCAGCGAGCGTTCGATCGAAAGCCCATCCTGGGACACGATGGCCGTCTCGCCCTTCAGCACCCGCCGGAGTGCCTCCACCTTGGCGTCCGGCCAATCGCTGAGGTTGGCAACCGTGCGCGTCTTCACCTTGCCGCCGTCGCGATAGCTCTCGCGCAGTAAAACGGCAGGCGGTGAGGAGCGGTTGGGCACCCGTGTCACGTACATGAGATACGCATGCCATGATTTGCCCTTGCCAGCAACGGAAAAAGCGCACTTTACATGCCTACAAAAATCAACCGGAAACGCGGTTTTCTACACAAAATCAGATGCTTGCCCGAAAACTGCGCCGGAAGTTCGGATTAGCCGAGCCGGGCGCGGCGCACCGTGCCGTCTGCAGCATTGTGCAGTGTCATTCCCGCGGAGGAGCGTGTGAAGAAATCGCTGGACCGGCTGTTAAGGCCTGCCCGTTGCGAGAACCGGTAATGATCGGGCGTTCCACCCCTCACCCCAGCCCTCTCCCGTTGGGAGAGGCGGCGGGCCGCGGCGCACGCAACAGCGTCCCTCTCCCAGTGGGAGAAGGACAGGGTGAGGGGTGGAACGCTCGATCATCGCGGCATGGCGGAACGGGAGGCGGCGGCGAAAAAGGGCGGCACA
>JBKQOR010000027.1:0-21308 GCA_052145435.1 Rhodomicrobium sp. | reverse complement strand
ATCTCGCCCGGCGTGAAGCGGTATTGCCCGATCTCGGAGACAGGCGTCACCTCCGCCGCGGAGCCGGTCA
Source organism: Rhodomicrobium sp. (assembly GCA_052145435.1). Classification (GTDB taxonomy): domain Bacteria; phylum Pseudomonadota; class Alphaproteobacteria; order Rhizobiales; family Rhodomicrobiaceae; genus Rhodomicrobium. The sequence goes on along the minus strand of JBKQOR010000027.1, from coordinate 21,238 downwards.
GGAAGCATTGCTCGAAATCCGAAAGCTCCTCAGGCGCGATCCGCCGCTCGATCACCTCGATGCCGCGCTTTTTGGCGAGCGCAATCACCGTGCGGCGGGTGATGCCGTCCAGGAAGCAATCGGCGATTGGCGTGTGCAGCTTGCCGTCCTTGACGAAGAACACGTTCGCGCCGGTAGCCTCCGCCACGCGGCCCTGCCAGTCGAGCATCAGCGCATCGGCATAGCCTTCGTCCATGGATTTATGCTTCTCGATCGTGCAGATCATATAGAGGCCCGCAGCCTTCGCCCGGCTGGGCGCGGTCGCGGGATCGGGCCTGCGATAGTCCGCCCAGCGTAAGCGTATGCCCTTGACACGCTCCTCCTCCGGAAAGTAGGAGCCCCAATCCCAGCAGGCGACGGCAACATGGATCTTCGTGTTTTTCGCCGCGACGCCTATTTCCTCCGCGCCGCGCCAGGCAATCGGGCGGATATAGCCCTCGGCCAGCCCCTGAGCTTTGATGACATCCCGGTACGCCTGGTCGAGTTGCGCCACCGTGTAAGGAACTTCGAAGCCGATGATCTTGGCGGAGGCATGCAGCCGCTCGCTGTGCTGTGTGGACGCAAAAACCTCGCCGCTGTAAATGCGCGCGCCCTCGAAAACGCCGCTGCCGTAATGGAGCGCGTGGGTCAGCACATGCACCTTCGCGTCGCGCCACGGCACGAGCGCCCCATCCATCCAAATGAACCCATCCCGCTGGTCATATGGAACGATAGACATAGCCGTCTCCAATGCTTCGATCTTGTTTCTTGAGGGTGCGCCCGTGCCGAAGGGTGCAGCGCTTTTAGACCCCTGAGACGCTAGAGAGTGAAATAAAGCGTGTCAATATCGCTCGCGTCCACTGAAAAGTTGTTTTGGCGTTGCAAACGCCCTAAGAGTAGTAGCTTAGCATCCGCTTATCACTGCCATGACAGCGCTCGATATCGAAAAACCGAATTTGCCAGACGATGCGGCCCATGTGCTCGTCGTGGACGACGACGCGCGCATCCGCGATCTTCTCGGCGGCTATCTGCGTCAAAACGGCTACCGCGTCACGATTGCGGAGGACGGCGCGGCGGCGCGTGCCCAGATGGAGGGGCTCGCTTTCGATTGCATCGTTCTTGACGTCATGATGCCCGGCGAGAGCGGGTTCGACATTGCGGAGAGGCTCAGGAAGGAATCCGATGTGCCGATCCTGATGCTGACGGCAAGGTCCGAGCCGGAGCATCGCGTGCGCGGGCTGGAGCTCGGTGTCGACGATTACATGCCAAAGCCGTTCGAGCCGCGCGAGCTTCTGCTGCGGCTGCAAAATATTCTTAGGCGGCGCGCGTCACCGAAAACCAAGGCCGGAGAGGTCCGCTTCGGGCCGTTCACTTTCGACCTTCGCCGCAACGAGCTGAAGCGCGGGGAGGAGCCGATCCGGCTCACGGACAAGGAGCGGGAAGTGCTGCGCGAGTTCGCGCTGAGCAGCGGCGAGCCCGTTTCTCGTGAGACACTGGCCCGGCTTGGTGAATACGATAACGAACGCGCCGTCGACGTGCAGATTAACAGGCTGCGGCAGAAGATTGAGACAGACCCGGCCAATCCCGCCTATTTGCACACGGTGAGAGGCAAGGGCTATGTCCTTTATCTCGATTAGCTGGAGGGAGCATAACCATATCCCTAGAGTTGTCTGAAGGCTCTCCCGCCGCTTCAGGCCGCGGCGAAGGCGGCGGGCCCGCGGCGCTGGAACGCACAGCGGAGCGGGGCGGTTTACGGCAGCGCTTGTCCCGCGCGTTCGCATTTCTTGGATCGTGGGCGCCTAAGGGGCTCTATGCGCGCGCGCTCATCATCATCATCGCGCCGATCGTTATCCTTCAATCGATTTTGACCTTCGTGTTTTTGGACCGGCATTGGCAGGCCGTGACGGGGCGCCTCTCGGTGGCGACGGCTCAAGATATCGCAATGCTGGCAGCGACCTACGATTGGACCAAGAATACAGGCCCCGCCGGGCTTGACCGTCTGAGCGATATGGCGCGCGATCAGCTCAACCTTATCGTCCGCTTTGTGCCCGGCGACGAGCTTCCGATCACAAGGTCGAAGCCGTTTTTCGGTTTCCTGGACCGCCGGCTGTCGAACGAAATCCGTACCCGCATCCACAGGCCGTATTGGATCGACACGGTTGGATCGTCGGGGCATATCGAGATCAGAGTCAAGCTCGACGGCGCGGTGATGCGGGTGCTTGCGCAACGCGCCCAGCTCATCCCCTCCAACACCCATATCTTCCTTGTGTGGATGGTCGTCTCCGCCACCGTTCTTCTCGCGGTCGCCGTTCTATTTCTGCGCAATCAGATCCGGCCGATTCTCGCTCTCGCCGACGCCGCCGACAGGTTCGGGCGCGGCAGGCCCGGGCCGTCCGATTTCAGGGTTCGCGGCGCGCGCGAGGTGCGGCTCGCGGCGCAGGCGTTTCTCGATATGCGCGACCGGATCGAGCGCCATGTCGAGCAGCGCACCATCATGCTCGCGGGCGTGAGCCACGATCTTAGGACGATTCTGACCCGTTTCCGGCTGCAGCTTGCGATGATGCGCGCCTCTCAGGTCGAGGATTTGAAGCGCGACGTCGATGAGATGCAGCAAATGCTCGAAGATTATATGGCTTTTGCCAAAGGCGATGCCGGCGAAGCGATCCGGCGGGTGAATGTGCGGCGCTTGCTGGAGGAGGTTCAAGCCGGAGCCGATGCGCCGGGGAAGACGGTCACACTCGACGTGCGCCAAGACCCGCTTGCCGTCGCGCTCAGGCGCAACGCTTTCAAGCGCGCAATCGTGAACCTCGTCTCGAACGCCTCGCGCTATGCCGGCCGCATCTCGATCCGGGCTCTCCGGTCGCGCGGATGGCTCACGATCACGGTGGAGGATGACGGCCCCGGTATCCCCGCCGATCGGCGCGAGGAGGTTTTCCGTCCCTTCCATAGCCTCGATAAGGCACGCAACCAGAATAAGAAAAGCTCCGGACTGGGCCTCGCGATCGCGCGAGACATCGTGCGGGGTCACGGCGGCGATATCACGCTCGGCGATAGCGTGCTGGGCGGGTTAAAGGCTGTGATCCGCATTCCCGTCATGCCGGGGGACGGGAAGCCGAGCCTCTTTTCGCGGAGGGAGCGCGCGAAGCGCTAGGCAGTTTTTACGGAATCGGCAGGACCGGTTCGGCCTGGGTGAGTCCTGAACATTTTGGATCGAGCAGATGGCCGATGCCGGGTCCGGTTGAATAGTGCGCACCCGTCATCGCGCGCGTTGCGAGCCGCGAAGTGCTGCACTGCCCCCCTTGTAAAAGTGCTTCTGCTGCGGCTAAGATGAAGCTTTCACATCCAGAAGCTCGACCTCGAAAATCAGGGTGGCATTCGGCGGAATGGCCGCACCGTTTCCGGTTGCCCCATAGCCAAGCGATGATGGGATGATGAGCGTTCGCTTGCCGCCGGCCTTCATGGTGCTGACGCCCCGCTCCCAGCCGTCGATCACTTGGTGCTCGCCAAGCACGAAGGAGAAAGGCTTCTTGCGATCGACCGAACTGTCGAACTTCTTGCCCTTGGCGCCATTCTCATAGATCCAGCCGGTGTAATGGACGACGCAGATTTGACCGGGCTTCGGGGTGAGGCCGGTTCCAACCTTGATATCGGTGATTTGCAGGCTGGACACAGGGGTCACGGCATTCGCATCCACTTGAGCCGTGCCCGATCCGAGCAGACCCCCGGAGCAGCCGGCCGATGCGATGGCGACGGCGAGCGCGAAAAGGGCGCCGGCGCTTGGGAAACCGAAAGCTCGCAAAGTTCCTTACTCCTTAATAGTTCGCATGGGGGCGAGATGCCCTGATTAGCCTAACTGCCGGTGGCGCTCCAACGTCTTTTTTGGGGCGCATGGCGTGGACCGCTCAATGCTCGCCGGACAGAATCAAGCTGGAGCCGCAATTTAGGACGCTGCAAAAACGGGAACCTTGCCATTATTGGCGATCGTCCACGTAAGCGTCAATGGCACAGCTGCCGCCAGATTTAAACTAGAATTTGCGATCTGCATGGGTTCAGCGACGGTGCGCTGGGCAGCAACAGCCTAGAGCCGGACATCGCAGACCTTCCGCGATGCTAGCGCCCGCCGGCGCTCGCGAGGCGCACGATCTCGCAGCCGAGCGACGCGCCGGGAATGCGGTCGAGCTTCTCGACAACGACGCGCACCTTGGCCGCGCGGACATGGGTGAGGCAATGCGCGGCAATGCGCTCTGCAAGCGTCTCGGTCAAGAGCACATGGCCTTCCTCGATTATTTCCTTAATGCCATCGATGATGAAATCGTAGGAGATTACGCTCGACAGATCGCCGGGCCGGTGCCCGCCGGGGCAGACCCATAGCTCGACCGTAAAGCGCACGCGCTGTGCGATGTTCTGCTCCTCGCTCCAAATGCCGATGCGCATGGGCAGGACGAGATCGCGAACGCTGACCTTGTCGTATGCGTCGCGCTCGATTTCGCTGTGTTCCAGCGCCTGGGAGCGCGGCCGCCCAGGCAGGACCGATGGTTTCGAAAGCATGGGCCGTTTTTATACGAGGATTCGTAAGCGGGGAAGCGCTGGGTGCCGTTTTACCAAATCCGGTTGAACGGTTCCCGCTCGCCCCTTTGTCAATTCGCCGGATAATGCGGTTCAATTTTCTCCCATTGAGGGCTTGAGCCGGCGTTTCGCAGCTTTTTTTATTCCTAATATCGCCAGACCCTAGCAAATTCGGCAGAGCCATGTCACCTTTACCGGCAGTGGCGCTGTCTCGCCGCGCGCATGCGTTCACCAGGAGGAGAGCATGAGCTCGATCGATTCAAACACTTTCCATAAGAAAGAAGCAAAGCCGGCCGGCTCCGCGACGCTCACCGCCGGCAACAAGCAATACGAGTTCCCCGCCGTCTCGGGCACGGAAGGGCCGGAGGCCGTCGACATCTCGAAGCTTTACAGCCTGTCCGGCCACTTTACCTACGATCCGGGCTTTACCTCGACCGCGGTCTGCAAATCCAGCATCACATATGTTGATGGCGAGCGGGGAGTCCTCCTCTATCGCGGCTATCCGGTTGAGCAGCTTGCCGAGCACGGCAACTTCCTCGAAACGGGCTACCTCCTGCTTTATGGGGACTTACCGGACAAGCAGCAGTATCTCGAGTTCAGGAACCGCGTCGCTTACCACACGATGACGAACGAGCAGATGAACCGGTTCTTTTCCGGTTACCGCCGTGACGCGCATCCAATGGCCGTGATGGCTGGAACGGTCGGCGCGCTTGCCGCCTTCTATCACGACTCAACAGACGTCAATGATCCGGTCCAGCGCGACATCGCCTCGATCCGGATGATCGCCAAATTGCCGACCATCGCGGCGATGGCTTACAAATATTCGATCGGCCAGCCCTTCATTTATCCCCGGAACGAGCTCGATTACGCCTCGAACTTCCTTTACATGATGTTTGCAGTGCCGAGCGAGGATTACAAGGTTAACCCCGTGCTCAGCCGCGCGATGGACCGCATCTTCATCCTGCACGCCGATAACGAGCAAGGCGCCTCGACCTCGACGGTGCGGCTCGCTGGGTCCTCCGGCGCAAATCCCTTCGCCTGCATTGCGGCCGGCATTGCCTGCTTATGGGGCCCCGCTCATGGCGGCGCAAACGAAGCCGCACTGAAGATGCTGATGGAGATCGGTACCGCGGAGCGCATCCCGCATTATATCAAGCGCGCGAAGGACAAGAACGACCATTTCCGCCTGCTCGGCTTTGGGCATCGCGTTTACAAGAACTATGATCCCCGCGCCCGTTTGATGCAGAAGATCTGCAAGGAGGTGCTCGAGGTCACCGGCGCCAAGAACGATCCGCTCTTCGAGGTCGCGCTGGAACTCGAGCGGATAGCGCTTCAAGACGACTATTTTATCGAGAAGAAGCTTTATCCGAACATCGACTTCTATTCGGGTCTCACGTTGAAGGCGCTTGGCTTTCCGACCTCCATGTTCACGGTGCTGTTCGCCTTGGGGCGCACCGTTGGGTGGATCGCACAGTGGAGAGAAATGATTTCCGATCCCGAGCAAAGGATCGGCCGCCCGCGGCAGCTCTATATCGGCGAGAAGGCCCGCGATTACGTGCCCCTGGAGCTGCGCCCTTAAGGCGTGTCCAACCGCAGCTCCATTACCGGCCCTCGCGGTACCACGTCAGCGACAGGAGTCCGAGAGCGATGCCGAGCGCGGCGAAACCGGAGATGAGCGGCGTGTACGAGATGGCCTTGACCTCGTAGGCGTCGCGGGCTTTGAGCCCCAGCCAGGTGCTCCCGTAAAAGCGGTGCCCCGAGCGCACCATGGAGATCGCGGGCGCGGACACGGGCGCCGCGCCGGCCGAGCCGCCAAGAAAGAACGCGCCGCCGCCCGTTTTGTCGAGGATCGGCCGCAGCGGCTCATCCGTCGCCACTACGCGCTGGAATTCGGGCGAGTTCATCTCGCCGGCGACGGTTAGTGCGGTCAAACCGTCCATGGAAATGCGATGAACGCCCGGCTCATCGGTCGCAATGGTTTTGACAAAGCGGCCGGGAGCTTTGCGGTCGAGTGTGACCTTCATCTCCTTGCCCGAGGGCATTGTGACCGACGCCTCGCCAACCTGATCCTGAACCGTGCGGCGCTCGATGGTGATATCGCGCTTGCCTGCCCTAGCGGAAAGCGCCTCCTCTTCGAGGTCGGGCTCTTTCATGAGCCAGTGAGCAAGCCGCCGCAAAAGATCGACATGCGGGCCGCCGCCCTCATAGCCGCGCGCCCAGAGCCAAGCGTGATCGGATAAAAGCAGCGCGACGCGACCCTTGCCGCGCCGGTCGAGCACGAGAAGCGGCTTGTCCCCAGCCCCGCTCATCACGACCTCGCCCCGGTCGGCCTGCGCATCGACGACGCGGAACCAATGGCCCCAGCTTGGACGTTGCCCCTCCTGGCGCGGCGCTCCTGGCAGTCCGGCCGTAACGGGGTGCTTCTCCCCCTCCTTTGTGATGGCGGGCCGGAACGGTTCCTCGACAACGCGGCCGGTCGGATGCGCCGGCAGCACAGTACCAAGCGGCGTGCGCGCAAGGCTCGACTGGGATGCGAAATCGGCGCCCGCCGCAACGAGCACTGCGCCGCCCTGCTCGACATAGCGGGCCACATTGTCGAGATAGATCATTGGCAGAACCGCGCGGCGCTGATAGCGGTCGAAAATGATCAAATCGAACTGATGGAGCTTCTCGGAGAACAGCTCGCGCGTCGGAAAAGCGATTAGCGAGAGCTGATCGATGGGCGTTCCGTCGTGCTTCTCGGGGGGGCGCAAGATCGTGAAATGCACAAGGTCCACGGCTGCATCCGAGCGGAGCAGATTGCGCCACGTCCGCTCGCCAGCGTGTGGCTCGCCGGAAACGAGGAGGACGCGCAAGTTCTCTCTTACGCCCTGCACCTGAATTACGGTCTTATTGTTGATCGTGGTCAGCTCGCCTGGCTCCGGCTTAAGCTCAACCTCGATTATGTTCGGCCCGGCATGCTCAAAGCGCAGCCGGACCGGCACTGTATTGCCGTAAGGTGCCCGAATCGTCTCAACCGGACCCGTAGTAGCGCGGCGTATTTCGAAGGTCGCGAGCCCCCCGTTGCCTGGGCCGCTTCGCTCGGCTTTGATCGTCGCGAACGCCTCCGTTCCGGCGAGCCCGAACCGGGGCGCCGACACCACCGCGATGCGCGTGTCCTTCTCGCCTAGCAATCCCGGTATGAGCGCGTGAAGCGGAGCGTCGAAACCAAGCCGGCTCTTATCCTGAGGCGCATCGTGAATCTGCCCGTCGGTGACAATAAGCACCCCCGCCATACGGCTTGCCGGAATGTCCGTCATCGCTTTACCGAGTGCCGCGAAAAGATCGGTTGTCTCGCCGCCAGACTGCTCCGAGCCCGGCACGTGCACCCAGCGAACCTCCAAATTCGGGATTTTTGCGAGTTGCTGCTTAAGGTCCGCCTCGATCTGGCGCGAGCGCTGGGCCCGGTCCGCAAGCTGCATGCTCGAGCTTTCATCGATGAGGACAACAGCGATGTTGGAGAGAGGCTGCCGATCCTCGTTTTTCAGGTTGGGATTTGAAAGCGCGGCGAGAAAGCAAGCAAGGCTCAAAACGCGAAACACGATGCCTCTGCGGCTTCGCCACGCGAACAAGAGGACCGAAAGGAAGCAAAGGAGCGCGACGGCCGCAAGCAGCTCGCGTGAGAAGAAGGGGAAGAATTCTACAGACCAATTCATGGCAGGTAACGAGGCAGGGTCATAGCGCTCAATGCCCCAGCCGTTCGAGGATTGCCGGCACATGCACCTGGTCGGCTTTGTAGTTCCCGGTCAGGGCATACATCACAATGTTGACGCCAACGCGATAGGACAGTTCCCGTTGGTCCTCACCGCCAGGCACGGTTGCGAACAGGGGCCGGTCGGCGTCGTCGAGCGCCCAAGCGGCCGCAAGGTCGTTTGAAGTTACGATGATTGAGCTCACCCCATCGGATTTTACGCCGCGCCTCGAAGACTCCCCGCCCTCCGCCTGGGCCTCCACCCACGGGTCGCCATTGTCCCAGCGGCCGGGAAAGGATTGCAGCAAATAGAATGCCTTGGTAAGCACATGGCCTTCCTGCACCCGTTGCAAGGGCGGAAGGTCGAGCTTGCCCAAAAGCTGCGCGAGCGGCGTAGCGTTACCCGCTTGTGTCAGATTTCCGGCGAAGCTGCCGTCGTTCTTGGTATCGAAGATGATGAGGCCGCCCTGCTTCATGTAGGCGTCGACCTTCGCGAGCACCCGGTCCGGCAAAGGATGTGCATCCGGCAGCACGGGCCAATAGATCAGGGGGAAAAACACAAGCTCGTCCCGGGCGGGGTCCACGCCCATTGGCTCGCCCGGCTCGACCGCAGTGCGCGCGCTCAGTATTTTGGATAGACCCGAAAGCCCGGCCTTGCTCACCCGGTCCGCTTCTTCGTTTCCGGTCACTACATAGGCAAGCCGGGTATCGAGAGAGGCTTGCAGCGCAAACGCGGCCGCCGCTTCGTCAACTTTATCTTTGGCTGCCTCTGCGCGCGCATCCGGCACCGCCATCCCCGCGAAAACCGCAAATAGGACTGCAGCCGCGGCAGCCTGGCGCAAGCGAAGTGCCCCCGCGCCCAAGAAAAACGCGCCAATAGTGCCGTCCGCGAGGAAAAGCAGCAACGCTGCCAGATAGAGCCACGGAGCGAGCGCAACGGTCTTGTCTTCCGCAAAAACAATGGCGTGCGCGTTAGGCGGCACTCGCAATGCCTGAAGCGTGTCCCCTTCCCTGATGACATTGATCGCCCGGAGCGAATTTTGCGGCCCGTAGAGCCCGGCCGGGTTCGCCGCGCTGCTCCGCGCGTCGCCGATATCCGCAAAGGCAATCGCTTGGGCGCGCTCGGTAGGCTCGGCAAGCTTGCCGAAGCCGTCCAGAACGCGCCAAGGCTTCAACACAGCGTCTTGAACGGCGGGAGCGGGATTTTCCGATGCCTTCGCGGCGCCACCGTCCGCCAGCGTCAGTTGCAAAGGAGATAACTCAAGAATTTTTTCCATCATCTCCACGAATAGACCCGATATGGGAAGACTGGACCAGTCCGGATTGGCAGTAATATGAAAAAAGACGAGCATCCCAGGCCCGCGCCTTGAAGCGGTGACAAGCGGAGTGCCGTCGGTTAGCCGCGCCCAAACCTGCGTCTCGCGCGGCATGGTGGCCGGATCGGACAGGACTTGGCGCGAAACTGTCACGTCTTTTGGAACGGTAAGTCCATCGAAAGGCGAGTCTAGCTCGAACGGCGCCGGCTTTTGCGGCGATGCCCAAGTCATCGTTCCGCCGAGCGTACGCCCGCCTTCGCGCAATGGGGCGGGCAGGAGTGTATCGCCTCCGCGCTCGAGCCGGGGCCCGGCAAACCGTATGAGCATCCCGCCTTTTTCCACAAAGGCGCCAAGCCTCGCTCGCGTGGGCCCAGCTAGGCGGCCTACGTCGCTGAGGATGATAATGGATGGCAAGCCGGCAACAAGGTCTGCCGTGGCGCGATCGAGATTCGCCGTTTGCGCGCGCGTCACCTCGGCGAACGGCGCCAGAGCGCGCTCCAGATAATAAACGGGCGAAAGGAGGGGTTGCGCTTCCTCGCTCCCTTCGCCGGCGACAAGGCCAACGCGGCGGCGCTGCGACTGGCTGTCGAGAAGATATACCGAGCCCGCAGACTCATCTCCAGCGATTTCGAGCCGGGCGACCTGGTTCCGCAAGTCGAGAGGAAGGTCGATGGTCACTTCGGCAACGGAACTCGAGCCGCCGATGGCGAACGGTGCCACCGCCAATATTTCGCCCCTGGCCGTGACGGCCGAAACCTGTCCGCTCCGTTGAGCGGGCCCGGACTTGAGCACTCGGGCATGAATAACGCTTGCGTCCGAGGCCGGTTTCGTCAGGGCGAGAGCGCCGGAGCCCGCGGCGTCGGTGTAAATATCTATCGCACCGCCGGCAGCGAGCGCGCTCAAGGCCTTGACCAGGTCTTTAGCACCGGCATCCTCGACGCCGTCCGAAAGCCACGCCACGCGGACGTTGCCGCGCTTTTGGCCGAACTCTTTCTCGATTTGCTGGGCGGCGGCGGCGCGATCTCCGGGAAAAGGCTGGGGAACCAGTGATGCAAAGCGCTGACGGAACTCTGGCGGCGTGAGCGGGGAAAGAGGCGCCGCAGGGCCGGCCGTTGGGATGAGAAAAAGGGTTTGGCCGCTTTCCTCGGCGGAGGAGGCAAGCTGCCCGGCCAATGCCTGCCTACGCGTCCAGCGGCTCGCAGCCGCCCAGCCATTGTCGGCAACGACAACGAGGGGCAGCGAAACCGCAAGCGTTGCGTCTGCCCGCGGCTTTATGACAGGGCCCGCAAGCGCAGCGATAACTGCCGCGGCGATAAGCATCCGCAATAGGGTGAGCCACCAGGGGCTCCGGATTGGCGTCTTGCCTGTGGACCGCACCCCGAGCAAAAGCGAGACCGGAGGAAAAAGTACAGTCCTGGGGCGCGGCGGCGTCAAGCGCAAGAGCAGCCAGATCAAGGGCAGGGCTGCCCAGCCCGCAAGCATCCAGGGGGCGCTAAAGCTCAAACTTTCGATGATGCCGGTCATGCCTGCGTGCCTCCCAGGCCTGCCTGCCCTTTCAGCATCCCCTTGGCGCGGTATGCCTTTTCGAGGCCTGAGAGATGCATGAACAGCGGCAGGAGCGCCTCCACGGCCGGGCGATCCGTATGGTGGAGAAAAGGCGTCCATCCCAAAGCTATCGCGTGCGAGGCGACAGCCGCTTTGTGTGCCGCAAATCTTTGTACGTATTCCGGCTGCTCGTTCTCCGCCCGTTCGGCGAGATAGCGCGTGCCGTTCTCCCCGTCGAAGAACTCGATCCGGCCGCTATAGGGCAGGCTTTCTTCAGCGGGATCCAGGATGTGGACGATATGACCGCGGACGCCCTGGCGCGCGATGGCGCCGAAGGCTGCGGCAAGCGCAGGCGGGGGCTCAAGAAAATCGCTGAAAATGACGAGCTCCGAATGGCGGCCGAAGCGGCTCTTGGCATCGGGCAAGCTTTTCAGTCCTGGAAGCGGGCGGGCGAGCGCCTCGATCATGAGAGAGGTGGTGTTGTGCCCCGCTTTTGGCTCCATGAGGCCGGGTATGCCTACGCGCTCGCCCGCGTCGGAAAGCAGGGATGCCAGCGCCAAGCCGAGCACGATCGCGCGCTCGTCCTTTTGCGCCAGAGCCAAATCCCTGAAGTTCATGGACAGCGACAGATCGATCCAGATCCAGACCGTGTGCGCGGCCTCCCACTCGCGCTCGCGCACGAACAGATGGCTCGACCCCGCCGACCGGCGCCAATCGATGACCGACGCGGAATCGCCCGCCGCAAAGCTCCGGTACTGCCAGAACGTGTCGCCGGGCCCGGCGCGCCGCCTTCCATGCGTCCCTTGCGCCACCGTCGCCGCCACGCGCCGTGCCTCCACGAGCAGCGCCGGAAGCTTTGACGCAAGCTCTTGAGAAGCTTCCTCGTGGGCGAGGCCGGGCGACCGGGCTTTGGGGGGCAATGACATCGAGGCCGGCTGTCTCAACGGAGGCGTGCGATAAGTTCGTCGATAACCTGATCGACCGTGATGTTTTCGGTGCGCGCAGTGAAAGTGAGCGCCATGCGATGCCGGAGTACGGGCTTTGCGAGTGCGATCACATCGTCGACGTCTGGGGCGAAGCGGCCGTCGAGGAGCGCCCGGGCCCTCACGGTCATCGTCAAAGCTTGGCTCGCGCGCGGCCCGGGCCCCCAGGCCACGAGCTCGTTCACGCGCCAGGCCGCTTCGGCGGTTTGCGGACGGGCTGACCGGACCAGTTTCAATATGGCGTCGGCAACGCTATCGCCGGCGGGAATCTGGCGGACGGAACGCTGGGCGGCCATAACCTCCTCCGCCGTGAGCACTTGCTGCACATGGCGGTCCTCGAGCCCCGTCGTCGAGAAGAGCATCCGGCGTTCGGCCGCGGCGTCAGGATAGGTGACATCGATCTGCATGAGGAACCGGTCGAGCTGCGCCTCCGGCAAGGGATAGGTGCCCTCCTGCTCAAGCGGGTTCTGGGTCGCGAGCACGAAAAATGGCAAGGGCAGCGCGTGGGTCTGGCCGGCATAAGTAACTTGGCGTTCCTGCATCGCCTGCAACAAGGCCGATTGCGTCTTCGGGCTGGCGCGATTGATCTCATCGGCCATCAGAAGCTGGGTGAAAACGGGGCCTTCGACGAAGCGGAAGGAGCGCGAACCCGCTTTCTCCTCAAGCACCTCTGTACCGACGATATCGGACGGCATAAGGTCGGGTGTGAATTGAATCCGCTTGGAATTCAGGCCGAGGGCCGCGCCGAGCGCTTCGACAAGCGAAGTTTTGGCAAGGCCCGGCACTCCGATAAGCAGTGCATGACCGCCGGAAAGAATGTTAACGAGAACAAGCTCGATAACGCTATCCTGCCCGAAGATGACACGCGATATCGACTCCTTGGCGCGAGCCACTTTCGACCGGATGTCATCGGCTCGGGCTAAAATGTCGGGCTCGTTAGGATAGTGCATACGATGAAAAACCTGCTTGATGACCGTTGCGGTTTGCCTGCGCCGTCTCTAATCCAGAGTATATGCTGATGCGTCTCGCGGATACAACGCCACGAAGGCGAGCTATTGCTGTCTCGCAAAACCAGATGGCGGCAAATCCGGAAGAGCAGGCTCCGCCATCGATCCGCAGCACTATTTTGTCAGCATTATGGAGGGGCACCTATGGCTCGGCTTCGCGAACTGACAGGAGACGCAACGATAAGCCCCTTTTCTGCAAAGGGTTTTGCCGAAAGAGCCAAGCTTCGCGGCCTAGCGCTGGAACAAGCCTCCTGGATGGCGGAGCAGCCCTTTTCCTACGGGATCGACGCAGGACGCAGACTGGACGAGAGCGGTAACCCTAACGAAAATTTAAGGCTTGAGCACCTCGTCGCGGAGGGCGACTGGAAGATGGCGGCAGTCCTTGTGCCGGTGCTCGCCCGCGAGCCCGAAGTAACCGTGCTGCTGACGCTTCGGACCTCTCATCTCAAAGCCCATGGCGGCCAGATCGCTTTCCCAGGCGGCAAAATCGAAACGGGCGACGCGACGCCCGTCGAGACAGCAACTCGCGAGGCTGAGGAGGAGGCCGGCATCCCGCCCGCGCTCGTCACTCCCTTGAGCCTGCTCGACCTGCACAATACGGGCACAGGATTCCGCATCGTCCCCGTGCTTGCGCTCGTCGATCCGGGGTTCGAGCCGGTAGCGCATCCGGGCGAGGTGGCCGAGGTCTTCGAAGTGCCTCTCTCCTACCTCATGACGGAAACGAACCATATGAGCCATTTCAGCAAGTGGAAAGGCAGGACCGTGCAGTTCTACGCTATTCAGTATGAGAAGCGTTTCATCTGGGGAGCGACCGCGGCCATATTGCGCAATCTTTACGAGCGTCTTTACGCTCCGGATGCGGAGCAGTTGTGACCGCGAAAGAAACGCCGCCCGCCATGGATTCGCTTAGCGTTGCTGCCGCCGCCTGGTTTGTTCGGCCGCAAACGCAGGCCGTGTTCGCATGCCTCAACCGCGACGGTTTCGAGGTGCGCGCCGTTGGCGGCGCCGTGCGCAATTCGCTTCTCGGCCGGGCGGTGACGGAGGTGGATTTCGCAACCAATGCCAAGCCGGAGGATATTGTGCGCCTCGCGGACGCAGCCGGCCTCAAAACGGTGCCCACCGGTATCGCACACGGCACGGTGACGCTGGTCGCGGGCGGCGTCCCCTTCGAGGTGACGGCGCTCCGCCGCGACGTCGCGACCGATGGGCGGCACGCAACCGTCGCGTTTGGCGGCGATTGGGCCGGGGATGCGCGCCGGCGCGATTTCACCATGAATGCGCTTTACGCCGATGCCGCGGGCAAGGTGCACGATCCGTTAGGCGGCGTGAGCGATCTTCGCGCAGGACGCGTGCGCTTCGTGGGAGACGCCTCGACGCGCATTCGCGAGGATTACCTGCGCACTTTGCGCTTTTTCCGGTTCAGCGCGGACTATAGTCACGGCGATTTCGACGCTGCGGGCGTTGCCGCCGCCATCGGTGAGCGCGCCGGGCTCTCACGGCTTTCGCGCGAGCGGGTGCGCATGGAGATGCTGCGCGTCCTCGTGGCCCGCCGCGCGAGCGAGGCCATCGCAATCATGGACGAGTCCGGGCTTCTGCTCATTCTTCTCGGCGGCGTTGTGCGGCGCGCGCGCTTCGAGCGGCTTTGCCAGATCGAGACCGAGCTTGATCTCGCGCCGGACGCAATTCTCCGGCTCGCCGCCCTCGGTCTTTTCGTGGAGGAGGATGCAGGGCGTCTGGCAGAGAAGCTCCGGCTCTCCTCGCAGGAAGCAAAGGATCTGGAGGGCCTGTCCGCGATTTCGCCCGCTATCTCACCCAGCTTCGGTAAAGCGGCTCTGGAGGTCCTGCTCTATAAGCTCGGCGTCCGGCTTTATCTTGGGCGCCTTCTCCTCGCCTGGGCGAATGCCGGCGCCCTGCCAGATGACGCCGCTTGGCGTTTCGCGGCCTCTCTCGCGGCCTCATGGCGGCGGCCCAGTTTTCCGCTAAGCGGCGCGGATTTGATCGCGCTGGGCCTAAAGCCTGGGCCAGCCATGGGCGCGCTTTTGAAGACTCTCGAAGAGCGCTGGGCCGCGGACGGTTTCACTGCGGATCGCGAGACACTTCTGGACCTGGCGAAGCAAAGAGCTGATGCGGAAGGTGCGTGAAGACGCCCCCTCACCCCAGCCCTCTCCCGCCAGGGGAGAGGGAGCAGACTGCGGCCCTTGCAACAACGTCCCTTCTCCTCTTGCGGGAGAAGGACAGGATGAGGGGTAGGCCACAACGCATACGCGCTGAAATGAATTGTACGGTTCACTGGATTTTGGGAGGGGAGGCATGAGCTTTAAGATTTGTGCGCTGTTCTCGATTGCCGCGGCGTTGCTCGCGAGCCCGGCGCTGGCCAGTGAGCCAAAGGTCGGCGCATGCGACAGGGGCGATAATGCGCTTTGGCTGCGCCGGCATTGGCTGCACGAAGGGCCCAGCAATGAAGAAATCGCGGCACTGGTGGAAAGCCTGAGGGAGCGCGGCATCAAGCGCATCTACCCGTTTCTCGGGCCGATGGACGCGGAAGGCTGGCCGGGATGGCGGTCGAAAGCGGGCCACATCCGCTATGTGCCGGAGCGGGCGGGCGCGTTCCTCGCTGAGTTTCACCGGATCGCGCCCGAAATCAAGGTGATCCCGTGGACCGGGGGGAATATGAACCAGGATGTGCATCTTGAGGATGCAAAGCAGCGCCGCGCCTTCGCAGAGCACGCGCGGCGGCTGGTCGCGCTTGGCGCGGATGGCGTGCAGCTCAATATCGAGCCGCTGGCGAGCGGGACGCCAGAATATCTCGATCTTCTGCGCGAGGTGAAAGCCGCCATTGGCGCGCGCAAGCTGTCGGTTGCCGCCTACCCGCCGCCGGCGGACGCCGATTCGGACAAGGATACGCATTGGGATCTGCCCTTTATGCGCGAGGTCTGCGGGATCGCAAACGAGCTAGCGGTCATGGCCTACGACACGGGCCTGACCTCCGCGCCCGGCTACGAGAAGCAGGTATCGGCATGGACGCGGCAGCTCGCCGCGGCGCTGCCTTCGCCTGAGGCAAGCGGCTGCGAGTGGCTCATGGGCGTTCCGGCTTACGACGACGACAAGGATTATCACCGGCCGGAGGTGGAAACCATCGAGCACAGCCTCATTGGGATCGTTGCAGGCCTGCGCGGCGTTCGAACGCTTTCGAATTTTCGCGGCGTGGCGATCTATGCCTCGTTCACCACCGATGAGCGCAAATGGACGGCATACAGCCGGATCTGGCGCGGCGCCGGACCTTTCGCATCGCCGCCGCCCGATCCTCGCAATACCGCTGAATAGCGCACCGGCCGGTCAACGGACCGATGCATCGAGCTTCCCCGCTGCAAAGCCTTGTAGCCTATTCCCATTAGGGTTAGACTTTCGTTGATAGATGCGCGCATTTTGCCGCATTATCGGCGAAGGAGTTTGGCGTGACTCGCAGATTGAAATGGAGCGAAGACGGCGAGGACGAGCGTGAGGTTTGCGGTAGCGTCACCGAACTAATCGGCACCGTTGGGCTTTTTTATATTGTGCTTATCTGCTTGGGGCTCGCATTCGTAACTCTGCAAAGTCTGCATCGCGCCGGCGAGGCGCCTTCCCAAGCCCGCCCGCCTCAGGCCGCTCTTTTCCAAGCGTTGCTGCCGTTCGATAGCGGGCATTGAGGAAATTGCCGCATTTGGCGGTTTATCCCACCGGCATTGCAATATCCACCGCTGCCCAAGATTGACGGTCAATCGCATCAAATGTATATGCAATCGAAGATTGGCTGCCTAAGGCAGGCTGGGCATCTTTTCACCCAACATAGGATCTCACAGCGCGGGTAGCCCGCCCGCGGAAGGAATACGTGACATGGCAAATACGAAATCGGCAAAAAAGGCTGCCCGCCAGGCGGAACGGCGGACGCTCATCAACAAATCCCGCCGCAGCCGGGTGAGGACGTACGTGCGTAAGGTCGAAGAGGCGATCGCCTCGGGCGACAGGGACGCGGCGAATCTTGCGCTGCGCGAGGCACAACCGGAAATCATGCGCTCGGCCTCAAAAGGCATCATGCATAAGAACACAGCATCCCGGAAAATCTCGCGCCTATCCGCTCGCATAAAGGCGCTTGGCGAGGCTGCATAGATTCATCGGCATTGATGCCGATTTGCATCACTCTTCTTTGGCGCGGTGGCCAGCGGGTTGGCGACGCGGACAAAAAACGCCGCAATATCAATCGATTACTGGTTCGATACGGACAAGCTTCCCGGGGCCTGAGCCCGGGAGCGCGGCGCGAGTCAACCCAAAAACCGCAACCTCCGCGAGTGCGTCATTCTTCTTAAAAGTGTTAACAATTCGTTAATTTCTTCAAGGACTTGATGCCACCCAATAAGGGCGGAGGCTATAATTGCCCCAAAGCTCGTCCCATAGCCGCTGCGCTCTTCCGCACTTGCGCGCCGCGGCCCTCCTTTGTATGCTGAGATTTCCGAACGGGGGATTTTCCCCTCCTGATAATGTTTCTGTAATGCGTACCGGGCTCATTTTGTGGGGTGGCCTCCACATGGTTTGAGTCCCGTTGTCCATATCAGGCGACGGATAGACGGTGCGCGCGCCCAGCTGGTTTGGTGTCCGTTGCACCTTTTGTCCGCAATGCATTGGGCAGGAGGAAGATGGATGCGAAGTGAATGCACGGCGGCGTCGCCGCAATTTATATATTCTTATGCGTGGAAGGTGCCGCCAGCCCGGCCCGCAATTTTCGAGCGCGCTCAAAAGCTCGTTACACGCGCCGGGGAGGAGTGCGAGCGAAACGCCTCGCAAGCTGAGCATCCTTCGATCCCTTGGAAAGCCTACCTCGCGTCGAGAGAGTTCCAGCACATGGCGTCGGACCTTGCCGAGGCCCTGTTCACGGAGACATTGCCGGCCGGTCTTCAAGCTATCTCCCGCCCAGCCAGCTTGATGCCGGGCGCTCAGCCGATGCCGGGAGCCGCTGGAAAGCATCCGCGCGGGTTGCTGGCTGCAGCTTTGCCAGACGCTGCCGGTACCGCTTCGCATGATCTCACGCCAAGCGAATTGCGGTGCAATCTCCCAATCGCGGCATAGCACTCCTGCGCATAGCCCCTTTCCAATTAAACGCTTTTTCTAAGAAGCGGCGAGGTATACTATTATGGAAGCCTTGGAGCTCTCGACATCTTCTTCAATCGAACATAAATGGCGGCGCATTCAAAGCCGTCTGCGTGCCGAGCTCGGTGAGGACGTGTTCACGAGCTGGTTTGGGCGAGTGGAGTTAGAGGGCTATGACGGCCGCGTCGTGCAGGTTTCGGTGCCGACCAAATTCCTGCGCAACTGGCTGCAGTCGCATTACTCGGACAGGCTTCTCGCATGCTGCGGCACCGAGCTGTCCGGCGCGAACAGGCTTGAGTTCCGTGTGCGTCAGCCTCATCTGGCCGCGATCGAGAAAGCGAAAGCGGTGCCCGTTGCGAGGGACGCCGCCTCTCAGAGGCCGCAGTCCTTGACCGCCGCTTCCGCGCCGCTTCGCATCTTCCCCCAGCAAACGAGGGACGGAAGAACCGGGCTTGACGGATTTGAAGGCTCTCCGCTCGATCCGCGCTACACATTCCAGTCTTTTGTCGTTGGCGCGCCTAACCGCCTTGCCCACGCAGCGGCCCTGCAAGTCGCCGAAAGCACGCCCGAGCAGCCATTGCGCTACAATCCGCTTTACATCCACGCGCGCGTGGGAATGGGCAAGACGCACCTGCTGCATGCCATCGCCTGGGAGGTGAAGAACCGCAATCCGGTAGCGAAGGTGCTGTACCTCACGGCGGAACGCTTCATGTATAGTTTCGCAGAGGCGCTGCAGACCCGCGATGCTCCCGCATTCAAAGAGAAGCTTCGCACAATCGATCTCTTGCTAATCGACGAT
This sequence comes from Rhodomicrobium sp., assembly GCA_052145435.1. Lineage (GTDB taxonomy): Bacteria > Pseudomonadota > Alphaproteobacteria > Rhizobiales > Rhodomicrobiaceae > Rhodomicrobium. Next base: position 2,153 of record JBKQOR010000027.1, on the reverse strand, counting down.
ATGGAATTTTTGCAGGGAAAGACTTTCCAGCAGGAGTTCTGCCACACGCTGAATTCGCTGATCGATGGCGGCAAGCAAGCCGTCGTGGCTGCCGATTGCGCCCCGCTCTTGCTCGAAAGCTTCGATGCCAGAATGCGCTCCAGGCTTTCCGGCGGCTTGGTCGCCGAACTCGCCGCGCTCGATTACGAGCTGCGGGTGAAGATTCTGGAAAAGCGCGCCGCAGAAAAAATCGCTTCTTCGCCTGGCTTCGAGGTTCCGGGGGACGTCCTCGACTATCTTGCCACGCAATTGACGGAGAACGGCAGAGAGCTGGAAGGTGCTATCACCCGCCTGCATGCTACCTATCAGCTCACGGGCGAGAAGGTGACCTGCGATGCGGCCGAGAGCACAATCGGCGATCTTATCCGCTCGAAGGAGCCGAAGCGCGTCAAGATCGACGACATTCTGCGCATCGTCGCCAAGCATTACGGGGTGCAGCGCGGCGATCTTCTTTCAAGCCGGCGCAACCAATCGATTGTGCGGCCGCGCCAAATCGGCATGTATCTTGCCAAAACGCTGACGTCGCGCTCACTGCCGGAGATCGGCCGGCGGTTCGGCGGAAGGGACCACACGACGGTTCTTCATGCGATCCGCAAGATCGAGAACCTCAAACAGCAAGACGGCACGCTGAAAGAGGAGCTTGATTCGCTCGCCCGGATGTTGAAAGACGGAGCCATCTAGGCTGGGCCCGGAAACCGGCTTGCGGGCAGGACTTGACAGATCCAGCCCAGCGGTCAATCTGCACCTAACAAAGAGAACACCGCCCGAGCGGGGTAACCGTAATGCGCTTCGTTGCCGACCGGAATTTGCTGCTCCGCGCCCTTGGCCATATCACAGGCATCGTGGAGCGGCGCAACACGATCCCGATTCTCAGTAATATCCTGACCAGCGCCGAAGCGTCCGGCGTTTTGACCCTCAAGGCGACCGACCTCGACATGGAGGCGATCGAAACTCTTCCTGCGAAGGTGGAAATGCCGGGGGCGGTGACCATCCCCGCGCACACGCTGCACGACATCGTCCGCAAGCTTCCCGACGGCGCCGAGATTCTTGTTGAGCGAAAGGGACCGGAGGGCCGCCTTAAAGTCGCCGCCGGGCGCGCAAGCTTCGAGCTTGCCGTGCTGCCTGCCGATGAGTTTCCCGATATGGGCCAGGCCGAGCTGCCGCACCGTTTCATGGTCGAAGGCCGCGAGCTGAAGCGGTTGTTCGAGAAGGCCCGGTTTGCCATATCGACCGAGGAAACGCGCTATTACCTGAACGGCATTTACCTGCATCGCGTCGAAGGCGGGGCTGCGCCAAAGCTCAGAGCCGTCGCCACCGATGGCCACCGGCTCGCGCAGGTGGAGACCGATTGCCCAAAAGGCACCGAGGGCATGCCCGGGGTCATCGTGCCCAGGAAAGCCGTGGCCGAGGTCATTAAGCTGATCGACGATGGCCCGGCTCCGGTTGAGGTCTCGCTCTCGCCAGCCAAGATCCGGTTTGCCGTTGGAGATGTAGTGCTCACCTCGAAGCTCATCGATGGCTCCTTCCCGGACTATGCCAGGGTCATCCCAACAGCGAACAAGAAGCTGCTGCTTCTCGAAAACGCGGACCTCGTGAAGGCTGTCGACCGCGTCTCGACGCTGTCCTCGGAAAAGGGGCGCGCGGTGAAGCTGAACGCGAGCGAAGGCAGCGTCGTCGTTTCGGCTAGCAATCCGGAATCCGGCTCGGCGATGGAAGAAATCGCCGCCGATTACAAGAACGAGCCGATCGAGATCGGTTTCAATGCACGCTATCTGCTCGATATCGCGGCGCAAATTGACGGAAGCAAGGCTCTGTTCAAGCTGGCCGACGGCTCCTCGCCGTCACTGATATCGGACGAAAGCGACGCTTCGGCGCTTTATGTGCTGATGCCGATGCGCGTTTAGCTTTATAGCTTCTGTTCTTATGCAAAGCCGCAAAATCGCAAGCGCACAACCCCTCACCCTGTCCCTCTCCCAGTGGGCTACGCGATTCACACATCTCGGAGGTTCCATCCATGTTTGATGGCTTGGAATTCGGTCAAGCCCCTGAGCATTACGACGGGACCAGGCTTTCCGTAATAGCCGGTCCAGCCGCCGAGCCGCGCAAAGACCCAT
>JBKQOR010000026.1:0-3481 GCA_052145435.1 Rhodomicrobium sp. | reverse complement strand
ATCGCAATCGCATTGCGCAGTTTCGACGTATCGATCCCAACGAAAACTTCTGTATAATCCTTCACGGCTCGTCCCCCTTGCGTTGAGGATAGGCCCGGACCATCCGGGCAACCCTCGATCGCTTTCGCATCGGGGATGAGTCGCCTCAACGCTCAGCCATGAACATACGGTCTTCGCGTTGCTCGCAATGACGTCACGGGCCGACTTTGATGACGCTTGGTATTGCCCATGAAAAAGCATAGCCATCCCTATCTGGGCCTCGCGCTTTTGACCGGGCTAAATTTATTTAACTATATGGATCGTTATGTGCTGGCCTCGGTTGTGCCGCCGCTTAAGAGCGAGCTTCAGCTAAGCGATGCACAAATCGGCTGGCTGACCTCGGCATTTATGATCGGCTATTTTGCCACCTCGCCCGTCTTCGGCTATTTGGGAGACCGCTGGCAACGCAAGGGACTGATTGCATTTGGCGTTGTGCTCTGGAGCTTGGGTACGGTTCTGAGTGGCTTCTGCTATCAATATTGGGCGCTCATCGGATGCCGGGTGCTTACTGGCCTCGGAGAGGCGAGCTATGCGGTCCTGGCGCCGGCATGGATATCGGATCTGTTTTCACCGCAGCGGCGCAACAACGCCCTGACAATCTTCTACGTGGCGATACCCTTGGGTTCGGCACTCGGCTATATCCTTGGCGGCTTCGCTGTGGAACACGGCGGCTGGCGGAATGGCTTTTTGTGGGCTGGCGCGCCGGGGCTTCTGCTTGCGCTGGCGTTATTGAAGCTGACCGAACCTGCGCGCGGCGCCCACGATGCCGCCGTACCGGACGGCACGCCGGCTGCCTCTAAGCAGGGGTTTGGCATCGCCAGCCTATTCCGCATTGCAGGCTTCACGCTGATCGTCCTTGGCCTAACCGCCTATACATTCGCGCTCGGCGCGTTTGCGGCCTGGGGGCCGGCATTTCTGAACCGGGTGCATGGGCTCGATCTCGGCACCGCGGATCGTTTCATGGGCGGGGCGCTTGTCATTGGCGGGCTGCTCGGTACACTAATAGGCGGCTTCGCGGCGACCGCCTGGCGCCGGAAAACGCCTGCCGGCTATGCGCTGCTGGCCACGCTCGCGGCTTTCTTGACGCTGCTCTTTGCCACGGTGGCGTTCCTTGACGTTGGCACGAAGGCATCGATGCTGTGCCTGGGCGCAGCGATCTTCCTGTCGTTCCTGCCCACAGGCCCGATCAATACGCTGCTCATCGAAAGCGTCCCCATTGCGTCGAGGGCGCGGGCCATGGCTGCCTCGATTTTCACCATTCATCTGTTCGGCGATTTCTGGAGCCCTGCGCTCGTTGGGCTGCTGGCAGATTGGGGCTACCGGCCCGATCGGCCTGGTCTTGGACTACAACACGCGATGCTGGTTCTGCCAGCGGTGTTCGGCCTTGCGGTTCTGTTCTGGGGTTGGCTCGCTTGGAGGCAGCGGAACCGTTAGGGCAGGCGGCGACGTCGCCTCGCTAATCTGCGAAGCCGCTGTCCAGATCGCCGAAAAGATCGGAAACCGCAACCGCAATGCCCGGCGGATCGAATGTCACGCGCTGGCCGATGCCCGCAATTCGCGTCTTGAGCGTATCGCCTTCAGCGCGGCTGTGCTGGATGACGGTCCGGTTTTCCAAGACAACGACCAAATAATGCTGCACGCCCGGATGGCGGAAATAATTCGTGAATTTTACGGCCAAATCGCGCCGGGTGCTGGTGGGCGAGATGACTTCCACAACGATGACGGGATTTGGCGCGATCAAGCTGTGTCTCGGGATGGGTGCGCCGCAATTGACGAGGGCGTCGGGCTCGAAGACAGTTGCGTCATCGATCTTCACACTAACGCCATCGACAAACGCGCGGCACGGGAGCCCCGCTTTTGCAATTGCGGCCTCGAAGGCCTTCGCGACCTGAAACTTGACATACGAATGCTCGACGCGCTCGGGCGCCATGGCCACGATCTCGCCGCCGATGAGCTGATACGGCCCATCGTCCTGCGCCTCCGCCCATTCGAGGAAGGCATCGGCGGACATCGTTTCGCGTTTCGGAAATGCCGTCATGAAAATAGTCTACCACAACGTCAGACCAAGCCGCAAAGGATCGGGATCGTGCTCGTTCTATTGGACCGCCGACGTAGCGTCCTGCCCGTTGCTTCGTCCCTTTTTAGTGGGTGCGGGACTTTGCCAAAGCTACTTGCTCATTTCAGGGCTCATTCAAACATTCCGCATATCGTTCGAAGATATTGTAACTGATTTTCCAACTCTGGGAGTGTCAGGTAAAGTTCAGTAAGGTTCTGTGTTGGCACGGAAGCCCCTTAGGAGGGGGATAATTGGGATTTGGTTCTCAAGTGCATACTTAACCTCCTTCTGAACGGAGCTACTGTTGTAAGATAAGGGGCTCAAAAGCAAGAGAAGGCACCTTGCTTTGCCGATAGCCTCTTTGATCCGGCCTTCAAATAGCTCCCCGCCTTCAAGGTTATGAATGTCGCGCCACACTTCGACCTTTGTTTTAGCGAGGTCGTCGATCTGATTAGCTAGCGCTTCATCCTGACGGCTATAGCTTAAGAACACATGCGGCATGCCCCGTACCCAAAACAGAATTTGAGGCATTGAAGAACAGGTCTTTATACATCGTTTACGGGGTATTAACAAATTTCGCAAAAGTCGCTGCCTTGGCAAGATAGCTTCAGCGCGCGACATTCCTCGCATGCAAGACTTCGCTAGCCTTCTCGACCGGCTCTATTACACACACTCGAACAACGCCAAGGCGGCGATCCTCGCCGATTACCTGCGCCGCACGCCGGATCCGGACCGAGGCTTTGCGGTGGGCGTCATCGCGGGTACGCTTTCCTTCGAGCTGTTCAAGCGCGCGCTGGTACGCGACCTTGCGGAGGAGCGCGTCGATCCGGTTCTGCTCGCGCTCTCCTACGATTATGTGGGCGAGATGTCGGAGACGGTCGCGCATATTTGGCCCCGGAAGACGCACGCCGCGATCCTCAACCGCCTGCCGCCGCTGCACGAAGTCATCCACGAATTCCAGACCCGCGACAAGCCGGCCATCCGCGGATACCTCGCGCTCCTCCTCGACAACATGACGGCGCCGGAGCGCTGGGCGCTCTTGAAGCTCGGCATGCACAGCTTGCGCATCGGCATGTCGGCGCGCTCGGTGAAGCATGTGCTCGCGGACTACGGCGGCGTGGACATCGGCGAAATCGAGGAGGTGTGGCACGCGCAAGAGCCGCCCTATCTCGATCTTTTCGCCTGGCTCGAAAAACGCGGACCGAAGCCTGAGTGCAAGGATGCGGTGACGTTCCATCCCGTCATGCTCGCCCATGCCATCGAGGAGGCGGAGGTGGAGACGATTACGCCCGATGCGTTCACGGCCGAGTGGAAATACGACGGCATCCGCGTGCAGCTTGTCTCGACGCCACACGGAAAGGCGCTGTTCTCGCGCACCGGCGACAA
>JBKQOR010000025.1:0-22414 GCA_052145435.1 Rhodomicrobium sp. | reverse complement strand
TTCTTGCCAGACCTGCATTTGGCGATTTTCCGCGGGCGGTCAACCGCTGCGCGGGCAATGCGGCCCATTGCCGGCCGTAAAGCCGGCCATCGCCGCGCCCAAGGATGGCCCGGGCGTGTAGCGTAAGCGGAGCTGAACTTTTTGAGGTAGCCAAGCGACAAACGATGCATCGAGGAAAGCGCCGGCTTTTTCCCGCTTTAAAGACGGCTCGCATCGCGCCGGCTATTTGCCGCACGGCTGGAACGAGGGCCGTTTCATTCGCGATCCGGTTGAATGGTTCGCTGGCCGATGTTGTCATCCCGTGCGCGCTGCGGCGCGTAGTGCCGCTGCGCAGACACGGGATCTTTGCAGGCGCCTGGATGTTGCAAGATCCCGTGTCTGCAGAGCACCGCTTCGCGCTGCACTGCGCACGGGATGACGGCCAGGAACCATTCAACCGGATCTCGTTTCATTCGCGATGTCGAGCTGCTTTATCGGCCTGACTTCCGCGGTGAAGCCATCGCCGGGCTTTGGGGCCAAGAGGAGTAAGCGAAGCTGGCCAGCTTCGCTAGGAAGCAAAAAAAGTAACGCTGGCGGCTCGCATTAAGGGATGCCGGCCGCCAGAGTGAGCCATGAACCGCACTCATCCCTGGCCCATAACGCTCCCGATCCTTCGGCAGCACGGCAACAGCTCAAGCCTTAAACCTTCGGCAAGGCGCTTTTCTCTATCATGTTGCCTCAAGAAAATGGGCGGAGGCGCTGTGGTTTCGTATGGTGTTCGTAAACGGCATAATGGCCTGAGCCGGCCTGAGAATTTTTCGTTGACGCATCGCGATTTAGCTTGCGCCGGTGCAAAAATGCCAGCCTTTAAGAGCGCCCGCCACGTTTTGCTCGCATTCCGGCCTTAACGAATTTTTAACCAGCAGGGCGTATCTACTTATGCGTGTGACCCTGCAATGTTCACCTTCGGGCTGAGCGGTAGAAGACCAGAGGAAAACGGACAGTAACGGCGGGTTTCTCAGAGGGCGTATCGAGTGCGTTTAGTAAAGTGTGGCGTCGTCACGGGCCTCCAAAGGCTCGGGCTTTTGGTCGCGTGTGCCGGATTTCTCGCTTTGCTGACGAATGCGTCGCGGGCCGAGGACCGCACCCTCTCCATGTTCAACATTCACACGGAGGAGACGATCACCGTCACCTTCAAGCGAGATGGCAAATACGACGCGCAAGGATTGGCACAGCTCAATCACTTCATGCGCGACTGGCGGCGGAACTCGGAAATCAAGATCGACCCCGCCCTCATCGATCTCATCTGGGAGCTGCATGAGGAGCTTGGCTCCAAGGTGCCCGTGCATCTGATTTGCGGCTACCGCTCGCCCGGCACGAACGAGATGCTGCGCCGCACGGTCGGCGGCCAGGCGCGCAACAGCCGCCATATCACCGGCCAAGCGGCCGACCTGACCTTTCCCGATGTGCCGCTGAAGCAGCTGCGCTATTCCGCGCTGATCCGCGAGCGGGGCGGCGTGGGCTTTTATCCGGCCTCCGGACTTCCCTTCGTTCATGTCGACACGGGCAATGTGCGCCACTGGCCGCGCATGCCGCGCATGGAGCTGGCGGCACTGTTTCCCAAGGGGCACTCGCTTCATGTTCCCTCGGATGGCCGGCCGCTAACGCCCGCCGATGCGCGTATAGCACTTGCGAGGCTCGAGGCGAGCGGCGCGGAAAAGCCCTGGGCTTTCACGCATAAGCACGCCGGGCCCATGCTCGCGAGCCTCATCCCCGCCGATGCGCCCTTGCTGCAACGGGCGAGCTTGACGCTTCCTCCCGCGGCGCCAGCCCAGCACGCTGCGAAGCCGGATGTCATGGCTAAGCCGGAAAGCTTTGCGCGGCTGCCGGCCGAGGCACCCGAGCCGCTTCTTGCCGAGGAAGGCGAGGAGCAGGACGACGACATCGCGTTCGAGCCGTTGCCGGCGACGTTCCTGCTCGCCGAGAAGCCCCTAACCTATTCCGACGTGCCGGACGGGCAAACCCGCGAGCCCGTGCTCCAAAAGATCGGGCTGTTGATGTCGCCGGCAAGCGTCCTTGCGAGCGAGGAGTTCGACCACCGCTTGCAAATCGAGGATTTGTACGAAACGAACATTTTCAAGGGCCGGGCCATCGCCTTCATGGAGCGGCTAAGAGCGCGAATGGCCGCAGCCGCAAAGGATACGCGAACCAGGCAAGCGATGAGATAACCGGGCGTCAAACCCGATTCGGTTGAACTCTTCGCCAACCGGTGGCGTCATCCCGGACTTGATTACCCCGATGTTTCCGCAGCTATCGAAGCCACATACCAAGCCGCAAGGCGCGTGACTCACCCCTCACCCTGTCCCTCTCCCGCCCCGAATCCGCTCGCGGATTCGGGCACTCCGGGTTGCAAGCTCGCCAAGGCGAGCTTGCTGGGAGAGGGGACGCCCCTTCAGCGGGCACGCCCTGCTCCCTCTCCCCTCGCGGGAGAGGGCTGGGGTGAGGGGGAGCCACACGCTGTGCGCGTTGGTATACGATTTCGATAGCTGGGGAAACACCGGGGTAATCAAGTCCGGGATGACGGTCTGCGAAGCAATCAAGCGGATCCGGCGGACCGGAACTATTGCTCGCCGTCAAGCATGCCGAGCGCATGCATGTAAGTCGCCAGAACCGCCTCCTCGTCGCGCCTCTCCGATGCATCCTGCTTGCGCAGCCGGATGACCTTGCGTAGCGCCTTCGTGTCGAAGCCAGACGACTTCGCCTGCGCGAACAAATCCTTGATATCGCCCGCTAGCGCCGCCTTTTCCTCCTCCAAGCGCTCGATGCGCTCGACATAAGAGCGCAGCTGATCTTTTGCCGATTGCGCAATGCTTTTCTCTGCAGATGTTGAAACGGCGCCGTTTTCCAAGGTCTTGCCTCCACTGTCATGCGATGCGAATCAAAATGTTCATTGCAAGGCTATCGCGGCGCACTTGGCCGTTCAACGCCCCGTCAGCGCCCGTCCATAGCTTCGGCAGCGCCTGGGGAAATCTAGCTGAGCGATGCTTCCACACGCTGAAATTATTCTTGCGTGCGGATTTTGGGCACTAGGCTGCGACCTTTTCGCGCGGTAACATCGTTCTGGGTTGACGGCCTTTTGGGCATTAGTAAGCATTATGGGCGTTAATGGGCACAGGGTGGCTGGGGGCAAGCGCGCGCGCCGCGTTACCGGCCGGCTGCGCCTTGCGGGCCGCCCGGGCAATGCCGTCGGCTTGTTTGCCGTTCTCGTTCTTTTCCTTGGCGCTCTCATCCCATCCTGGCATGCCGCGCAAAACACCGCGGGCTCGAACTTTGCGCTTGCCGGGATTCAGGCTTTGGCCGGAAACGGGACCGCGGCTCCCGGCGAATTCATCTGCCATCACGACGAGGACGAGGACACGCCCGGGCCTCCAGCCGGCGGCGAGGCGCCCCTTAGCAAGAAATCCTGCCCTCTTTGCCTTGCGCTCCAGCATTTCTCACCGGCCGTTCCACAGCGCGGCTTGGCATTCCTGCCCAGCGTCCGCCAAGCTTTCGCAACAGTAATTCCCCCTGCCGGCGAGTTGAAGGCGCCCCGTAAAGCCGAAGACCATGCGAGGCCGCGCGCTCCCCCGCTCGCCTGAAAATTCATAAGCATCGACGCATGCCAGCGGTCATCGCTGCCGGCTGCCGTCCCGTATGCATCGCAAGATTCCTTCAAATCCAATTCTGATTTGGCTGCGCGAGGCGCGCCAAAAGGAGTACATATAATGCAGTTCAAATCTCTCCGTGTCCCGCCCGCCTTCGCAAGGGCGCGCCTGATCGCAGGCATCCTTCTCCTAAGCAGCTTGATTCCCGCCGAAGCGCTCGCCTGCGCCTGCGGCTGCAGCGTGTTCGACGTTGGCTCGACCGCACTTCTGCCGAAGGAAGGCGACCATGGCGGCGCCGTCTATTTCGAGTGGGACCAGTCGAACCAAAACCAGAACTGGAGCGGCGTGCATAGCGCTCCGGCAGCCAACAATAGCGATAAGCAAATCCAGACCGATTGGTACGTCGTTGGTCTGAATTACATGCTCAGTCGCGATTGGGGCATGATGGTGCGGGTACCCACCGCGGATCGGACCTTCCTGACCCTGGATAACGGCCCCAATAGCAATGCCGCAGGGGTGTCCACATATCAGGTCGGCACCGTCGGCGACATCGAGCTCACAGGCATGTACACCGGCTTCTCGAGCGACATGTCGAAGGGCCTTATCTTCGGCCTGAAATTGCCAACCGGACCGTGGAAAGTGACCGGTTTCGACCGCGACTCCAATATCGGCTCCGGCAGCACCGATCTCATCCTCGGCGGCTTCTGGCGTGGCATGATCACCGGCGACAATGCCTGGCAATATTTTGCCCAAACCAAACTTCTGGAGCCGCTTTTAACGCACGCTGTGGCCGACCCAGCTTTTGGCGAAAGCGCGGGGAACTACGTTCCTGGCATGCAGCTCGACACCGCCTTGGGCATAACCTACAACAACTGGTATCATGTCGGGCCATTCGATAAGATCGCACCTTTGCTGCAAGTTATCGTATCGCACCGGCAGCCTGATAGCGGGGACGCTGCCAACCCCGCCAATAGCGGCTTCGACCGGGTTTTCATTTCTCCCGGTATCGACTTCACCAAGGTTCTCGACGATCCAAACAATCGGACGTTCAAACTGTATGGAGATATCGAGATCCCGGTCTATCAACGGGTGAACGGAAATCAGCTCGTCGCCCCCTTCTTGTCGAAGATCGTCTTGGCTTATACGTTCTGACGATGGCTACTATCGTAAAAAAAGCAGAAGCGCGGTTCGCCGGAGCGGCGGCTGCGCTTCTCTGCCTTGCCGCAGCGATTCTGACTGCGTCCGCAGAGCCGGCCATGAAGGAGCCGGCTCCGCCGCTGAAGGTTGAGACCGCCGATGGCGGCGAGTTCGATCTTGGCGCCATGCGCGGCAAGGTCGTGCTCATGGATTTCTGGGCGACATGGTGCGCACCCTGCCTCGCTGAACTTCCGGTTATCGCGAAGTTCTACCAAAAGCACCGCGCGGAAGGTTTCGAGGTCATCGCGCTCAGCATCGACAAGCCGCGCGACCGGGCGAAAATGCAAAGGCTCATCGCGAAACTGCCGTTCCCTTCGGCGCTGCTCAGCGATGCCAGCCGAAACGGCTTCGGCACGCCCGAGGCGGTACCGGTGAGCTTCGTCATCGATGCGCAGGGCATGGTGCGAGACAATTTTATCAATGTCGACGACGAGCTTTTGGACGAGGTGATTCTGCCGCTGCTGGACGAAGCCCGCCGGCACGGTGCAGGCGGGAAACGATGATTGGACTAAGAACTCTGGTTTTGCTGGGACTTTTCGTGCCGGTCCTCCTTCTCGATGCGCCTTTTGCAGCGCATGCCGCCGATTGGATCGCCGATGCGAAGACGGGCTGCAAGGTTTGGAACCCGCAGCCCGCGCCCGGCGAGACCGTGGCCTGGGCCGGGGCCTGCAAAGACGGCTTTGCGGATGGAAAGGGCACTCTCGACTGGCTGAAAGGCGGCAGGCCCTACGAGCGCGACAAGGGCGAGTGGCATGGCGGGCGCCAGACCGGCGAGGGCTCGCAAACCTGGTCCGGCGGCGAATATAAGGGGCAGTTCTCGGACAGTTTGCCCCACGGGAGGGGCGTGCTCGTCTTAGGCGAAGCCCGCTACGACGGTGCGTTCCTGAGCGGCAAGCCGAACGGCAAAGGCGTCTTGACGAACGCGTCGGGAACATTCGACGGCACCTGGGCGGACGGCTGCTTCAACGACGGGAAGCGCCGCGCCGCATTCGGCGTTTCCGTGCAATCTTGTCCTTAAGACCGATTTCAAAGGCGGTAACGCCACGATTGGGAGGAAACCGGAATGAGAACCTCACTCGCCTTCGCCCTGATTGCAGGCGTCTTGACCGCGGCCGCAATCGAGGCAACCCCCGCCGCGGCCGAGCAGCATTGCCGGATGGAAAAGCAGTGCCGCTGGGTCAATTTCAAGAAGATCTGCACCTATGTGAAGGTCTGCCGCGACCGCTGAATGGCTTAATCGATCGCCCGCCGTCCGCGCGGGCGACGAAGGATTAATACCGCGGCCAAGACTTTTGACCGGCCCCGCCTTCGCGCATGGGCGCTGACGATCAGGCGTTCCACCCCTCACCCTGTCCCTCTCCCATCGGGAGAGGGACGCCGTTGCACGCACAGCGCCATTTTCAGGCGTTCCTTCTCCCATGGGGAGAAGGACAGGATGAGGGGCGTTGCGCCCGATCATGGCCGTGCCTGACAACGGGCAGGACTTAAGTTAGCGCCCATGCGCGGAGGCGAGGCCGGCGCCGGTGAAGACTTCCGGCGCTCCGGTCTGATGCTTCGCCTTCCACGCCTCATAGGGCATGCCGTAAATGCGCTCGCGTGCCTCGTCCTTGGAAACGTCGAGACCCCGTTCGGCCGCCGCCTCCCGATACCAGTTCGAGAGGCAATTGCGGCAGAAGCCCGCAAGGTTCATTAGCTCGATGTTCTGGACATCGGTGCGCTCGCGCAAATGCGCGACAAGCCTGCGGAAAGCCGCGGCCTCAAGCTCCACCTCGGAGCGCGCGTCCAATTCGCTCATGCGGTCCTGCCTTTCAAATTTGCTGCCCGTGAAGCTCTATGTCGGTTTTCGAGCCGCAATAGTCCACCCGCGAAAGCGGACCGGCACAGGCCGGATCGTCGAAAATCGCAGTCAAACATCCGGCCAGAAGCTCAGCCCATTCGTGCTGGCCTTTCTCCTCGCGGATCTGGTCCTGTCTGATCTCGACGAGCGCGTTGGGAAGGCCCCTCAGCGTTGCATGCCGGTAGATGCTGTCGTTGCGCAAATGCCCCGCATAGGGCTCGTTGTCGCCGATCTCCAAGCTCGTGCGCGTGCGAAGCTCGTGCAGCATGGGCACCGGCAGGCGCGGGTCTTTATCCCACAGCACCGCCGCGTGCCATTTCCGCGGCACGCCGCGCCAAGCCTCGGTGAAGCTGTGGATCGAAAGGACGGCCGGCACAAGCCCGCGCGCGATCATCGCATCGAGCTCCGCCCCGATCGCCGCGTGGTAGGGCCGGTAATACGAAGCGATGCGCCCTTCCCGCTCGGCGCCGCTCAACACCGCATTGCCGGGCACGATGGCGCCGTCGGAAAGTTGCATGATGAGTGTGGGATCGTCCTCGCCGCGATTGGGATCGATGAGGAGCCGCGAGTATCGCGAGGAGATCACGGTTGCCTTGAGCATCCGGCCGAACTCGCGCGCGACGGCCAGCGCGCCGATGTCATAGCCGATATGCCGGCTCAACTGAATTTCATCAAGGCCAAGCATCCCGTATCCTGGCGGGACCAGATTGGTGGCGTGGTCGCAGACAATGAGGAGATGCGTGCCCGGCGCACCCCTTGCGATGTCGAAGCTCTTCCAGGCGCCGGCGCCCGTTTCAGGCGCCGCATCGGATCTCAGTTGCATGGCTATAGCATTTGGCGGATAAATCGTCCGGTTAAAGCGCACGCCTATAGAAAAATCGCCGTTTACCCGCTAGCGATTTCCCGGGCTGCGATGGCCTTCGCTTAAGCTCCCGGACCGAGGTTCGTCAACCGCCGTACCTATGGATGCGTGGACTGGCTTCGCTTAAGCTATCGGAGGCGAGATTGGGGGCAAGCGCATGACCGCGGCAAGAACGGCAAAACATATTTGGCTCCTGCCCATTCTGCCCTTTGCATTGCAATTTATAGCGGCGCCAGAAGCCCTCGCCTGGGGAGATACGGGCCACCGGATCGTTTGCCAGCTCGCTTATATAGAGCTTAACCCCGCGGCCAAGGCAAAGGTGGACGCACTGATCGCGCTCGATCCCAAGTATCGCAGCTTCGCCTCGAGCTGCACCTGGCCAGACGCTTTCCCGCCCCAGCGGCCCGCGGAGCATTTCTTGAACGTTCCGCGCGGCGCTCATGCGATAGATCCGGCCAAGTTGTGCCCGGTGTCGGACCGCTGCGTGGCCTCGGCCATTCTCAACGATACGCGCGACCTCGCGCTCGCCCAAGATCCCATGGACCGGCTGCGGCTGCTCAAAAGCCTGGGCCATTGGGTCGGCGATATCCACCAGCCGCTCCACGTTTCGTTCGAGGACGACAAAGGCGCCAATTACATCGATGTATCCGGCCTTTGCGGTCACAGCCTGCACCTTGCTTGGGATATCTGCATTGTGGAGTCGAAGATCGGCACCGGGGAGGTAGCCGTTGCGGCCGCGCTTCAACGCGAGATTACGGAAGCCGATCGCAAAGCCTGGATGCCGGCCGGCCTGGACGCCGCCGCGGTTGCTTCCTGGGCGAGCGAATCTCTTGCGATCGCGGAGAGACCGCCGGTCCAATATTGCTATTGGCATGACGATGCGTGCTGGTACTCACAAAGCGGGCAGCAGTTTACCGGCCAAAGACGCACCGTCGAGATTACCGCTCAGTATCTCGAAGAGGAGGCGCCGGTAGTACGAGAGAGGTTGAAGCAGGCGGGGATCCGGCTGGCGGCGATTTTGAACGCCGTGCTCGCGGACTGAGCGGCAAGCCGCGGTCATTTCCGCCAATAGCCTATTCGTGATCGAACCGCCGGCGTGCAGTCATGCGAATTTCGCAAATTTAGTTTAGAATCCGCTTCGGATGGATCTTCGGAGGCTGGTTCATCGATGAGTCCTCAGCACGCCAATTCGGACACAATCCGCGTTTTCATTTCCTATTCACGGCACAATCTCGACAGAGCCGATGCACTCCTCACAGCACTTGAAGGCGAAGGCTTTCAGGTTACCATCGACCGGCGCGACTTGCCGTACGGCGAAGAGTGGCTGAAGGAGCTTGCCGGCTTTATCGCAGACGCCGATACGGTGGTGGCGCTTGTGAGCCCCGCCTTCATCGCATCGAAGGCCTGCACTTGGGAGCTCGGCCAAGTGAGGGCTACCAATAAGCGGCTCGTGCCCGTGATAATCGAGAGCGTGCCCATCGAGGACCTGCCCGAGACAATCGGGAAAATCCAGCTCCTGCCAGCCCAAGGCGTCTTCGGTTTCGAGACGCATTTGAAGCCGCTCGCTGACGTCTTGAATACGGACCGGCAATGGATCAAGGAGCATACCAGGCTTGCGGATCGCGCCCGGCATTGGATCGCCCGCGGCCGCGCGCCGGCGCTTCTCTTGCGCGGCACCGCCCTTGCGGATGCCGAGAGCTGGCAGGACCGGCAGCCCAAGGCAGCGCCTCCACCCAGCGACGAGATCCTGGAGCTGATGCTGGCAAGCAGGCGGGCCTCGACGCGCCGCCAGAGAGCGATTGCCGCCGGAGCGCTGCTCGCGGCCGCCTTCGCCTTCGCGCTCGCCGGCGCCGCTGCGTTTCAGTGGCAGCGCGCCGAGACGAGCTATTCAGCCGCGCGGACGAGTTTCGATCAGCTCATCAAGGATCTCGCGGCTGAGATGCAAAACACGCAAGGGATGCCTGTTACGACCGTCAGCCGGATACTGCAGAACGGCCAGGCGCTTGCAGCCAAATTAAAAGACGCAGGCGGTGGCGACCCCCGGCTTGAGGCGACCCGCGCCGCAATGTTCTACCAATTCGGCAAAACCTATCAGAAAATCGGACACCGCAGCGAAGCGATCGAGGCATCCGATGAAAGCCTCGCCGTAAGGCGGCGGCTGACAGCAGCTCATCCCAGGAACCAAGAATATGCCGCAGCACTCGCTGAGAGCCTCGATCTAGCTGGGGATTTGGAGCGCGAGCAAAAGCGCTTCGGCAAAGCACGCGCGCTTTATAGCGAGTCGGTCACGATTGGCAGGGCGTTCACCCAGAAGCACCGGGCCAATGCCGATTATGCTGTAGCTCTGTCCAAGCCGCTGATCCGGCTCGGCGACCTCGACCGCTTCGACAAGAACTATGCAGAGGCCAAGGCGCGCTATATCGAAGCCTTCGAGACATCGAAAGGCGTGCTACGGCACACCGAAGGCGAGCCGCCGCTGGCGCTCCAACGCGAGCTGACCTGGAATTACAACAAGATCGGCGATGTCTCGGCGGATCTCAAAGATTACGCCCTGGCGGACGCAGCTTACGGGAACGGGCTTTGCATCCGCGAGCATCTTTTTTCGAAAGACCCGGCCAATACGCAGCTTATCCATGACATTTCCTGGAGCCTGGACAAAATCGCCAGCGCCAAGCTGCAGATTGCCAGCATAAACGACGCGCTCAGCGCTGCATTCGCCTCGCTCTCGCTCCGCCGCAAGCTTGTAGAGAGCGACCCGAAGCAGCTTATCTGGCGCCGCGACACCGGGGCCTCCCTGCACTCGATCGGAGAGATCGAGGCCAAGGCCGGGGATTTGCCTACCGCGGTTATGTTCTTCACCGCGGCGGCCGAGGTGCGGCTCGCGCTGAAAAAGGAGGCTCCGGACGACAGCGCCTTCGCAGCGTCCTTGGAAGCCAGCCTGAAACGCGCAAGGGAAGTGCGCGCCAAGGCCCTGGAGGCGAAAGTTGAGTGGGTGGAGCGGCCTTATCGCGAGGCGGTAGCCGAGGAGGAGCAGGCAGCCGCGGTCAAGGCCGTCGCGCAACACCGCGATCCGGCGGTGTGTTGGAACGCGATCGTTGCGGATTTGCGGAGCGAGAGCGAGCATAGCCGACATTGAATATGGAGGCTGCCACAAGCTCGCGCCTTATACCAGCGGCCATAAGTCTTGACCGCTCCGCAGCGTCGTCCCCGCGCAGGCGGGGACCCAGTAAACACTGTGCTATATCAATGGCTTCGGCCGCAGGGATTACGGGATTCCCGCCTTCGAGCGTGTGAATAAATCGATTGCCGAAGCGCTGCAAGGCGCGCAACCGTAATTTCCGCGAAGGCGGGAATCCATTTCTCCTGTTGGAACAAGAACTCGTATGGGTACACGCCTTCGCGGGTACGACGCCGCAACCCCAGAATTCCTCGGAAAGTCCGGCAATTTTTTCACACGCTCGATGGCGGGAATGACACAGTAGCGGTCACCATTAATGTCCGTTGGTATTACCGGCGATGCGAAGTTTGAATACAAAGAGGGGAGCCCGCGGCGACCAACAGCTGCTTAAAACGGCCCTGCTGCCCTTCGATACTTTCGGATGCCGGCTTAAGCCCAATACCCGCCAGTCTTAAGAACGATTACTTTCTAACCGCATGAAAACAAGCTCAAAACATTTGTTTTTGCATCGTGCCCTTGAACACTAGACGCCTGCTGCGTGCGCTTTTCGACGCTGCGGTCTCAGCCGCCCAGCCTGAGCGCTGCATGCCGAGGCATTTCCCTGAGCCTCCCGTCAATGGAAAGATCATCGTTATCGCTTGCGGAAAAGCCGCGGCAGGCATGGCGCACGCCGCCGAGCTGCATTACGAGAGCAAGGGGGCCCTGCACCTTCTGACGGGCCTTGCCATCACACGCTACGGTTTCGGCTCGCCTTTGACCAAGCTCAGGCTTCTGGAAGCCGGGCACCCCGTTCCCGACGAGGCAAGCATGCTCGCCGCGGGGCAGGCGATAGCAGCGGCGCGCTCCGCCGGGCCTCACGACCTTGTGCTGTTCTTGATTTCGGGCGGCGCGTCGGCGCTTTGCGCAGCTCCAGCCGGGACGATAACGCTTGGCGAGAAGCAGGCCTTGACGAAAGCGCTGCTCAAAGCCGGAGCGCGCATCCGCGAAATCAATTGCGTGCGCAAGCATCTTTCCCGCTTCAAAGGCGGGCGTCTGGCTGCCTATGCATCCCCCGCAACGCTTGTCACTCTCGCTATTTCGGATGTGCCGGGCGATGAGCCGGAGACCATCGGCTCGGGGCCTACCTGCCCCGATCCCACCACACTCGCCGAGGCGCGTTCAATCATCTCGAAATATAGGATCGGGGTCCCGCCAGCGGTCAAAGCTGCCCTCGACGACCCCGCAAACGAAACGCCCAAGGCAGGCCATCCGGCGTTTGCGAATGCCCGTTATGAGCTTGTGGCAACAGGCCGCGACTCCCTGGAAGCTGCGGCGGAGCTTGGGCGCGGCTTCGGATACGATGTCATCATGCTCGGCGACTCGCTTGAGGGCGAAGCCCGGGAGATAGCGCAAAGCCACGCGCAGCTTGCCAGGCGCTGCCTTGCCGATGGGAGGCGCACACTCATTCTATCGGGTGGCGAGCTGACCGTGACAGTCACCGGAAACGGGCAGGGCGGCCCGAACCAGGAATACGCTCTTGCGCTGGCGATCGCGCTTGATGGCGAGCCGGGCATCGCGGCACTTGCTGGCGATACGGACGGAACGGACGGCGGTACGGGCGCGGCGGACGATCCCGCGGGCGCTATCGCCGATTCTGGAACTATTGGCCGCGCCGCCGCACTCAATCTCGTTCCAGCCACATTCCTCGACAATAACGACTCCACCGGATTTTTCCGGTTGACAAACGATCTCTTGGTATGCGGTCCCACGGGGACAAACGTAAACGACTTCAGGGCAATTGTTGTCGACAGCTCAATCAGAGATTAGTGTTATCCAAGGCGACTCACTCGATTTCTGGACTCCAGGATGACTTTGCGAAAACTTACTCAATCCGCACGGCCGGCGCACATCGTGGCGGCGGTTGCGGTTTTGCTTGGCATTGGGTTCGCCATGCCGGGCCCAGCACAAGCCGAGCTCAAACTTTGCAATAGCACTTCCAGCAGGATTGGCGTTGCGATTGGCTACAAGGACAAAGACGGCTGGGCCAGCGAAGGCTGGTGGAATGTCGATAGCCAATCCTGTGCGCTTCTTATCCAGGACAAGCTTCGCGCGCGCTTCTATTACGTCTACGCCTTCGATTACGACAAGGGCGGAGAATGGGGCGGCCCGATTCCAATGTGCACCAACGATGTGGAGTTCACGATCAAGGGCATTGACAATTGCGAGGGGCGCGGCTTCAAGAAGAGCGGCTTCTTCGAAGTCGACACACAAGAGCAAACGGATTGGACGGTTAAGCTGACAGATCAGTCCGAGCCTCAAGCTCCCCCCCTGCAAAACGCAACCGGTCCGGCATCCGGCGAAGCGCCGGCCACCGCCGCTCAGGCCTCCGTCACTCCACCCGGGACGAAAAAAAGATGAAACGCGAACGCCGGGTCAAAATCGTCGCGACGCTTGGGCCATCGACGCGCGATCCCGGCGCCATGGAGAGCCTTTTGCTCGCGGGTGCGGACGTTTTCCGCATCAATATGAGCCATTCGAGCCATGACGATCTCAACTACTACGTGGGTGCGCTTCGCGAGCTTGAGGGCAAATACGGCCCGATCGCAATCCTCGCGGATCTGCAGGGGCCGAAGCTGCGCATCAGCTCCCTCGCCGAGGGGCAGGTTCATCTGGAGCGCGGCAAACGCGTTGTGTTCGATGCCAATCACGCGCCCGGAAACGCCGAGCGCATTGGCCTCTTGCATCCCGAAATTTATGCGGCCGCGCAACCGGGCCATACGCTTTTGCTGGACGACGGGAAGCTTAACCTTAAGATTTTGGAGGTCACTCCCGGGCGCCTTGTCGCGGAGGTCGTTGCGGGCGGCATCTTATCGAGCCGCAAAGGCGTCAATTTGCCCGACGCGATCCTGCCGCTGGGCTCCATGACAGGCAAAGACCGGGAAGACTTAGAGGCGGCCCTCGATGCAGGCGCCGATTGGATCGCGGTTTCCTTCGTTCAGCGCGCGCAGGATATTCTCGATGTGAAGGCGATCGCGCAAGACCGTGCCTGGGTCATGGCGAAGATCGAAAGACGCGCCGCCGTTGCCGCGATGAACGACATCCTCGACGAAGCCGACGGCATCATGGTGGCGCGCGGCGATCTTGGCGTTGAGCTGCCGCTCGAGCAAGTGCCTGGCATTCAGAAGCAGCTTTTGCGCGCGGCGCGCCATCGGGGCAAGCCCGTCGTGGTGGCGACCCAGATGCTGGAAAGCATGATCGCTTCGCCAGTGCCAACGCGCGCCGAGGTCTCCGATGTCGCCACTGCCGTCTTCGAAGGCGCCGATGCGGTGATGCTTTCGGCCGAGTCCGCGACCGGCGCCTACCCGTCCGAGGCCGTGGCAACGATGGACCGTGTTGCCCGGGAGGTCGAGAAGGACCGCAATTACGCGAGCATCCTGCATTTCCGCGAGTCGAGCTCCAACCTCACGACCGCCGGCGCTATCAGCGCCGCCGCGGCATCGATCGCGGAGACGCTGAACCTGAAGGCGATCGTTTGCTACACGGCAACGGGAACCACGGGGCTTCGTGTCGCCCAGCAGCGGCCGCGCCAGCCGATCCTCGTCCTGACGCCGGTCAAGGCCACGTCGAGGAGACTCAATCTGGTTTGGGGCCTGCACTGCGTCGAGACCGCGGATCCCGCCAATTCAACCGAAATGGTTAGGATCGCCGAGGCCGAGTCGCGGGCCGGCCGATACGCCGGAGATGGCGACCGCGTAATCGTTTGCGCCGGTGTTCCCTTCAAGCGGCCGGGCACGACCAACATGCTGCGCGTTTTCACCCTCTCGGTGACGAAGCCGGACGGGCGCGCCTAGAGCCTATTCGCTTTTGCTGGAATCAAAAGCGGGCTCTAGCTTTTTGTTTTATCGTGCGTCATATCGGAAAACCGCTTCACACTTTTCCGGACGCACTCTAGCGCACGGGCTTTAGGCTCAGCCTTGGCGGGCTTTGTAGCGCCGGACCGTCTTGTTGATGATATAGAGCCGGCCGCGGCGGCGTACGACGCGGTTATCGCGGTGACGCGTCCTAAGCGTCTTGATCGAATTCTTGATCTTCATTGCCAAAACCTTTAGCGCTCCACCACGTGCGAAGTTAGCCGCAGGAAGCACAAGCCGTGAGTTGAGTTTGCAAGCGCAGGGTTTCCAATAAGCGCCGGTCGCGATGTTGCTACCATGCTTTCCGGCTGTTTCCAACCCTCTCCGCACCTTCGCAAGCGAGGTTGTAGCGAAAAAAGCGCGGGCGTGGCTGCCCATCCCCTCAAAACGAATGGCGGCTCGTTGGCCGGGCGGCGCTAATCTCGCTCCGCAGACTGCACGGCTTTCGTTTTATTAGGACCTGGTGCTCATAATGGGGAAGCGGCGAGCTGCACGTTGAAGCATTGTTACGCAATGAGTTCTGATGTTATGCGTGTGATACCAGCCGTCAAAAGTTCTGACCGTTCCGGCACACTCCCGTCATCGCGAGGCCGCCTTGGCGGCCGTGGCGATCCAGAAATTAGCACCGCGTCTTGGGCGTCTGGATTGCTTCGGGGCTTCGCCCCTCGCAATGACGGAGAACGGTCAAGACTTACAGCGATCGGTATGACTCCTCCGATCCTAGCTGCGCGCCTCGCAGGCCCTTGCATGGCCTTTCTGCTCATATCCTTCGGCTCCGGAGCCTACGCGGCCCAGATCGCGGCCAAACCGCCGGTTCGGGCAGTGGAAAGCCACTCGCGGCTTATCCTTATCTCGCTGCCGGCTGGCTGCGGCATCGCCACCACACGGGAAGGGATCGCTCTGGCTGTGCCCGGAGCACCTTCGCCTGAGCGCGGTGGAACGGTGATCCCAGCCTACGAGCTAAGAGCCCCGCGCTGGGGCGCGAGCTTTTCCCGCCCCGCTCCGTTGCCGCCTTTGCTGGTAAAAAATCCGTTTCTTCCTAAAGCGCCTTAAGCGGCGTCAGAACCAAACGCATTGCCCGTGACTCCACGATGTCGCGCACTGTGCCACGTTGGACAAAAACTGAGCGACTGGGGCATGGGTGTACCAGATCAGCCAGCTCGCGCTTGCGATGACGCCTACGGTGATCGCGGCTGCAACCAGATACCAGATCCGTGAAAAAATCAGCGTTAGCTTCACGGGCGCCTGCTCGTTCGGCGACAGCGGCGAGTCCGGGTGATCCGAGATGGTCTCCGCGGCTGTGCGGGCTCCTGGTGTCAGCCGCGCAAATATGCCGGTCAGCCCGATGATGAGATGCGAGGAAGCAGGCACGATCGCCGTCATCAGCATGCCTGTCACGAACAACCCATCGGTCCAGGGCGCGTTGACAGCCTTTTGGACCAAGGCCTGCCAATCGAATGACGGCAGCTTTGCGAATGCGAACAGCACGTTCAAGCCTTCCAGCACATTCGGCAGGAGCACGGTCAGAAGCACCATTAGGGCAGCGCCTGAAAGAAATGTGCCGAGGACCGCCCCGGCAACCCGCAGTCCCCCCGTTAAGTCCGGTCCAGCAGCTTCCGCTATTTTAAGAAAAAAGCGGGTTATTCCCCACGAGAGCCAATCCACCGAAGCGTTCACGACCGGCAGGAGGATGAAAAAAAGGAACAGAAGAAACGCAAACTGACTTGCGTAGGCAAGCGCCGCACCGGCGAGAATCGCAATCACCACCGCGAACAGCGCGGCGCCCGCCAGCGCAAACGCCACGGCGAATGCGAAAGCCAGCGCAAATCCGCCTGCCATCGCCCCGAGCACTGAGCCCGCATCGGCAACCTGGCCCGAAAAGGTGGTGGCGATGGAAAAGGAAATCGTGAACGCTACCATCACGGCAAATCCGCCAAGCAGCACCCGTGCGATGGTATGCCCCATCTCCGCATCGCCGCCGAACCTTATCCAGCCGTGCTGGATGAGTCCGAGCAGATTTCTGAAGGCGGCAACGATGACATAGGTGAAGACGCCAAATGCCGCCGCGAACAGCGCGACCTCGGAGATGGGCACGTTGTTCCCGGTGACCCCGTTGGCGATCAGCGTCACAAGAAAGAGCACGATCGGAAAGATAAAGGCGATGGCGAGACAGCGCTCGAACGCCTGGCCGCTGAAAGCCGGCCCGAACCACTCCATGAGCCATTCATTGAAGCGATGCAGCGTGACGAGGTAAGCGCTGAATGGCGGCACGGCTCCAAGGCGCTCCTTTAGCGCCAACCGGTCGGCGGGGCTGGAAAGCTGGACGTTGAGCGACCTTTCCGGAAATGGGAGAAGCCAAGCGAGGATGGTCCCGAGCAGCGCCGTTAGCAGGGCCATGACCGAGAGCACCCCCCAGCCCTGCCAAACTACCAGAGAAAGGCCTGATCCATGCATCGACGCCCCCGTAATCTTGTGCCCACGCTTGGTTAGCAACCCGCGGTGCTCCACGCAAGTATTGATGCAGGATTAGGCGCATAGCACCCGGCTTGGGAGATAAATGCAGGGGAGAGTCCGCCGATCTAGTGTCCCGTCTCCGAATTGCCGCCCCATTTGCCGCACGCTCGCACGGCAATTCGGAGACATAAGGGACACTAGCAGATTCAAAGTGCTAGTGTGGCTTATGTCTCGCAATTGCCTTCGCGAGGATAGCCACAAAGGGGTCGGCAATTGCGAGACGCCACACTAGTACGCCCCGCGGGAAATCCTGCCCCGTTTGCGGCTAGGCGATCCGGAGACATAAGGGACGCTAACCGCACTGAAGCGCCCATTATCAACCCTACGCTGTCACTGTCGAGAAACTGTCGCAGAACGATGCTATTATCTTAGCTTGATGCAACAATTTCCCCGCGACCCTAAGGCCGCAGGCGGCTATGAAAATGCTTAACAGCTTCGATAACAGGGCGGCGCGCCGCCCTGTGCAGGGTGCCGTTGCTTTTAGCAGGCGGGCGGAAGCCCCCCCGCCGGCAGAAAGTCAGGCAGGCGAAGTTCCCTCTCCGGAAGCGGGGGGGCTGACACGGCTGTTTGAGCGCCGCTGGCTCATCCTCTTATTCCTGGCAATCGTTCTGGCCTTATCGCCTATTTACGGCCTGCCCTTGCAGGCCGTAGCTTTGGCTTGTGCAGCCTTCTCCATCGGAGCCGCGGCCATACCGCGTTCGCGCATTCCGCATTTCCCGCTTGCGGCCGGGGAACGCCGGGAGGAAACGCTGCCGTTCAAGGCGGCCGGCACCCTCGTCAACGCGCTTCCGGAGCCCGCTATCTTGCTTCGCCAGGACGGCGAGATTATCGCATTCAACGACGAGGCGCTCGATCTGTTTTGCGGTCTGAGAGCCGGGGCGCACCTTTCGAGCGCAACGAGGAGCCCCCCAATCCTTGACGCCGTGATGGAAGCCTCGCCGGCAAATCCGCTGCAAACGGTGATGTTCAGCGATCGCGTTCCTGTTGAGCGCCATATGGCAGCGACGGTTTCCTGGCTCCAGCCGGGCAGCCAAACGGGCGCTCTGATTCTTCTTTTCCTGCGCGACCTGACCGAGCCGCTGCGGCTCGATCAGCTCCGGGCGGATTTCATCGCGAATGCAAGCCACGAGATCAAGACGCCGCTCGCCTCGCTTTTGGGCTTTATCGAAACGCTTCAGGGGGCTGCCCGCCACGACGAGGCCGCCCGCGACCGCTTTCTGGCCATCATGGCCAAGCAAGCCGCGCGCATGGCCCGGCTTATCGACAATCTCATGTCGCTGAGCCGCGTGGAAATGCGGGCGCATTTGAAGCCGCAGGACACTGTCATCATCGGCAACCTTGTGTCCCAGGCTTGCGATGCGCTCGAACCGATGGCTGCGGAAGCGAATATTAAAGTCGATGTGCACTCCAGCGTCGACGGCGCTGCCGTGCTTGGCGATCGCGACGAGCTGATGCAGGTCTTTATCAATTTGTTGCAGAACGCAATTAAATACGGAAAGCCCGGCGGGGCGGTGCAAGTCTCGTTGCAGCGGGCGCAAAGCGGTGCAGCGCGGGCAATCGAGATCGCCGTCGAAGACGACGGGCCAGGCATTTCAAGTCAGCATTTGCCGAGGCTGACCGAACGTTTTTACCGTGTTCCGGGCAAGCTTGCGCTGGAAAAGGGGGGAACAGGCCTGGGCCTTGCCATTGTAAAGCATGTGGTAAACCGCCACCGCGGAGAGTTGCGGATCGTCTCGGAGGAGGGGTTAGGGTCAAGATTTACTGTGCTTCTGGCGGAGCATGTCCCTCCCGTCGCGGCCGCCAAAGAGCCAGATTAGCTTTTTGTGGCACTCAGCGCGTGGAAGATGGAACGATCACCAATTATCATTATGTTTAAGGATCGAACGGAGCACAAAAGTGCGAAGCAGGGAAAGTTTGCGCCCGCAGCAACAAAAATTGGGCCTTTCTATTTGGGCAGGGTCTCTGCCCCAGCTTTTTTGGGAGGAACTGGCCGTGGTTGAGCATTCGATGCGAACTTACGAAACGGAGCTGAAGTCCCTGGACGCGATGGTTGCCCATATGGGCGGGCTCGCCGAGTATGCGTTAGGACAGGCCGTCGATGCGCTCCACGACCGCAATCCCGATCTCGCGGAGGTCACGCTCGAAAAAGACAAGGACATCGACCGGCTGGAGCGGTCGGTTGACGAGAATGCCGTCTCAATCCTTGCCAGGCGGCAGCCCGTGGCCAGCGATCTCCGGCAAATCGTCACGGCCATCCGCATCGCAGGCGATCTGGAACGCATCGGCGACCTCGCCAAGAACATCGCCAAGCGCGCCATCGCCGTCGCCGGCGAGCAGCACCCAAAACAGGTCATGACCGGCTTCAAGCATATCGGCGAAGCCGCAATGCGCCAGCTCAAGGAGGTGCTCGACGCTTTTTCCTCGCGCGATGCGGATGCGGCTGTGAGCGTCTGGCAGCGGGACCAGGAAATCGACGCTATGTACAACTCGCTTTATGCAGAGCTGCTTGAGACAATGATGGAGGAGCCTCAGAAGGCCGGCCTCTACGCCCACCTCCTGTTCAGCGCCAAAAACATCGAGCGGATTGGCGACCACGCAACCAACATCGCCGAAACCATCTATTACTGTATTCAAGGCAAGGTACTGAGCGAAGAGCGGCCAAAATCGGATCGCACCAGCCAGACGCTGCTCCTATCGCAAGCTGGAAAAGAGAGGGGATAGCACCTGACTTTGAGGTGCATTCCGGGGGGAAGCGATGAACGCGAAGGTGCTCGTTGTCGAGGACGAAGAGCCGCTGGCACTGCTGCTCCAATATAATTTGGAGGCGGAAGGCTTCCGCGTCGCGCTCGCAAACCGCGGTGACGAAGCCGAAGTTGCCATCCGGGAGGAACCGCCGGATCTCATCATCCTCGATTGGATGCTGCCGGGGCTATCGGGGATCGAGCTGTGCCGGAGGCTTCGCGTGGGCAAGGCATCCTGCAGCATACCCATTCTGATCCTGACCGCGCGCGGCGGGGAGCAGGACCGCATTCGCGGCCTGACTACGGGTGCGGACGACTATGTCGTGAAGCCTTTCTCGGTGCCGGAGCTCATGGCGCGGGTGAAGGCAATCTTGCGGCGCTCTGCCCCGGAGCGCCTGGCCAGCACGCTTGAGGTGGAAGATATCGAACTCGACCGCGAGTCGTACCGCGTCCGGCGCAATGGCCGCGAGGTGCGGCTTGGGCCGACCGAGTTCAAGCTGCTCGAATTCATGATGGAGAGCCCCGGCCGGGTATTCACGCGGACGCAGCTTCTCGACGGCGTTTGGGGGCGCGACGTCTATGTGGACGAGCGCACCGTCGACGTTCACATCGGGCGCCTCAGGAAAGCTATAAACCGCGGCAAGGAGAAAGACCCCATCCGCACGGTGCGCGGCGCCGGCTACGCGCTTGGGGAAAAGTTCCCCGGTCAGGCCCTCATGGATTAGCGGCCGAGGTCGCCGGAGGGGGCTGATCGAGCATGAACGCTCTAAGCGGCAAACTCGCCTTGGCGAGCTTGCCGAGAGAGACAAGGTGAGGGGGGATTCCCCCCATTATGTTAGCGCCCATGGCGAGAATCCCGGGCGATACCCGTTGTCCCGAGTTATTCGCCTTTGCAACTTTGCCTGGACTGCACGATAATCGCCGCAGCGGTAGAAGCTTTTATTGGGAAGCGCGATGCGGCGAAACACCATTTTTCTAATAATTGGCTCTTTCCTTTGCATTTTGGTAGCCGCCGGCGCCTCGCGCGCCAGCGAAAGCGACCGCTATATGCAGAACGGCCACTTCAAGGTCGTCGGCGGCTCGCATGCCCTTCTCAGCCAATGGCCATCCATGGGCACCTTGCGATACTACGACACGGCTACCGGCCTGTCTGGCCATGTCTGCGGCGGCACAATGATCGCGCCAACCTGGATGCTGACCGCCGCTCATTGCCTCGCAATGCTCAAAGAGGCGGGCTCGCTCGAAGGCTGCTATCCCGACGATCAGGGCGCCACGCGCTGCGGCATCCTCGAGGCGGTGCTCGACCGCGACGATCTTTCCAAAGAGGTAAAGGAGTCCGTCTACGCGATCGCGGAGATCGCCGTGCATGAGGACTTTATGGCAGCCTATCGTAAAGCCCGGTCCCTGGGCTACAGTCCTGGCGATGCCAGCGAGTTCGCCGCGCAAACGTCCGGGCACGATATTGCGCTGGTCCGCCTTGCGCGCCCGTGGTTAGGCTCTCTAGCCCGGCTGTCGCTCGATACCCGCACCGACCCTGCTGCGTACAACCCCGATTTGCGGGTCGCGGGTTTCGGCTATTTCACACTACCAGGAGAAGAGAGGCGTCTGCGCCGCTATGTCCGGGCTGGAAGCCAAACCTATTTTGCCGGCTCCGATGTTCTCCTTAGCGCGAAGGTTCCGCTCGTGGACACAAACCGGTGCCTGGAGCGCTACCGTACAGTGCATCCGGACGCGGTGATCGGGCTTGGGCAAATTTGCGCGGGAACCGATGCTGGGGGGACGGATACCTGCCAAGGAGACAGCGGCGGCCCCTTGGCAGCTTACGACCTCAAGGACGAGAAATATCAAGTGGGCGTCGTAAGCTGGGGAGAAGGCTGCGCGGAGCCGGGCTGGTACGGCATTTATACCCGGATTTCCGCGCATGCTACCTGGTTGCGAGCCCATGTTGGCGAGCTGACCGCAGTGCCCTCAGATCTTGTCCAGACTAGCGCAACCAGGGACGCAAGCTCTGCTCTTACCGCCGCCGCTATCGGCCAGATCGACGATCTACTCGAACCGGCGTGGGGCCGCGTTACAGTCTCGATTGCAGGCGGCCCGCGTGTCACCCTTCATGACCGCTACCGTTTCGAGATCGCCTCGTCCGTCGCGGGCCGTCTCATCGTTGTGGATATCGATGCCATGGGCAAGCTGACGCAAATCGTGCCCAACGCATACATGGCCCAGGCGAACGCCGCGGACATGGCTCGAATCGCGGCTGGCGCGCGGATCACGGTTCCACCGTCTGACCGGAGCTGGCACTTCGACGCGTTCCAGGCCGCTCCCCCGGTTGGCAAAGGCCGTCTCCTGGTTCTTGTAGTGCCGGACAAGTTTCCCCTCTCCGCGACCGTCTGGCCGGCGGACCAGCGGGAACGGTCCGAGGGCTTCCAGGAGCCTCCGGCATCGCCTTATCTGATGAATCTTATCGATCAAATCGCCACTACCTTGAAGGCGGCGCGAACCGCTGGCGATAGCGCGGCGCTGGCGGGCTGGGGCTGGGCGGCGCTCGACGTGGAAATCGTCCCTTGAGATCTTG
>JBKQOR010000024.1:0-5306 GCA_052145435.1 Rhodomicrobium sp. | reverse complement strand
CCCACGGAAATACCGGAGTTTCCTACAAACAGGGAAACCCAGCCACAGCGACCCGGCTGGCTGGCTGACGGCGCAGTCCGCAGCGAACCTGTCTCGGCGAAATAACAGGGAAAAATACAGGGAAATCCCGATGTCCGGACGGAAAGTCTTGCCTTGTGCCTGGCCGGAGCCGGTTTTTCGGGTTTTCTTGTCCGTCTACTGACAAAAAATAACAGGGAAAGCGATTGCGATAACAGGGAAGTGCACAACCCAAGAACAGGGAAAACCGCTGAGCATTTTGGCGCCGTGCGGGGGAGGCTGGTTTGGGTTAATTTTGCGGCCGCACCTGCGATCGCCCGGACGGCCCTGGACGATTGCGCTGCCTGCTCACTGCACTCAGAAACGGCTCATTAACCAACTCTTACTGCCGTTCGAGTATAGTGGGGTTATGTCAACCCTCAAAGTATCCTATCGAGATCCCGCTCAACTGAGGCGCCGCGACCGCAATCCGCGCACCCACACGCCAAATCAAATCAAACAGATCGCCGCCAGTATCGAGGAGTTCGGCTTTATCAATCCGGTCTTGATCGACGGCTCGGGCGGCATCATCGCCGGCCACGGCAGGGTCGAGGCCGCGAAGCTGCTCGGCATGGGTGACATTCCGACGGTGTGCGCCGGCCATTTGAGCCCGGCGCAGGTCCGGGCGTATGTGATTGCCGACAACAGGCTGGCCGAACTCGCCGGCTGGGATCGTAAGCTCTTGGCGCTCGAGCTTCAGGAACTGTCTGTCCAGCCGGACTTCGATGTGGCTATTACAGGCTTTGAGACCGCCGAGGTTGATATTCTCATCGGGGAGCTTGGCGAAGAGGCCCGGACGAAGCCGATGTCGTGCCGGAGATCGACCGTGCGAGGCCCGCGATCTCGCGGCCCGGCGATCTCTGGCGGATTGGGGAGCATTATTTGCTCTGCGGCAACACGCTGGATGCAGAAAGCTATAAGCAACTACTCGGCGGTGCAAAGGCGCAGCTCGTTTTTACCGACCCGCCCTACAACGTGGCTATTGGCGGCAATGTCTCGGGTCTGGGCAAGAACCAACATCGCGAATTCGCGATGGCGTCCGGCGAAATGAGCCCAAGCGAATTCACGGAGTTCCTAAGGACCGCGTTCGAACAGCTGTGCGCCGCCAGCGCCGATGGCTCGATCCACTTTATCTGCATGGATTGGCGGCATCTGCGCGAAGTGCTCGATGCCGCGGAGAGGACCTACACGGAGCTCAAAAATCTCTGTGTCTGGACCAAGACCAATGCCGGAATGGGGAGTTTCTACCGGTCGCAGCACGAACTCGTGTTCGTGTTTAAGAACGGCAGCGCGCCACACGTCAACAATGTCGAGCTCGGCCGCTTCGGCCGCAATCGCAGCAATGTCTGGCCCTACGCCGGCGCGACCAGTTTCGGCAAGGATCGGAACGCCGGGCTTGGCATGCATCCCACCGTCAAGCCCTTGGCGCTGGTCGCCGATGCCATCCTGGATTGCTCCAAGCGCGGCGCGATTGTGCTCGATGCTTTCGCGGGCAGCGGGACCACCCTCCTCGCCGCCGAGCGGACCGGGCGAAAAGGCTACGGCATCGAACTTGATCCTTACTATACCGATACCATCCTCAGGCGGTTCGAGGCCGTTTACGGCCTGAAGGCCATCCACTTCCAATCGAACAAGAGGTTCGAGGATATCGAAAGCGAGCGCTCAGCAAAGGCACGACATGGCTGAAAGAGCGACCAAGAAAGGCACGGGCGGCTCAAAGGCGAAAACTCCTCCAGCCGCAAGGGACACAATGGCAAAAACCGGCCGCTGTAACCCGCCAAGAAACACGCAGTTTCAGAAGGGTGTGAGCGGCAACATAAATGGCCGGCCCAAAGGCTCGAAGAACCTCGGCACACTCCTTATGGCAGCGGGCCGCGATCAGGTCACAGCCACAATCGGCGGGAAGCAGCGCAGGATTACTAAGATTGAGGCAACAGCGATGCAGCTCGCGACCAAGGCCGCAGGCGGCGATCGAGCTGCTATGGCCAAGTTTCTCGATTGGATGGACAAATTCGAGACGCGCGCGGCCGCCGCCAAACCCGCGGCGTTTCCTTTCAGCGAAGCCGATCTTGAGGTGATGCGCGCAGTCCACGAGCGCATGAAGCTCTGCCTTCCGCCGCAGGGGAGCGAATGAGATGGCGCCCTCGCCGAGCCGGATCTACCCGGACATTTTACGCCACGATTTTTGCGCCTTCATGCATCGCGCCTTCCTGGAGCTCAACCCGCAAGGGGTATTCCTGCCGAATTGGCATTTGGAGGTGCTGGCCGCAAAGCTCGAGGAAGTCCGGCTTGGCCGGTGCAAGCGGCTCATCGTCAACATCCCGCCGCGTCATCTCAAGTCCCACGCCGCTTCCGTTGCCTTTCCGGCCTGGCTCCTCGGCCATGACCCCGCCATCCAAATCCTGGCCATCAGCTACGGGCAGGGCTTAGCCGACAAGCTCGGCCGTGACTGCCGGGCGCTGATCATGAGCCCGTTTTACCAGGCGCTGTTCGGCACCAGGCTGTCGGCGGAGCGCAACGCCGCCGCCGAGTTCGAAACCACGGAAGGCGGGTACCGGCTCTCGACGTCGGTCGGCGGCGTGCTGACCGGGCGTGGCGCTGATGTGATCATCGTCGACGATCCCATGAAGGCCGAGGACGCCCTCTCGGATGCGCATCGGCAGGCCGTCATTGACTGGTACGACAACACGCTCCGCAGCCGCCTCAACAGGCAGGAACAAGGCGCCATCATTGTCGTTATGCAAAGGCTGCACGCAGACGATCTTGTGGCACACTTGCAGGAGACCGAAAGCTGGGATGTGCTGTCCTTGCCGGCCATCGCAGAGACGTGCGAGCGTTACGAGCTCGTCACGCCCTACGGCCAGCGGCTCATCCATCGCAGGGCCGGCGAGGTCCTGCATCCCGCGCTGCTTTCGGCAGCCACTCTCGATGGCCTGCGCCAAAGCATGACTGACTATAACTTTGCGGCGCAGTATCAGCAGGACCCGCAGCCGCCCGCCGGCCTGATCGTGCTGCGTGTGTGGCTCAAATTCTACAGCGAAAAGGAGAAGCCGGATCGTTTCGATCAAATTGTCCAGAGCTGGGACACCGCCACCAAAGTCACAGAGCTGTCCGACTACAGCGTCTGCACAACCTGGGGTGTCAAAGGGCAATACATGTACCTCTTGAACGTCTTCCGGCGGAAAATGGAGTTTCCTGAGCTGAAACGTATGGTCCGTGAGCTTGCAACCCAGTGGCGCGCCAGTGTTGTGCTGGTCGAGGACAAATCGTCAGGCACCCAATTGATCCAGCAGCTGCGCGCCGATGGCTTTTCTCGCGTGCAGGCGGCACCCGCCAATAACGACGACAAAATCATGCGGTTGCGCGCCCAGACCGCCATGATCGAAGGCGGCTTCGTACTGTTTCCCGAAAAGGCTCCCTGGCTCGCAGACTATCTGCTCGAACTCACGGCTTTTCCCAACGCCAAGCACGACGATCAGGCCGACTCCACGGTGAACGCGCTCGCCTGGAGCACGCAAGAGGCAACCAAGCCAGGGATGGCCATCTACAGGATAATGCAGATGAAACATGAAAAGCGAATGCAAGAGCTGGAAGGGAAAAAAGGATGAGGACGCGGGTGCAGGTACCCCAGGGCTGTTTCCCGAGAAGGCCTCCTGGCTCGATACCTATCTCTCCGAACTCTTGGCTTTTCCCAGCTCCGGGTACGACGATCGGGTGGACTCCACGGTCAACGCGCTCGCCTGGCTCACGGAAGACGCAACCAAACCGGAGATGGCGATTTTCTTGCTGGAAAAGATGAGGCATGAACAGTGAATGCGAGAGCTGGCAGGCAAGAGATGACGCAGGTAAAGGTGCCCAGGGCCCAGTCACTGGAGCCTGATCTTTAGCAGGCGGGTCGCCATCCCGCCCGGCCGTATCATCGAAGTGGCCGAAAAAGAATTGGCAGCCGTTCTACGAAATGGCGGTAAGCGCGTGGACTGAGCCAACGCTCTCTGAGCGGGAGCTTGTCCTCATGCGGCAACAAACGTCCATACCGCAAACCGCGAGCCGATGGGTGTGTTTCGTGCCAATCACCCAGCACGTCATTCCCGCCGGCGACGTGATTGCAGGCTACGCGTTCGCCGGATCCTGCACCGCAAGTCCAATCTTCTGCTCCTGCTCAGCCCACGAATAGGGGAGGGCTTTGGCAAGGCTCGTAACCGTGAGGTCCGCGGGCGCCGAGCCGCCGGCAATGGCTGCAACGATGCGCGGCGACACGAAGGCAAGCGGAGCGAGCAGGCGCATGTGCCGTTCACCCTTATTTTCACGCTCAGCAATCTCTGCGAAAGACGCAAGGCGGCCGAGCCTGATGTCCTCGATCCACGTGCGGGCCTTGGCGATGGCCGTCAGCAACGCCTCACGGCTTTCCGGATTCAGCGTGGCTTGTGCGGTCGGGGCATGCACGATGCCCTTCACAGCCGCGAAGCTTGGCGCTGCCCATGGGAGCGTTATCAGGGCCGGCGGTTGCGCGGCCTGAGCCACGCCGGTGCCACCGGCGTCCGCAACGCCGCCCAGAGCAACACAGTGGACTTCCACCGCTTGAGGTTTGACGATCACGCGGCCGGCATGGCGCTCGATCAGCGCGCGATCCGTCAGCGCGGGCTCTGCTTCAGGTGAGGCAAACTGTTTGCGCACGCCATCGAGCACCAGCGCCTCGATCTCGGGTGCTGGCACGCGCGCGACCTCCCCGGCCTTGGTCTTTTGCCTCTCAAGCAGCGCGCGGGAGACATAATACCGGTAACGCACCCCCCGCTTGCTGGCATGCGTGGGGCTCATTGGGTTGCCGCGATCGTCGAAGATGCGGCCGGTCAGAAGGGCCGGGGAGCCCTTGAGCCGGAGCCGCCGCGCGACGGCGTTGGCGGCGAGCTTGGCCTGCACCGCCTCAAACAGCTGGCGATCGACAATGGGCTCCTGCTCGCCCCGGTGCACCTCGCCCCGGTAAACGATCTCGCCGATATAGAACCGGTTTTTGAGCAGATAGGAAAGAGCTCCCCCGCCGAAGCGGATCTGGCCCCGCACGCGGCCATCGGCGAGGCCGCTTGCCTTGGTCCTAATCCCGCGCCGGTCGAGCTCTTCGAGCAGGGCGCCCAGCGAGCCCAGTTCGAGGTAGCGGGTAAAGATGAGACGGACGGTCTGGGCCTCCTCCTGGACGATCACGGGCTTCTTGCCCATCGAGCGATAGCCGAGCGGGACCGGGCCCCCGGCCCAGA
>JBKQOR010000023.1:0-2971 GCA_052145435.1 Rhodomicrobium sp. | reverse complement strand
TGGCACAACCGGAAGCTGCGCGGCTTCGTGGATCGTTAAGCTTAACCGTTCGTTTTCCTAAGGCACTGTTAAGGCTAGCAAAGCATAAAACCGTGCGCGGTTCTTAAGGCTTTGCCAAGCTTAAGGCGGTGACAAAAACATAATTAACGGGATTCCTGAAATGCGGATTTCCGGGTGAAATCGCGAAAAATCGCGGCTTTTGCGCCGGAATGACAATAAATGCCGCCCGCGTTTACCATGCCGGTAGTAACCATGAATGCCGCCGGCTAGCGCGCTCCCTCCAGCGGCTGCCGGAAAAGGTACTTGCAAATGGGCTGGGTTCAAGGGCGCATCCGCTTGACCTTCAATTGCGGAAATCGTTCAAGACGGTCCATCGGGGGACTTCCCTTTGCACTCCCCAGGCTCACTCTTGACCCATTTCGGAAGAAGGTGCCGTGCAGCAGAAGATGGAAGAACATGCAACTCATAGCTAGCCGGCAAGGCTGAACGCGAGCGAGACGGCGCCCACCAAGATGAGGCTAACGGCCCAAGCCGCATCGAGATTGAACCAGCTCCGCGACACGAACGTTAGGCCCAGATAGCGGTAGACCAGCCATGCCAAGCATCCGCCGGCCGCAATCAT
This sequence comes from Rhodomicrobium sp., assembly GCA_052145435.1. Classification (GTDB taxonomy): domain Bacteria; phylum Pseudomonadota; class Alphaproteobacteria; order Rhizobiales; family Rhodomicrobiaceae; genus Rhodomicrobium. The sequence continues at coordinate 2,349 of JBKQOR010000023.1, read as the reverse complement.
TGCGGCAGTATGGACGGCGGCGACCAGGACAGCCATTCTGAGATCGGCGCCGATGAGGGTGCCTAAGACCTGATGACCGCTGTCGAGGTCAGCGGCCCGGCAGAGCCCGAGATAGATCGGCACGAGCATCTATCCCGCGCCATGAGCGATCGCCACAGCGAACGACCACAGCCCTAGTTGCGCCGGTCTTATCCGCGCCAGCGCCCGCGGATGGCGCCGATTAATGAACCGGAAAACACCGAACCCGATAACCAGGATGCTGGCGCCAATCTGGATTTGCTCCCGCCATTCGACGAGCGATATCAGCAACGAGAAGGGAAGGAGCACAAACAGCATCGCCAGCAAATGACCAGCCGATAGCGGCCACAGCGCAGCCAATACAGCGTTGGAACTCTTCTCCATCAGCCCGGCAGAAACGGCGAGTGGCCATCCCATACCCGGGTTCACGCCATGATAGAGGCCGCTCACGATTACAGCCAGCCAGAGCCAGGCTGGCGTCCAGTCGGCTCCGTTCAATGTCAGGCCGACGGATAACAGAACGAATCCGTCGAACAATCGCCGCCCTCAAGCCGGATCTGATGCGCCCGGTATCCATCAGGAAAGCTCACCCAATAGTCCTTTGCCAGCTCAAGGCCGCCGCTGGCGCTCGCATTGGCCATAACCTCAGCACCTGGTACTCCCTCGGGATAGAATTGATTGTCCCAGGTCGAATACAGTGAGTTGGTCCAGTAGACGCGTTTGCCGTCACGGCTGATTTCAACCATCTGCGGCCCACCCGCATAGGTCTTGCCGTTAGGATGAGGCGTGCGGCGGGCAATGCCGCCAACGTGGACCGAGCCCACGAGCTTCGGCTTTCGCGGGTCGGTAACGTCGTACTGACGCATCTCGCCGGTTCCCCAACATGAAACGTAAAGCAACCGGTCGTCCATGGAGAGGTCGATGTCGGAGACCAGTGGCGGCACCGCGCCAAACCCCTGCAGAAGCGGCGGCAGTTCCTCCTGGGACGCCGGCTCCGGCGGAATCGTGGCCGTCTTCTCGATGTGGAACTTGCCGTCATCGCGCCACCAGGTCCAGATCGAACCTTCAAGATTTGTGGTGTCGACCACGACCCCCAGGAAGCCGTACTCCCTTACGGGATCGTGTGCGGGCCGCACCTCGAGCGCCATTTGGTGATTGGCGCCGAGATCGATGGTCTGGACGTTGCGCCGCCCTCGGAGATCCCAGAAGTGGATCCGGTGGCCATACTTGTTCGAGAGCAAATCCTCCGGCACAAGTCCGTTCTCGAACTGCGGCGGCAACGCCCATTCACTCGTCACCATATAGTCGCGCGGAAGGTTCCACCAAAAGTCATAGTGCAGCTTTTGGGGCCCGCGGTCGATCTCCCAGCGGCCGAGAATATCGAAGGTCTCGCAGTCTATGATGAAGACGCCCGGGGGCCCGTCGGTACCGTCCTTGCCGCCGCCGCCGAGCGTGCTGACGTAAATGCCTTCCGGGCCGCAGTGGACCGTATGCGGCCGCGAGTACCCGGTCTTCCTGAACACCTCCTCGGGCTCGATGACCTTGTGGATCTTCGCCTCGGTGGGATGGGGCTTTGTATCCACCACATAAATGCGAGAGGAGCGGATCCCCGGGATGATCAGATAGCGCCGCTCGAGGAAAGCGTGGCCGGTGAGCGGGGACAAGGCGGATGAGCAGGCATTCCACCCGAAATGGTGGAACTCGTCCCCCTTGTAGGGCATCGTCACGGTATGAACGATTTGGCTGAATGTTGGCGAGCCGGGCTTCACGTCGATCACTGCGAGCGCGTCGGGCGCTGAGAAGTCCGGACTGAGCAGCAAGGTGTAGGCGAAGTTCTCAGGTGGCGCTTCCATCGCAAGCTTCGGCGAAGCGTGGAAGGTTGGATCGGGCCTTATAGTCATGTTGGTTCCTCCTTGGTCGAGGCACACCGCCACATTCTGCCGGTTGGACTTGTGTGCACCTTTCCGAGCGGTCTAAGCTTATCACAAGGAGGGGCAGGTGAGTCGGATTGAAGATTAATACCAAATCCGGCTGAATGGTTCACCGCTGTCATCCCGTGCGTGCTGCGGTACGGAGTGCCGCTGCGCAGACACGGGATCTTAAAAGATGCAAGCGCCCGTAGAGTTCCCGGCTCTGCGGTGCACCGTTGCACGCTGCACCGCGACCGGGATGACAACACCGGACGGTGAAGCAATCAATCGGATTCCTGATTACGCGGTTGCGTCAGCCAAATGGGAGGAGTAGAACAAAGCAGGAACACGCTGATTTGCAACGGGGTCTGTCATGGCACGCAACAAAGTTCAATTTCAGAAAGGCCTGAGCGAGGCCCAG
>JBKQOR010000022.1:0-4455 GCA_052145435.1 Rhodomicrobium sp. | reverse complement strand
CGCGCAAATGGACGGCAAGCCGCAGCAGGACCCGCAATTCTTCAAAGGCCGCGACGCGGAGGTTTACACGCTGGCGGCGTTCAAATGAGCAGGCACGGTTCATTGCGCCTCTAACACAACGGATGTTCATCCCCGCCATGCGGTGGTTGCGGATACGATGGAACAGCGGCTTGGCCCACTGCATGCAAGGGTAGTACGCCGGGTGCTGGTGAATGAAGGCAAGAGCGATGGCCCCCCCACCGCAGCGAACATTATCAATCAGCTCGGCATTCTCAGCGGGGCCCAGCCGAACGATACTGTGGCTGTATTCCTGGCGGGGCACGGCCTCAATGACGGGCCGAACTACCGCTTTGTTTCAACCGACGCGGCCTTCGCCAACGGCATGATCCTGCCCGCTTCGGTCGTGCCGTGGTACGCCATCGAGGAGGCCATCGATAGCGCCAAAGGGCGGCGGCTGCTGTTCATCGACACCTGCCATTCCGCCGGTGCCTACAATCAGCGGCTCGGCAACGCGGCCTATTCCGACAACATCCTCGCCTACTCCTCGGCGCGCTGGGATCAGCTCGCCAATGAGAGCGAGGCTTTCGGCCACGGGCTGTTCACCGAGGCGCTGGTGGAGGGCCTATCGGGCAAGGCCGATCTCAACCATGACGGCCATGTGGACACGGCGGAGCTCTACGACTATCTCAAGAAGCGCGTGCCCGAGCTGGCCGCGCAAATGGACGGCAAGCCGCAGCAGGACCCGCAATTCTTCAAAGGCCGCGACGCGGAGGTTTATACGCTCGCGGCGGTGAAATGAGCGGGCGCTTTCCCGGAATGGCATTCCCGCGCAGGCGTATGAGCGTTAAATAAGCGGTGAGCCGGTTGGGGTTTCGCGTGACGGCTAAGCGCAACACCCCTCACCCTATCCCTCTCCCATTGGGAGAGGGGACGCCGTTGCAAGCCCGGCGAGCGAAGTTCGAGGCTGTACGATGCAGCAAACGTCCCTTCTCCCATGGGGAGAAGGACAGGATGAGGGGCGAGCGGGCGGTTCGACCAGACCCAACCTTGAAAGGCCCCTGGAGTTTTCCTCAAGATCGAAGGCGCGGCTTAGCATGATCGTACCGGCGGATGACGGAGCCATCGCGGAGGCGGCGCGCATTTTGCGCGGCGGCGGGCTGGTGGCGTTTCCAACCGAGACGGTGTACGGGCTCGGCGCGGATGCCACGGACGGCCGCGCGGTCGCGCGCATATTCGAGGCGAAGGGCCGGCCGCGCTTCAATCCGCTGATCGTGCATGTGGCGGGTCTCGCCGCCGCGAGCGATCTTGCGGATTTCAGCGATGACGCGCTGGCGCTGGCTACGAAATTCTGGCCGGGGCCGCTCACGCTTGTGCTGCCGCTGCGGCCGGGTGCGTGCCACCGCATCAGCGAGCTTGTCACGGCCGGCCTCGATACCGTTGCGCTCCGCGTGCCCGCGCATCCCATCGCGCGCGCGCTTCTCGCCGCGGCCGGCGTTCCCGTCGCGGCGCCGAGTGCGAATCTTTCCGGCCGCGTCAGCCCCACATCGGCACGCCATGTTGAGGAAGATCTCGGGCCGGCGGTTGATTTGATCCTCGACGGCGGGCCGGCGCAAACGGGCCTCGAATCCACGATTCTCGCGCTGTCGCCCGCGCCCACGCTGCTCCGCCCCGGCGGCCTGCCACGCGAGGAGATCGAGGCGCTGCTCGGCATTAAACTTCAGGATTACCGCGAGACGGGAGTGCGCGCCCCTGGCCAGTTCGCAAGCCACTATGCACCGCGCGCGACGCTGCGGCTCAACGCCAAGGGCGCCGGGCCGGGCGAATTGCTTCTCGGCTTTGGGCCGCGTGCGCCGGAAGGCGCTTTGAACCTCAGCCGCGGCGGCGATCTGCACGAGGCAGCAGCCAACCTTTTCGCCTATCTCCGGGCGCTCGACGCGCAAGGCCCGCCCCAAATCGCAGTCATGCCCATCCCGGATACCGGCCTCGGCGAGGCTATCAACGACCGGCTTCGCCGCGCCAGCGCTCCCCGGTAATGTTCAGCGCCGGGCGCATTGCGGAGAGGCTTAATTTTACTCAAAATCTCAAAGTGAAAGCCGGTAGTTGTTATACATTCTTATATGTTAAGCCTGTCTAATATTTCATTTTGCTTCTGAAGGAGTAGGCATATATTCACCCTTGTTGATTTGCAGGGTGGCGTCATGAGCAAATACGATATCTTCATCGGCGATCTGGAAGGGGCCATCGCAAAGCTGAACGGCTTGCTCGCCGGCCTCAAGCAGATGAAGGAAGAAAGCGAGGCGGTCGAGAAGGCGCGCGATGCCTTGCGAGGGCGCCGCCGCTCAAAAAAGGACGCCGAACCCAAATAGTGCCGGATACGCATGAATGGTTCACGGCCGTCATCCCGTGCGCGCCGCGGCATGAAATGACGCTGCGCAGACACGGGATCTTGCAATATGCACCACCCGGAAAGATCCCGGCTCTGAGGTGCACCGTTTCACGCTGCACCTCCGGGATGACGCCACCGGACAGCGAAGCGATCAACCGGACCGCTGTAATGCCCGGCGCGGCGGGAGGCTGACCTGTTTCTCCCGGCCCGGCCCGGCTTTTTTGCTTGTAACTTTGGAGAAAGCCGTTTCATTGATCCCCGAGGAAGCCGGAGTGCAGCTCCACAAAGGTTGAAGGGGGTTTCGTGGCGCCTGTAAGCCGTTTTGCGATCCAGAGCCTGGGCGTTGCCCTGGTTGTCCTCGCCCTGAAAAGCGCGGCCTATTGGGTGACGGGCTCTGTCGCGCTTTTGTCCGACGCGCTAGAGAGCATCATCAATGTGGTGGTGGCCGGCGTTGCCTATTTCGCGCTTCGTGTCAGCATGAAGCCGCCCGACGCCAACCACCCCTTCGGCCACCACAAGGCGGAATATTTCTCGGCCGTTCTCGAAGGCGTGCTGATCGGGGTGGCGGCGCTCGCGATCTTCCGCGAGGCGGCGATGCATTTCTTCCAGCCGCGCGCGATCGAAGCTCCGGGCCTCGGCGTTGCCGTCAATATGGCCGCATCGGCGATCAATGCCGTGTGGGGCTTGAGGCTTATCAGGATAGGCCGGCGCGAAAGGTCGCCAGCGCTCGACGCCGACGGCCGTCATGTTTTGGCAGACGCGGTCGCATCCGTGGGCGTTGTGATCGGCGTGACCGCGACCGTGCTGACCGGCTACCTTCAACTGGATGCGCTCGTCGCAGCGGGCGTCGGCGTTTACATTTTGTCCGCCGGCTGGCGGCTCGTAAAAAAAAGCGTCGGCGGATTAATGGACGAGGCCGCCGATTCGGCGACGCTCGCCACCATCCAGGCCTGTATCGCCAAGGAGGCGCAAGGGGCCCTTGAGGCGCACGACTTGCAGACACGCCACGCGGGGCCCGTCACTTTCATTCAGTTTCACCTGGTGGTGCCCGCCACCATGACCGTGGTGGATGCGCACGAAATTTGCGACCGCATCGAACGTGCTCTGAAGGAAACGGTGCCAGGAGCGCGCATCGCAATTCACGTCGAGCCGGAGGCCAAGGCCAAGCACGCGGGCATTCTCGTGCGGCCAGGCGGCGCCGGGCGCACCTAAGCGTTCGAGCGGCGCGCGCCATAGGCTTCGGCCATCTCGCGGACGGCCTGCATACTGTCCGGGAGCGCAAACCAATACGCCACCGGCAGCTCCAGATTGAAGATAACATCGGGCTCGAATTCGAACGCGGCCATCATATCGCGCCACGGCAGGGTGCCCCAGCCAATGGGAAGATGCAGGTCGCCAAGACCATAGGCAACCCGCTCGGATCGCGTGTAGGTGCGTAAGCGATCAGGATCGCCAAACGAATCATGCAGGTGAAGGTGCCTTGCGACGCGGGCGAGCGCTTTCGCCTCGGTGAAATAATCCGCGCCTTGCGCTTTGCAGGCGATTGCGGCGTGCGAGAAATCGAGGCAGCCGCGCACATTCGGATGATCGATGGCCTCGATCTCGATCGCCAGCCGCGAAGGCAGTGCCGTATGCGAGCCGGTCTCGGTGAGGGGGATGTTTTCGACCGCGACGATGAGCGAATGCAGCGCCGCGATGTCGCCCAACGAGGCAAAGGCGTCGCGCTGCTGAGCGTAGGCCGCCTCGATGGCCGCCTCGTCTTGCGAAGCGAGGTGCCCCGTATGCAGGACGAGATGCACCGCCTCGATCTCGGCCGCCACCTCGATTGTCGCCCGCGCCACGGCGACGTGGCGCCCGAGAACGTCGCGCGGCTGCATGAAGTTGGCGGCAAGGGGCCCATGCGCGGTGTAGGTCAGGCCCCGGCCGGCGAGAGCCTCTTTCAGCCGCCGCAACTGACCGGGAAGAATGCGGCCGCCCGCGATCACGTCCATGGCGAAAAGCGGAAGCTCCACATACTCCACGCCAAGCTCTAAGGCCTCATCGAGGTTCCGCCTCAAATGGTCGAAGTT
>JBKQOR010000021.1:0-20617 GCA_052145435.1 Rhodomicrobium sp. | reverse complement strand
TCACCCTGTCCCTCTCCCCATGGGAGAGGGAACGATGTTTCAAGCGCCGCGCCTTGTTCAGGCGTCCCTTCTCCCATGGGGCGAAGGACAGGATGAGGGGCGATTCCGCTGTTAAGTTAGCGCGTATGCGCGCAGGCGGGGACCCAGTAGGCACTGCGCTATGTCATTGATTTCACAGTTCTGTAACGTCACGATTACTGGATTCCCGCCTGCGCGGGAACGACAATGCACCGGTCACTATTAATGTCCGCTGGTATGATACCAGACCCGTTTCAATAGCTCCTGCTCGTCACCCCGTGCGCGCCGCGGCAACGAGGGCAGCTCCGGAGAAGTCTTTAGCCTAAGCTGCTGAAAAAGCGTAACAAACATAATATGGCACAGTCGTTGCCGATCTGCCTCCCCAGCCTTCGGAAGGGGGCGGAATTTATCCGCGCCCTTTTTCGCGCTCGAATTGACAAGCTGTGAAAACGAGCTTACCACATTGGTGCATTCTCTGGTAACTTGCTTTCCAGCGTTGCGGCGAGTGGCAGCTTAGTTTATGGCTTCTCACGGGCTTAGCGAGTCCAGCTTTTTGGCCCGCAGCTTGCAGAGAGCAGAACACTCGCCGGAAGAAAGAGTGGGCAAAGGGAGGCAAAGTGCGGGCTCTAATCCTGGGCATCGGGAATTTATTGTGGGCGGACGAGGGCTTTGGGGTCCGTGCCGTCGAGGAGCTGCATCCTCTCTACGAGTTTCCGGCCAATGTGAAGCTGCTCGATGGCGGCACACAGGCTCAGCCGCCGGGGTCTACTGGCCGGCGTCCTGACAGAAAGGGACGAAAGCGCGGCATGAAGTTTCGAGCACAAATCGCATGCCGGATTGGAAGAATTCATATGGTCCGGTATCATTGCGCCGGTAGCATTGGGCTTACGCTTCGGCCGCGCCGGAGCCGTGGCAGCCGGACATTGCCGCACCATCTGCCATAGCCAGTTAAAGAGGTCTCGCCATGTGCCTTGCCCTTCCCGCCCAAGTCGTTTCGGTTGATTCCGCAGGGGAAACCGCCATCGTCGCGCTCGGCCCCGTGAAGAAGGAGATTTCGATCGCGCTTCTCGACGATGTGACACCGGGCGATTTCGTGCTCGTGCATGTCGGCTTTGCGCTTCACAAGGTCTCGCCCGGGGAAGCTGAGCGCACGCTTGCCATGATCCGGGAAGCCGGCGAGGAGAGCGAGCTTGCGGCGCTTTCCGGGGGGGGTGCATGAAATATGTCGACGAGTTCCGGGACCGCGATTTGGCCGAAGGCCTGGCCAGTGCAATCCGGCGCGAGGCGCAGCCCTCCCGCCGTTACAATATCATGGAGTTCTGCGGCGGCCATACGCATGCGATTTTCCGCTATGGCGTGCAGGATCTGATGCCGGAAAATGTGAGCTTCGTGCACGGTCCCGGCTGCCCCGTTTGCGTATTGCCCGTGGGCCGGATCGACAACGCGCTGGAACTAGCCGAAGAGCACGGCGCGATCCTGTGCAGCTATGGCGATATGCTGCGCGTTCCAGCCTCGAAGCGCCGCAGCCTCTTGAAAGCGAAAGCCGAAGGCGCCGATGTGCGCATGGTGTATTCCATCGACGATGCTTTGAGGATTGCCCGTGAGAATCCCGCGCGTGAAGTGGTGTTTTTCGCAATCGGTTTCGAGACGACGACGCCGCCTACGGCCGTTGCCATTCGCAAGGCGAAGGGTGAGGGCCTAAGCAATTTTTTTGTCTTCTGCAATCACGTTCTTACCCCAGCTGCCATTCAGCACATCCTCGAAAGCCCCGAGGTAAGAGATATCGGCAGCGTGTCGATCGACGCCTTTCTCGGCCCTTCCCATGTCAGCGCCGTCATCGGCAGCCAGCCTTACGAGTTCTTCGCAGAAGAATTTCAGCGGCCCGTGGTGATCGCGGGCTTCGAACCGCTCGACGTGATGCAAGCGGCGCTGATGGCGATACGCCAGCTCAACGAAGGCCGGCACGAGGTCGAGAACCAGTATGTCCGTGCCGTGACGCGGGAAGGCAACCGGAAGGCGCAGCAGCTTGTCGCCGATGTATTCGAGCTACGGCCTTCCTTCGAATGGCGCGGGCTTGGCCTCGTCCCCTACAGCGCCTTGCGCATCAAGGAGGACTACTCAGCCTTCGACGCCGAGCGCCGCTTTGCGGTCTCGGCGAAGCCGGCCCGCGATGCCAAAAGCTGCGAATGCCCCTCCATCTTGCGCGGTGCGAAAAAACCCACCGATTGCAAACTATTCGGCACCGTCTGCACGCCCGATAACCCGATTGGCTCCTGCATGGTCTCCTCGGAAGGCGCCTGCGCGGCTTATTGGAGCTTTGGGCGCTTCCGGCAGCAGCCCTCCCCGGCGGAGCACGCGGCATGACCGTCGCCGCTCCCTTCGTTCCCGGGCGAGGTGCCGCGCCGCTTCTCGATGGCACAGTGGAGATGGTCCACGGCAGCGGGGGGCGCGCCACGGCCGAGCTCGTGCGTACCCTATTCCATCGTTATTTCGACAATGCCATCCTCGCACAGGGCAACGATCAGGCCGCGTTCGATGTGCAGGGGGGGCGGATGGTGATGACCACCGACGCCCATGTCATTTCCCCGCTTTTCTTTCCCGGCGGGGACATTGGCTCGCTCTCGGTCCATGGTACGATCAACGATGTGGCGATGGCAGGCGCGCGCCCGCTTTATCTCTCTGCCGCATTCGTCTTGGAGGAAGGGTTTCCCCTCGCCGCGCTCGAACGCATCGTGGCGAGTATGGCGCGAGCCTCCTGCGAGGCGGGCGTGCCGATCGTGACGGGCGATACCAAAGTGGTCGAGAAAGGAAAGGGCGACGGCGTTTTCATCACGACGGCGGGCCTCGGGATTGTCCCGGAGGGCGTGCATATCTCGGGCGACCGGGCAGCGCCCGGCGATGCCATTCTGGTTAGCGGCACGCTAGGCGATCACGGCATCGCAGTGCTTTCAAAGCGCGAGAACCTCACGTTCGAAACCGAAATCCTGTCGGACAGCGCAGCACTTCACGGGCTTGTCGCGGATATGGTCTCAGCGGTGCCCCAAATTCATTGCCTTAGAGACCCGACGCGCGGCGGCCTTGGCGCCACGCTCAACGAGATCGCGCAGCAATCGCGCGCGGGCATGCGTCTCGTCGAAGCCGCAATCCCTTTCAAGCCCGATGTGCTGGCGGCTTGCGAGCTTCTGGGCCTCGACCCGCTCTATATCGCCAATGAAGGCAAGCTTATCGCCATCTGCGGGAAGGCACATGCGGACCGGCTGCTCGGTGTCATGCGCGAGCACCCGCTTGGACGGGACGCGGCCATTATCGGCGAAGTGGCCGCCGACCCCCATGCCTTTGTGCAAATGCAAACCCGGTTCGGCGGTAGCCGTATGGTGGACTGGCTCGCCGGCGATCCCTTGCCAAGGATTTGCTGAACCATGCGCATTCTGCTGCTCACCCACAGTTTCAATAGCCTTTGCCAAACGCTGTTTGTCGAGCTCGAAGCCGCGGGGCATGAGGTCTCCGTGGAGTTCGACATCAACGATGCGGTGACGGAGGAGGCCGTTTCGCTGTTCAGGCCGGATTGCCTTGTCGCGCCATTCCTGAAGCGCGCCATTCCCGAAGCGGTTTGGCGGCGCCTTCCTTGTTTTGTCGTTCATCCCGGCGTGAAGGGCGATCGCGGTCCTTCCGCGCTCGATTGGGCGATCCTAAAGGGCGTGCGGCATTGGGGTGTCACCGTGCTCCAAGCCGAGCGGGAGATGGATGCCGGACCTGTCTGGGCCTCGGCGGATTTCCCGATGCGTGAGGCCACCAAATCTAGCCTGTACCGCAACGAGGTCACCGAGGCCGCCGTTACGGCCGTGCTCGATACTTTGACCCGCTTTGAGAGCGCGGCTTTCACCCCCGAACGGCAGCCCCAGCCGGGCTGGCAGCGCGCGGTTACTCAGGTGGACCGGGCAATCGCCTGGGACCGGGATGACACGGCGGCTGTGCTGAAAAAGATCAGGAGCGCCGACGGGAATCCGGGCCTCAAGAACCGCCTGTGCGGGCGCACCGTTTATCTCTACGATGCGCAACCGGCCACGCACCTTAAGGGCAAGCCGGGTGAGGCCGTTGCGGCGAGCGGCCCGGCGATTGCCTTGGCAACTACCGACAGCGCCGTTTGGATCGGCCGCCTGCGCGACGCGGCGAGCTGCCATCCGTTCAAGCTGCCAGCCACGCAAGTGCTGCAAGGCTCGATTGGCGGTGTCCCCGATACGCCGATCGACAGCGCGGATGGATATCGCGAAATTTCTTACGAGGAGGAAAGCGGCGCAGGCTTTTTGCATTTCCGCTTCTACAATGGCGCCATGGGCACGGCCTCCTGCGAGCGCCTTCTTCAGGCATATCGCTCAGCCCTCCTCCGCCCAACCCGCGTGCTCGTGCTCATGGGCGGCCCGGACTTCTGGTCGAACGGGATGGATCTCAATCTCATCGAGGCCGCGGGCAGCCCCGCCAATGAGTCCTGGCGGAACATCAACGCCATCGACGATCTCGCCGAAGCCATTCTCCGCACCGGAGACCGGCTTGTCGTTGCGGCCCTGCAAGGAAATGCCGGCGCGGGAGGCGTCTTTCTCGCGCGCGCTGCCGACGAGGTCTGGTTGCGCGCGGGCACTGTGTTGAGCCCTCATTATAAAGACATGGGCAATCTATATGGGTCGGAATTTTGGACCTATTCGCTCCCTCGCCGTGCGAGCGCCGAGGTTGCCGGCGCAATCATGGCGCGAAGGCTTCCCATGGGCCCGGCGGAAGCGATCCGCATTGGGCTTGCCAGCCGGCAGTTTGCCGGGACCGTTCAGGAATTCGCAGGCGAGGCTCGCAAATGCGCCATTGCGCTCGCCGCATCGCCGGAGCTTGCCGGACGCGTCGTAGCAAAGAGGCAAGAGCGTGCAGCCGATGAGACCGCCAAGCCGCTCTCCGTTTATCGCGAGGAGGAACTGGCGCGAATGCGGCTCAACTTTTACGGTTTCGATCCGAGCTATCACGTGGCTCGCTACAATTTCGTGCGCAAAATCCCGAAATCCCGCACCCCGGTAACAATTGCCCGCCACCGCGACCGGCGCTTTCAGGATCGGGTGAGGAAGGCGTCATGAACCCGCTCCCCACAATACTCATCGTCGACGACGAGGTACGCAGCGTCGAAGCGCTGGAGCGCATCCTCGAAGACGATTTCGACGTCAAGAAAGCGACCTCCGTCGGGCAGGCGGAGGCAATCCTGGCCGAGGAAGCGGTGCAAGTCATCCTATGCGACCAGCGCATGCCGGACATGACGGGAGTCGAGTTTTTGAAGATCGTGCGCGAGCGCTGGCCGGACATCGTGCGCATGATCATCTCTGGCTACGCCGATGCGCAGGACATTATCGAGAGCGTCAACGAGGCTGGCATCTATCAGTATGTCACAAAGCCTTGGCAGCCCCAAAACCTGACCCTGGTTCTAAAAAACGCCGTGCGCCTTTACGAGTTGCAGCGCGAAAACGACCTTCTCGCCGTCGAGCTGAGATTGACGCCAAACCATGCGGCCAATGTGATCGCCGGCCGCCGGCAGGAAATTCGCGAGCGCTTCGAGAATGACGACGGCATCGTCCGCGACAGGGCGAGCCCGATGAACGAGGTTTGCGCGCGCGTGAGGCGCGCGGCTCCCTACGACGTGTCGGTGATGATTACCGGCGAAAGCGGCACCGGCAAGGAGCTTGTCGCGCGCGCCCTTCATTACAATAGCCTGCGCTGGAACAAACCCTTCGTTACAGAGAACTGCGCGGCACTTCCCGACGAGCTTCTCGAAAGCGAATTGTTCGGCCATCGCCGCGGGGCTTTCACCGGTGCCATCGAGGACCATATCGGGCTTTTCCAGCGCGCCGATGGCGGCAGCGTTTTTCTCGACGAGATCGGCGAAGTCTCCCCGGCTTTTCAGGCCAAACTTCTGCGGGTTCTGCAGGAAGGCGAGATCCGCCGCGTCGGCGGGCGGCAAATGCGTAAGATCGACGTGCGGGTGATCGCCGCCACGAACCGCAATCTTGAAACCGAGGTGCATTCCGGCCGGTTTCGCGAGGACCTCTATTACCGCCTTGCAGCCGTTTCCGTTCATGTGCCGCCGCTTCGCGACCGGCCGATGGATATTCCCGTCATCGGCAACATGCTTTTGGAGAAAGCGCGGGGTCAGTTCGGCAAGGCCGTGCGCGGCCTTTCGCCCGAGGCGATTATGTGCCTGAAATCCTATCGATGGCCGGGCAACGTGCGGGAGCTGCAAAACGAGATCCAGCATCTTCTTGTGATGGGCCCCTCGGAAGGCTGGATCGGTGCGGAGCACTTGTCGCGCCGGATTTTGCAAGCATCGCCGCAGCTGGAAGCGGCGGCCGGCGATCTCAATGTCGCCGGTCTCGAAGGAACGTTGCGCGAGAGGATCGAAACCCTGGAAGCCTGCATCCTTCGCGAAAGCCTCATCCGGCATCGCTGGAACAAGAGCAGGGCCGCAAAGGAGCTGGGCCTGTCCCGTGTCGGCCTTCGAGCCAAACTCGAGCGCTATGGGCTTGAGAAAATCGAAGCTCTGCCGGTTGAGAAGCAAAAAAAGGTGGCATCTAGCCTCTAGCTATCCGATGCTGAAGAGAATGCCGAAATCAGCAACGCAGGAATCGAGCCTCCTCTCGCGCGCAGGTGTCGCCCACACGCTCGCCATCGCGGACGCGAACGAGGACGTCTGGATCGACGTCATCCGCAAGATGGATTCCGTTTATGCCGAGCTCGTCGAGAACCAGGTTGAGCTCGAAGGCAAAAACGCGGCTCTTGAAGACGCGCAGCAATTGATCGCAAGCGTGCTCGCGTCCATGACCGATGTCCTTGCGGTTTACGATCGCTTTGGGCGCATCCAGCGCGTAAATCTCGCGCTCGAAGAGCTAACGGGGCTGAACGAGACGGGGCTCTTGGGGCAGCCGCTTTCGTCGCTTTTCGTGCCCGGAAGCGTTCCCATCGCGGAGCGCATGCTCACGCAACTCAAGGAAGATGGCTCGTTTACCGATTGCGAGGCCTCGCTGCGCGATGCGAGCGGGGCCGCGGCGCCGCTGTCGCTGAATTGCTCGGCGCGCTTCGACCAAAAGGGCCGCTTTATCGGAGGCGTCATGGCCGGGCGTCCTCTCGGCGAGCTGCGCCGGGCCTATAAGCGGCTCGACGCCGCCCATCGCGAGCTGCAGGCTGCGCAGCAGCATCTCATCTTCTCCGAGAAGATGGCGGCGCTTGGACGCCTGGTGGCCGGCGTCGCCCACGAGCTGAACAATCCGATCAGCTTCGTATTCGCAAACATGCACGCGCTTAAGAAATATGCGCAGCGCGTGCGCCGCTTTCTCGAAGCCGCCAATAGCCCAATGCAGGCTGAAGAGTTGGCGTCCTTGCGCAAAGAGCTGAAAATCGATCGCACACTCACCGATATCGAGCCGTTGATCGAGGGCTCGCTCGAAGGCGCCACCCGCGCGAGCGAAATCGTTCAGGATTTGCGCCGCTTCTCCAGCGGCCAGGCCGAGCCCGTCGAGGCATTCGATCTCACCCGTACCATCCAAACGGCCGCCAATTGGGTGGTCACGACTGCCCGCGCGACTCCGGAAGTGTTTTTCGAGGCGCCCGATAGCCTCGAGGTCCGGTGCGCGCGCGGCGCGGTGCATCAGATCGTTGTGAATTTGATCCAAAATGCCCTCGACGCGATGGAGGGCCAAGCTTCTCCCAAAATCCATATAGCGGCGCTGAGGTCGGGAGACTTCGTCAGCGTTAGCGTCCGCGATCACGGTCCTGGCATTCAAACCGAAGCGATGCAAAAGCTGTTCGAGCCATTCTTCACCACCAAACCCGTAGGGAAGGGGCTAGGCCTCGGCCTTTATCTAAGCTTTGGGCTTGCCGAGGATCTCGGGGGCCGGCTTTGCGCCGCCAACCATCCAGACGGCGGCGCGGTCTTCACCCTTTCCATCCCGGCGGCCCGCGATGCCGCTTGACGTTTCTCCTCGCAATAGGCTGAGCCTCGTTTGGCTCCAATCCGGCGGTTGTGGCGGATGCACCATGTCCCTCCTCGGCGCAGAGGCTCCCGATCTGTTCTCCGCCCTAGATTTTGCCTGCATCGATGTCCTCGCCCATCCATCGATCGGCGAGACCGGCGGCGCACCGTTCCACGAGCTCATCTCAGGCCTGCGCTCCGGAGGGCAGGCGCTCGACATCCTATGCCTCGAAGGATCGGTCATGCGAGGACCGCAAGGGACGGGCCGGTTTCATATGCTGGCAGGCACCGGCACGCCGATGATGCATGTCATTGCGGATTTGGGCAGGCGCGCCCGTTATGTGCTCGCCATCGGTACATGTGCGGCTTATGGCGGCCTCAAAGCGGGCGGCGGCAACGTAACCGAAGCTTGCGGCCTTGCTTTCGAAGGTAATGAGAAGGGAGGGCTGCTAGGGACATCCTTCCGCTCGGCCTCCGGAATGCCGGTCATCAATATTTCAGGCTGCCCGGTTCATCCGGGCTGGGTGATCGATACGCTTGTGCAGATTTCGCTTGGGAAGTTCGATGCGGCAAATCTCGATGCGTTCGGAAGGCCGCGTTTTTATGCGAGCCACCTCGTGCATCATGGCTGCTCGCGTAACGAATTCTACGAATATAAGGCAAGCGCCCAGCGAATCGGCCAGCTCGGCTGCATGATGGAGAGTCTCGGCTGCATCGGCACCCAGGTCCACGGCGATTGCAATATCCGGCGATGGAACGGCGAAGGCTCCTGCATCAAGGGCGGCTACCCTTGCGTGGGCTGCACTGAGCCGGCCTTCGGTGAGCGAGACCACCCCTATCTTGAAACGCCCAAGCGCGCTGGCATTCCCCTCGGCCTTCCGACGGACATGCCGAAAGCGTGGTTCGTTGCGCTGGCCTCGCTCGCGAAAGCCGCAACACCCGAGCGCCTGCGCCGCAACGCGGTTGCCGAAACCATCGCGGTTCACCCCGGTGCCGGACCAGGAAAGCATTCGAAATGACCCGGCTTGTCGCGGGACCGTTCAACCGGGTCGAGGGCGATCTCGAAATCAAGCTCGATGTTGAGGACGGCGCGGTCAGCGCAGCTTATGTAAACTCCCCTCTCTATCGCGGCTTCGAGCAGATCCTTTCCGGCAAGGCGCCTGGGGACGCGCTGGTCTATACGCCGCGGATTTGCGGGATTTGCTCGGTTTCACAATCGCTTGCCTCGGCGGCAGCGCTTGGCAAGGCGCAAGGCCTCACCCCTTCGGAAAACGGCGCGATCTTGCAAAACCTCATCTTGGCAGCCGAAAATGCGGCCGGCCACCTCTCCCATTTCTATATGTTCTTCATGCCTGACTTCGCGCAGCCCGTTTACGCGGCCGAGCCCTGGCACGGAAAAACCGCGGCCCGGTTCCAGGCGATGAGAGGCGAAGCGCAGCGCGAATTTCTGCCCGCACGCGCCGCTTTCCTGCACATTATGGGCACCATTGCCGGTCATTGGCCGCACACCCTCGGCCTGCAGCCGGGCGGCACAACTTGCGCCATCGGCGGCGCAGAGCAGGCGCGGCTTGCCGCTTATGTTTCGGCGTTCAGGCGTTTCCTTGAAACGGCCGTCTTCGGCGACACGCTCGAACGCGTTGCCGGCCTCGAAAGCGAAAACGCTCTCGATGCCTGGGCAGCGGAAGGCGGCCCTTCTTCGAGCGATTTCGGCCGGTTTCTGGCGCTTGCAAAGGCGCTCAAGCTCGGCGAACTGGGAAGGGGAACCGGGGTCTTCCTGAGCTACGGCGCCTACGCCCTCAGCGGGCACCCAGCATTTTCCGCGGGCGTCTTCGAGCGCGGCGAATGCCGGCCATTTGAGCCCAAGGATATCCGCGAGGACAACAGCTCCAGCTGGCTTGTGCGCGCCGGCGGCCCGCGGCATCCGTCACATGGGGTAACGCTTCCGGACATCGACGCCGAAGGGGCCTATAGCTGGTGCAAGGCTCCGAGACTAGGCGGTCTTGCCGTTGAAACGGGCGCACTGGCCCGGCAGCTGATCGACGGCAATCCGCTTCTTCACGGGCTCGCCGCAGATGGCGGAAACGTGCGGGCGCGCGTCGTCGCCAGGCTTGTCGAAACCGCCCGCCTGATCCCTCTGATGGAACGCTGGATTTGGGCTGTCCGGCCGGGTGAGCCTTTTTGTTTCCATGCAGAAGTGCCCGGCGAGGCGCGAGGAGCGGGTCTTATCGAGGCCGCGCGGGGCGCTCTCGGACACTGGCTCGACATTCGCAAGGGCCGCATTTTCAACTATCAAATCATCGCGCCCACGACTTGGAATTTCTCGCCGCGCGACGCGGCGGGCGTGCCAGGCGCCTGCGAGCAAGCGCTCGTTGGCGCGCCCGTGCGGAACGGCGAAAGCACACCCGTCGCCGTCCAGCATATCGTGCGGTCATTCGATCCCTGCATGGTCTGCACCGTTCATTAGAGTGCTTCCGGAAAAGTGTGAAGCGGTTTTCCGAAAAGAAGCACGGAAACACAAAAACCTAGAGCCCGCTTTTGATTCCATCAAAAGCGGATAGGCTCTAGACCGGACGCATACGATCCGGGGCGGCGCCGGAGACTTGAAGCTTGGATTGCGGTCGAGACCGGCTGCCGGCGGCCCCAAGCCCACCGCAGCGGCGATAAGGAAAACAGATAGGGTGTCGAGGCTGCCCCTCTCACAATAATACGAAGCGCCAAAAGTCTTGATCGGTCCGCAGCGTCGTACCCGCGAAGGCGGGTACCCATACAAGTTCTGGTTCCAACGGGAGAAATGGATTCCCGCCTTCGCGGGAATGACGGTTGCGCGCCTTGCAATGCTTCGGCAATCGATTTATTCACACGCTCCTGCGCGGGAATGACAGTCTGTCGGTCACTGTTTACGTCCGCTGGTATAAGACGCCGACACAAAGTAGCGCCGTGAACAAGGTTTGGGTCTGAACCGTCTGTATGAGTATATTGGTCAGGCCTGGTCCCGGCGGTTCCTTGTAAAGCCGCCCAACCAGCAAAGCCGCGAGCGGAGCGCTTGCGAATGCCGCCCAGACATAGGTGTGGGGCAGAAGGCGCGCGAGAAGCGCAAGCAAGCCGAAAGGTGCGGCCATCATCGCCGCGTATAGCGCCCGCGACGCTTTGGGTCCAATTGCAATGGCGAGCGTGAACCGCCCCACACGCTTGTCCTCGTTGATGTCGCGATAATTGTTGACCAGAAGAACGGCCGCCCCGAACGAGCCCAGCGCCAGCCCGCAGACGATGGCCGGCGTATCGAGGGTGCCTGTGCAGAGCCAATAGGTGCCGCCGGCCGCGCCCAAGCCAAAGAAGGCGATAACGAAAAGCTCGCCGAGCGGCGTATACGCAATCGGCAGCGGACCGCCGCTATAAGCCCAGCCGCAGACGATGGACAGCATGCCGAGCACGAGAATTGGCCAGCCGCCGAAATAGACGAGATAAAGGCCAAACAGGGCTGCGCCTGCGAAACTCAACCATGCAGCGCGAATCAAAGCGGGTGCGGTGAGCAAGCCTTGCGCGATGACGCTCAAGGGCCCGGCGCGGTCGGATCTGTGGGCTCCATGGAGATAATCGGCGGCGTCGTTATAGAAGTTTGTCCCGATTTGAATGAGCGCCGCCGCGGCCGCCGCGGCCAGCGCCGCCGGCCATTGCACTCTCCCGGCGTTCGTCCACGCCAGCGCCGCGCCCGCCGCGACTGGTGCAATCGAAATGGTCAAAGAGAATGGTCGTATTGCCATAAGCCATATAGCGGCGGGCGATGGCGGCGCGTGCTTGGCTGTGAACCGTTCCAATCTAAGTGCTTCCCTTTATCCCTTTGCGAATGCGTGTGTCGAAAGCGTCTACAACCCAGCGTTCGATCTCCCCGGCGGTCATGGCGGCCATGCTTGCGATCAGCGCGGACTTGAAATCGAGATGCGCGTGGCAAGCGAGCCGGCATCCGCTACCCTCGGGCTGGAAGCGCCAATGCACGCGGAACTCGCGCCAGGGCCCATCGAACGATGAAATGGTAAGTGCACTTGGCGGGGCCAGCTCGGCAATGCTGCAAAAGCGGGTGCGCGCCGGACCGAAGCCGAAGACATTCTCAACGGTCCATTGCTTCGCTCCGCGCTCGACGATGCGCGCGGCCATGCATCCAGGCACAAACTCGGGATAGCGCTCCACATCGGCGACAATCGAGAACACTCCCCCCGGATCGTTGTCCGGGAAGTATCTTTCCCATCGGCGAGTGACGGGGCGCGCCAGCATCAGACGAGATCCCCGCGGCGAAACCGCCTATAGCCCTGCGCTGTGCTGAACGCCTGGAGCGGGTTGGCGAGGCTCGTCGAAATCACGGCTTCCGGCGGCACGCGCTCGCGGATCGTCACGCCGGGCGGAATCGGATCGATGAAGACGATTAGCGGAAGCCAGATCACGAAACCGAACTCTGCGTCATACCGGAGGAGCGGACGAGGCTTGATATTAGAAAGCCCAGCCCCAGAAAGCAAACGGATCCCTGACCGCCGCGTCGCGGGCGCGGACGAGGTCGCGGATCGCTTCGTGCGCCTCGCTTTTGCGGCTTCAGCCGAAAGCCCTTGTTTTCACCAAATTTTTCATGCATTGCAAACTCCGCGCGGGGTCGCATCGTCCGGCTCCGCCCGCTCCCTGCAGCCATCGATAGCCATAACAGAGACGCCATGACCGGCATGATAGAGCCCCTGAAAACGCAAATTGCCAAGGAATACGCGGCGGTGAGCAGCCACCCCGTCTTCGACGCGCTTGAGACTGTCGAGGACCTGCACATCTTCATGGAGCGGCACGTATTCGCCGTCTGGGACTTCATGTCGCTGTTGAAACGGCTCCAGCGCGAGCTGACCACCATCGGCTTGCCGTGGACGCCGCCCGCGAGTGTAATCGCCGCCCGGCACATCAACGAAATCGTGCTCGGCGAGGAAACCGATGAGGCGCCCGGCGGCCGGCATATGAGCCACTACGAACTGTACGTGGAGTCGATGCGCGAGGTTGGCGCGAATCCCGCGGCAATCGAAAAGCTCATGGATCTGCTGCGCGGCGGCGAAAGCATCGAGGTTGCGCTGGGTAAGGCGGGCGCCGATCCGGCCGTGGCACGCTTCGTCACCGCGACGACCGGCACCGCCCTGAACGGCAGCCTCCCGCAGGTGCTGGGCAGCTTCTTTTACGGCCGCGAGAACGTCATCCCGCATATGTTCCGGCGGCTTCTGGAGCGCTGGAAGATCGACGGCAGCAAGGCGCCGGTGTTCGTGTTTTATCTGGAGCGGCATATCGAACTCGACTCGGAGCGGCACGGGCCGCTTGCCGAGGGCATCATCGAGGAGCTTGTGAAAGATGAGGCGTCGCAGCTCGAACTCTTGAACGCGGCCCTGGCTGCCGTGCGCCAACGCCGCCAGCTCTGGGACGGCGTGCTTGAGCGGCTGAGGCAGCGGCGCTGAGGACGAATTAACGCTTCGGCAAGACCGGCGGCGCGCCAGCGCCATAGCTAAGGGGCGATGATGGCGGCTGCGCTTTGCCCGAAAATGCTATAGCTCTCCAGTCCAAGCTGCTACATGCTCATGCGGGCAGTCTCTGGGCTTCACATCCCTGTCATCAAAGCGGTCTAGCGGGTTGAGAATTTAGCCTTGAACCGCAAGGATGTTGGCCGTGGGTATGCAAGCCGCCGCCTTTGCGGCCTTGCCCTTCGCTCGCCCGATCGCCTGAAACAAGGCGAGCCTGCATCGTAGCGTGCGAACTCCAGGGGGGCTTGCGAGGGCACACATTGGACTCTTCGCTAGCGAAGGTGTATCGGAGCGCATACCTTTAGCGTTGCCACTGACGATCCGGCAGTGGAGGGTTCCCAGCCAGGGGATGGTGCGGGTCGCATGCGCGAAGACTTGGCTTCCGTTAAATGGGGCAAAGGAGGGTTGATTGGCTAACGCCGCAAAAGTGAAGAGTTCAAACAGCACCGCCATGATCGGTGCTGCCGTGTACCGGAACAAGCCTCTTTCGGCCGAGGGCTTGCGCGAACGCGTCTTCGCACTTGCATTTTCGAAGCTGGTTTATTCGCAGATCTGGGAGGATCCGGCAGTGGACCTCGAGGCCCTGGCTCTCGATGGCAACAGCCGCGTCATCACGATCGCGTCGGGCGGCTGCAATGTGCTGAGCTATCTTACCGCGGGGCCGGCCCATATCACGGCGGTGGATATCAACGCAGCGCATGTTGCGCTCAACCGGCTCAAGCTTGCCGCGGCCCGTTACCTTCCCGGCTATGAGGCCTTCTACCGGTTCTTCGGGGCAGCCGACACGGCCGCCAATGTCGCGGCCTTCAAACATCACATTCTGCCGCACCTCGATCAGCACACGGCAAGTTACTGGCTTGGCCGTCATGGACTGCGCCGCAGGCGCCGGATCAGGCGCTTTACCAGCAATTTCTACCGCGCCGGCCTCTTAGGCAGCTTCATCGGAGCAAGCCACTTCGTTGCGAGGTTGAACGGTGTCAACCCGCGCGTGCTCCTAAAGGCGCGCACGCTGGAAGAGCAGCGTAGCATCTTCGACCGGGAGTTTGCGCCGCTATTCGATAGCCGCGCGGTGCGCTGGCTTGTCAACCGTCCTGCTTCGCTTTACGGGCTCGGTATCCCGCCGGCACAGTACAAGGCGCTGGCCGGCGAGGTCGACGGCAGCATGGCGGACGTCCTGCGCAAGCGCCTCGAACGTCTCGCCTGCGGCTTTCCGTTATCGGAGAACTATTTCGCCTGGCAGGCTTTTGGACGCCGGTACGCTTCGTCAGGCGGCCCTTTGCCGCCCTATCTAGATCCAGCGAATTTTTCGCTGGTGCGCCAGAACGCACCGCGTGTCTCGGTTCATCACGCCTCTTTCACCGCGTATCTCGCCGGCGTTCCGGACGGCAGCTTCGATCGTTACGTGCTGCTCGATGCCCAGGATTGGATGGGCGATGCGGCGTTAGCCCAGCTCTGGCGTGAGATCACTCGAACGGCACGCCCAGGAGCCCGCGTCATATTCCGGACCGCGGCGGAGCCGACTATCCTCCCTGGACGCGTGCCCGAGGAAATCCTTTCCCGCTGGCATTATGCAGCTGAGGTTTCCCGTGCGCTAAGCTTGAAGGACCGGTCCGCGATCTACGGCGGCTTCCACCTCTATATGTTGAAGCCATGACGCAGATCCCGGTCACCGTTTCGGCAGCGGAGAAGATGGACGCGATCTACCGCCGTCAGCGCTTCGTCTACGACGCGACGCGGCGCTACTATCTTCTCGGCCGCGATCGATTGATAGCAAGCCTCCAGGCGCCATCCGGAGGCACTGTACTGGAGGCCGGGTGCGGTACGGCCCGCAATCTGATTCGCGCCGCGCGGCTTTACCGCGAGACACGCTTTTACGGTCTGGATGTTTCCGAAGCGATGCTCCAGACGGCGCGTGCTTCGGTTGCGCGGTGTGGTTTGGAGGCGCGCATCGTTCTTGGCAAGGGAGATGCCGGGGGTTTCGATCCCGCCGAACTTTTCGGGCTCCAAAGCTTCGATCGCGTGTTCATTTCCTATGCGCTGTCTATGATCCCGTCGTGGCCGGACGCGGTCAGACGCGCAGCGGCCTGCGTGGCGCCGGGAGGAAAATTGCTCATCGTCGACTTCGGCGATTTTGAGCGGTATCCAGCACTCGTGCAGCGCGCGCAGCTGGCCTGGCTCAATCGCTTCTCCGTTGTGCCGATCCCTGCATTTGAAAGCAAGATTGGGGCGCTTGCAGAGGAGCTGGGCTTTACGGCAACGGCGGAAAGACTTTACGGGGGTTACGCCGTGCAGGCGTGCATCGAGCACCGGCGGAGCCAGTCCGTCTGAGCGGCGAGGGCGCGCGCAGGCGCGCCGCCTTGGACCACCGGCCGGGGGAACCCCGAATTACGCCTTGGCCTCGCCGCCCTCTTCCTCCAGCGCGGGCACTTCTTCCGCCGTCGTCTCAGCCATAAGCTTCAGCGCCTGGCCGGGCCAATCCTCGCGTTCCAGCCTGCCGCCGAGCTTTAGATAATCGTCGACCAATGCGATCTCTTCGTCGGAGAAATTGGCGAGCTGCTCAAATTTGATAACGCCGATCTCGTTCAAGCGCTTCTCGTCGTTGGCTTCGAGGCCTTTGATGAGCTTCAAATTGTCGGGATTGCCCTTTGGCCGCTTGAAGCCTTTGAACTCGGCTTTCAGCGCCTTTGCGCGGTTGTCGGTGCGCTCGGGGATACGGGCGGCCTTGCCGCGAAGCCCGCGGAGATAATAGAGCTTCGCACGGCGAACCTTGCCGCGGCGCACCACCGTTATGCTGTCTATGAGGGGCGAGTAAAGGGGAAACACGCGTTCGACGCCCTCGCCGTAAGAGATTTTGCGAACCGTGAAGCTCTCGTTGAAGCCCCGGCCCGAGCGCGCGATGCACACGCCTTCATAGGCCTGAACGCGCTCGCGGGTGCCTTCAACCACTTTCACGCTCACGCGCAGCGTATCGCCCGGCTGGAAGGTCGGTATGCGGCGCTTGGACTCGACTTGCGCCATTTGCTCTTTTTCAAGCGTCTCGATGATGTTCATCTCTGAAATCCTCTATGCGGCACATCAAAGGAGCACCTCCGCCGCGCAAACATGCGCGCGCCCGCCGCGCCAGTTGATCTGGAATCTAGCCTACTTAAGGCAAAAAATCAGGCTTGTCGATTGCAACATTGCACTCTCCGCCCGATTTCAGCGCAAGTTGCGCGCGATATGTTGACGGACAAGGCAAGGAACCCCCACATCCCCCATCATGATGCGACACAAATCCTATAAAGCCATCGCTGCGGTTTTTTTTGCGACCCTTTGCGCCGTATCCGGAGCGCTGGCGGGCGATCAAGCAAAAACGATTGTGAACTCGATCGATCCTAAAAGCATGAATGAACTGTTCGACGCATTGCCACAGCAGCCCGATGCGGCGCTTACCAACATAACGCCTACCGGTCCGAACAAGTTCCGGTTCTTGTTCATTTGGCCGGCTTCCAATACGTCGATGACCTACGACCGCGTCGGGAGAAGTTTCGCCGAGCGTTTCATAGCGTTTGCCAGGCAAATGAACCCCATAGCGACGGGGTTTTGCCTCAATTCTCGCAGCACGCTCTTCGGAACCACCACCTATGGCGAACAGGAAGTGAATGTCGCTTACCGCGACATAGAGGTGCGCTATCCTTTCGGCTGGCAAGCCCCTTGTCCAGGCCGCTATATTTCAGTTTCGGATCTCGACAAAATCGCCGCTCACCCAACCTATGGCGCGGGCTTCACTCTCGGCCCGCCAGAGCAGCCGTCAAAAGAGCCAAAGCCGCCTGAGGAAGGCTTGAAGCCGTTCCTTAGCGCGCCAGCCGCCGCGCCACCCCCTGAATAAGGCGGCCGCAAAGCTGCAAGGGGGTAGGGCTATTCGGTTTTAGCAACCGAGCTTTTTTGTAACGACTCGGCTTCCTTGAAAAGAACGTCGGTCCGCATCCCCGGCAAAAGCGGCACGCCGTCGTCGAGATCGAGAATTACCTCCAAAATGTCTACGTCCGTTGGCTTGCGCTGCCCCCGGGCCAAGAGTTGCGGCGCGGCAAGAGCTCTCGCCATAACAGACACCCGTGCATCGAAGGAGCGGTTTGGAAAGGCATCGGATTTCACGATGGCTGCCTGCCCGGGGTATATTTTGCGGACGTCCCGTTCCTGCACCTCGGCGCGCACTTGCAGGTGCGTGGTATCGCCAAGCACGAGCAGAGGGGTATCGGCGGCTGGACTTGCCATCTCCCCTAGCTTCGCATGCAGCTCAAGAACCGTAGCTTCGATGGGAGAGCGGATATGTGTACGCTCAAGGGCGGTGCTTACCACGGCAACCTCAGCGCGCGCGGCAGAGAGTGCCGCCTCCTCGCGCGTCAATGCAGGAAGATTTTTGCTTTGCACGCGCTTAAGATTGGCACGCTCGTGCTCAAGCTTGCTGTCAGCCGCGGGGACAGCGGCGCGGCCCTTCTCCACTTCCCCGGCTGAAACCTGGTTTTCTTTCGCAAGCGAGATGAGGCGGTCGAGGTCCATTCTCGCGTCGAAAGCGCCGCGCTCGGCAGAGTAGAGGCTGTCCTCGGCCTTCCGGCGATCGAGTGCGGCACCCTTGACCTCGTTGGAGTCCCTTTCGGCGAGCCGGACTGCCGCTTCGGCTTTCACTGCCGCGAGCTTAGCTTTCAATTCCTCGTCGTCGAGCTTGATCAGCAGGTCCCCGGTCTTCACGCGATCGTTGAGCTGGACGAGAACTTCCTTGATGGCGGCCGGCGCTGAAGCTCCGAGATGAAGCTCACGTCCTTTGGGTTCGACACGCCCAGGCGCTGCAGCTGCCCACGCCGGTTCGAGAGTAGCGGGCTGCTCGGAGCGGGCGGGCGTTGAGCCTAAAGAAAACAGCCCGGTTGCGCCGATGGCGCCAATCCCGAACGTCAGAACGCCCAAGAAGAGCATGACAGAGGTGGGCTTAATTCTACGCATGGACATGTCGCTTTCTTTTTTGATTGCTCTTGACGCTTTCGCTCCCGGTCTGGTGTTCATCGATGTTATGAGGCGCTTCAGCGCTCTTCTTTTGTCCAGAAATCCGTCCGTCCTCGATTTCGATCACGCGGTTCGCATAAGGAACGGTTCTCGGATCGTGCGTCACGGCGAGAATTGTACGGTTTTCATCTTTGGCAAGCTTGGCGAGCAGCGCCATGATAGCCTGTCCGTTCTCCGTATCGAGTGCGGAGGTTGGCTCATCCGCCAGCACGATGGATGGCGAGGAGGCAATCGCGCGCGCGATTGCGACGCGCTGCTTTTCGCCCCCGCTGAGGGTTCCGGGAAAGCTTGTCAGGCGGTGGCTGAGCCCTACGTCACGGAGCGCGGCCTCCGCCCGCTCCCGGCACTCCGCGGCACCAAATCCGCGAACGTCGAGCGCTATTTTGACGTTGTCGAGAGCGTTCAAGGTTGGAAATAGATTGTACGCTTGAAAGATAAACCCGAAATGCCGCCGCCGCAAATCGGCGAGTTCTTCGGCCGAACGGCCCGTCGCGCACTCGCCCGCGACCGTGAGCGTTCCGGAGGTCGGCGACAAGATGCATCCAAGGATCGAGAGCAGCGTTGTCTTTCCGCTGCCGGACGGTCCCATCAAAAGCGTGAATTCGCCGGGATAGAGCGTGAGATTGACGCCCCTTAAGGCTTGGATCTTGGCGTCGCCCTGGCCAAGCTCCTTAACGATGTGCCGCGCCTCGAGGCTGGGGACCGTTTTCATCGCGCAAATACCATGGCTGGGTCTATTTTCGTGACCTTAAGAATGGACGACACGGCCGAGACCACGCACATGGCCAGCGTCACGGCGAAAAGAAACGCCGCCAGCGCTGGGGTGAAAACGATCGGGAGTGCCGTTTCGCCGCTGAAGGCCGCAATGACGAGCGACAAGCCGGCGCCGAGCGTGTAACCGGCGAATGCGCTGACTGCCGCTTGGGTCAGAATAACCTTGTGGATGTAATAGGAGGATGAACCGAGCGCCCTCAGCGTGGCGAACTCACCCAAATGATCTTTTGTGCTTGAATAGAGCGTCTGGGCAACGATCACCGTTCCGATGATGAGCCCGAGAAGCGCGCCGCCGAGCAGTGCGACGCCGGCGCCAGTGCCAAAGAGCCAATAATCGAGGTTGCGCTGCAGGAATTCAGCTTTCGTGTACACCGAGGCGCCGTGCAGCCGCGACGCAAGCTCGCGCTTCACCTCAGCGGCCGCCGCCCCTGGCGCAAGCTTCACAAGATAGAAGGTGGCCTGATCGGACGGGATCGACAAAAGCTTGTGGGCCTTGTCAAGGGACGTAAACACGTAGGGCGAGGTGGTGAAGGACCGGATGCCGTTCGTCAAAGCTTCAACCCTGACGCGCCTTCCTTCGATCTCTCCAATCGCGCCTGCTCCTGAAACGCCAAGCGATTTCGCGTAGGTGCGGTCGACGATCACCCCATCCGGCGACGTTGAGGTGACTGCACCCTCGACGATGTTCCAGGGTTCGAGGCTCGCCTCGTCCTCGTCGGAGCCGATCACGACGACGTTCGTGGTGCTCGAATCTGGGCGGCGCCAATCCGAAAAGGATACGAGGAGCGGCGTTACGGCTGCTACGCCCGGCACCGAGAGCGCCGTGAACCGCTCCCGCCCGGTGAGGAGCGGAGCCTGTTCAAAACTTTCAGCACCGTAGGCGGCTATCCAAATGTCGCCCTTGGCGTGATCGATCATGCCGGTTATCATGATACGCGCGCCAAAGTACATCCCGAGCTGCACTGCGACGAGTACAACGGCGAACAGAATACCAACGAGAGTGACGAGGAAACGGGCCCGGTCGTGAAACAGGTTCCGTATCGCAAGTTTAATAATCATCTGCTTAGGAAGCGATCCTATGGGTTAAGAGAGCGAGCGATGCAAGGCTTGCAATGGCTACGCTGCAGAGGGCACAGCGAGAAAGCGTTAGTAGGCCCTATATGTAGTGCATGAGTGTTGAACAAATAACTATGGCAGCATCCGGGCAGCCACTGTGGCGCGCGGGACACTGGATCTGTGACTAAGCTGTAACGGTCCGTTCAAG